>DBFZQW010000210.1:0-44654 GCA_048521445.1 Collinsella sp. | reverse complement strand
ACTAAGCAGCGAGAGCCATAGGCTCAAAAGAAGAGTTGTTGTCAATTCAATTTGACGGTACCCCTGTTTAACGAGGCGAGGAGACCTCGGCTTGCTTCCTCTCTCAGAGCTATCGTGTCGAAACCAGTCGCCCCCGAATGTTGGGAAAGTCTGGATGGTATCGGGCCTGCAAACACCCGATAACCGTCGACTTTTCAAGGAACACGCGGGGTGAACCCCGCTCGTGGATAGCTATCTTACCACGTTCTAAAGGCAGACAGCTGTTCTATGCACGAGCTGTGAAGACCCCAATGTGCGCCGCACTTCACACTTTTGCTACCGATCGCGTCACGTATATTTTCGCCAAGCAAAATTGACCCGTCGAAAGGACCGTTATGGATACCAAGCAGCAACTCGTCAATGCCCTCGCGGGCCTGGGCTCAACCATTACCGAAGCCATGGATGTCATCGAGGGCTTTGTCCCCTGCGGACATCCCGCCCTCACGGTATCGAACGCACTCGTCGCGCTGGACGCTGACGATGATGCAGCTCTCGCCCAGCAGCTTGAGACCGTCGAGGGTTTTATCGACCACGTGAGTGAGAACCGCGGCGTGGCCGCCTACCACGGCATCGAGGTCGAGCTCACGGGTCCCAAAGCCGATCTGTTCGCAGCAATCCGCGAGGTAGGCGCCCTTATGCAGACCGCAGGCGTCAAGAACACCCAGGTCAACGAGTGGGTCTACCGCAGTCTGGCAGCACTCGGCAGCTCCGACGAAAAGGTAGCCGAGCAGCTCGCCGAAAGTCCCGCCATTAAGGCCGAGCTTTTGTAAATAGCAGACGCGGGTCCCTTGGCGCATCGTCGTCCAAGAGGCCCGCAAACAGTTCGCGTCAACCGATAGCCACGCCACCACGTTCGGCCAAAGCAAGAATCGGCATCATTTGACGAGGTGTCTTTGCTGCAAGATCGGCATGTTCGAGCAGCTTACGATCGTTGGTCACCAAGTAATCGACCTGCGCGCGCTTGCACGCGGCGAGTACCAAGTTGTCCTCGTAATCACGATGGAGCGTCAGATATTTGTCGGCTAGCCACAGATCGGATGCATCAGCACCCACGGCCATAGCGTTTTCGGTCATGTTCCGAACAAACGCCAACGCCACATCGCCAATTGCACGGGCAGAAGCCTCGTCGAGCGCTCCCCCGCTGGCAAGAACGCTACGCTTCAGCTCGTGTTGGACAACGTACAGTACGTCCTTAGCGATATGCACCGGGAAGAACAGCAACGCCCCCGTCTCCGTCGCCTGTCCAATAAACGCACGCGCGGCAAGCGACTCGGCATGGTCGACGCAAAACGAATCGACCCACACATTGGCATCCACCATGATCTTGAGAGGGGCTCCACTCACCGGATCATCCCCTTTTGGCGATAATGCTCATCCATGGCTTCGGAATAGATTGCGTCCCAATCGCGATCATCAGATACGGGCGACGTAGCGATGCCCAAATCTGCATAAAGCCGGTCTGCCGCTGCCCACGACGCGGCGAACGGCGTATCGGGCGCGACGGTCTGCTGCCGGTCGTCGACGGCCGCAAGCACCTCCTCGCACTGCCCGCCACCCTGTGCGACCTTGGCAACAACCTTTTTGATGAGCTCGGGCAATGACCTGCCCGAAAGCTGCAGCGCTTCCTCGGCGCGCTCTTTAACCGAGCGATCTACGCGAACATTCACCTGCGCCATGCTGCCAACGGTAGCCATCTCAACCTCACCTTCAGCGTTTGCTAGCAGTGATAGCACGAGCATATATCTGAGCTAACATCTCGTCAAACAAAAGAAGGCCTGCGCCCGGACAATACCGATGCCGTCCGGGCGCAGGCCAGATAACGTGGGCGAACACGTCTGCTAATGCAGGTACGCCTTCGCGTTGCCCAGGCTGTAGGCGATCGTTGAGCCGTTGTGCAGCAGCGACGACGCCTGCGGGGTAATCGCGCCGGTAATGCCCAGCGCCAGCAGAGCCGAGTTGGTGAGCATCACCTTAGAGTAGGAGCTCGTCAGACGGTCGATGAGACCCTGGCTCATACGGCGCAGGCGCACGATCGCGGCAAGGTCCGTATCGGTCAGGATGATATCGGCGACCTCCTTGGCGATGTCGCTTCCGCCGCCCATGGCCAGGCCCACGTCGGCTAAACCGAGCGCCGGCGAATCGTTGACGCCGTCGCCCACCATGGCAACGTGGCGCCCCTCGCCCTTAATGCGCTCAACATACGCGTACTTGTCCTCGGGCAGCAGCTCGGCCTTAAACTCGTCGACACCTGCCTCGCGAGCAATGCGCTCGGCTGTGCGCTCCGAGTCGCCCGTGAGCATGACCACGTGCTTAACGCCCAACGCGTGCAAGTCGGCGATGGCCTCGCGGACCCCGGGCTTGAGCGGATCCTCGATACCGAGCACGCCCACGACCGTGCCGTCGACCGCCAGGTACAGCGGCGACAAGCCCTGCATCTGGGACTCGATGCGCTCCTTGATGTCGGATTCGAGCTGTGCGCCCTCGTCATCGAACACAAAGTGAGCGGAACCGATGATGGCGCGACGCCCTTCAATGGACGAAGCGATGCCGTGCGCCACGATGTACTCGACGGCAGCATGGCGCTCGCGGTGCTCGAGCCCACGCTCGTGAGCAGCGTTGACCACGGCACGCGCCACCGGATGCGGGAAATGCTCCTCCAAGCAAGCGGAAAGGCGCAGGATCTCGTCCTCGCTCCAACCATCGGTGGTGAGTACGCAGGCAAGACGCGGCTGGGCCTCGGTGAGCGTACCGGTCTTGTCGAAAACAATGGTGTCGACCTTGGCAAACGACTCAAAGTACTTGGCGCCCTTGACCATGACGCCCATCTTGGCAGCGTCGCTCATGGCAGTCATGACGGCGACGGAACCCGTGAGCTTGAGTGCGCACGAGTAGTCGACCATCAGTGCCGCTGAGGTCTTGATGAGGCTGCGGGTGGTAAGCGCAACCAGGCCCGCGAGCAGGAAGTTCCACGGGACGATCTTGTTGGCAAGGTCCTCCATATGCGACTGGCCCTCGGACTTGAGCGAGTCGGCCGTCTGCACGAGCGAGACGATCGAACGGAGTTTGGTTTGCGCCGTATTGGCGCGCACACGCACCAAGATGCTGCCGTCTTCCACGACAGTTCCGGCGAACACGTCGTCGCCTGCGCTGCGCTCGACGGCAAGCGGCTCGCCGGTCAGGGTCGCCTGGTTGACCATGGCGCTCCCCTGTTCGACCACACCGTCAATGCAGATGGACATGCCGGTGCGCACGGCTACCAGATCGCCGGGCTCGAGCTCGGTAGCGGCAACGCTCACCTCGGTGTCGCCGACGACCTTTTGCGCTTTGTCGGGCACATCGAGCAGCGAGTTGATGAGCTCGTTTTCGCTCATGGCGCGGGTGTAGTCCTCGAGCAGCTCGCCCACGTTGAGCAGGAACATCGTCTGCCCCGCGGTGTCGACATCACGCTTGACGAACGAAATGCCGATGGCCGAAGCGTCGAGCACAGGAACGGTCAGGCGTGGCTGCGCCAGCTCATGAAGGGCAGCGCGCAAAAAGGTCATGTAACCGGCCACGACAAAGATGGCACGCAGCGGCGTAGGCAAGAACCAGCGGCGCGCGTAGTGGGCGCCGATAAGTGTCGCCAGGTCCATAACGAGTTTATGCTTGCGCGGCTCGAGTTGCATCACGTAGCCCGACTTGGCATCGGCGATAGCTTGAGCATCGAGCACGCCTAGGGCATCGAGCACGCTTGCGCGGCGCGGCTCGTCGTACTCCAGCGCCATCTGGCCAATACGGCCATAAACGCGCACCTTGTGCACGCCGTCGATATCGCCGCTGAGCTTAAGAAGTGCGTCGAGATCGCTCTCTGGCACAGGACCCGCCAATTGAAGACGGGTCCTGCCAGGGATCTCGCTAATAATCGAGAATCTCATAGTTTGTGCCTGGGAGCGTTACTCGGCTGCCTCGTCAGCAGCGGCCTCGCTCTGGGTGATGTAGGCAGCCTCGGCAACCATGTCATCGACATTAGCCTTGGCCTGCTCGACCATGTCCTGGTAGCAGTTCTTGACGCGCATACCGCACGCAATGCCCTGCACGCAGGCATTCTTTACCGGAGCGCTGGTGAGCAGCTTGATGCCGGCCGTACCAAGCAGAAAACCGCCACCGACAAGCAGGGTGTTAAACGTCGACTTCTTCATGTTGCTTCTCCCTTTTGCCGCACAAGCGCGGCATGGTGCCTTAGCACCCGAGTTCATTAGTTTGCTCGAGCACGCTTTTGAGACTAGTTTAGTCGAACTATTATGGTCAACCAAAGTTAACCTTTGGAAATCTTGGTCCCCTTTCCTACAGCTGCCAGGCAGCCGCTTCCTTTTGCAGTGCGACCATGCGGGCAAATTCTCCGCCTGCCGCCTTAAGCTGCGCCGGAGTGCCCTGCTCGGCAACCACACCATCCTTGAGCACAACGATTTTGTCGGCATTTTCCACCGTACGCATACGGTGGGCAATAACGATAACCGTCTTGCCTGCAAGCAGACGGGAGAGCGCCTGCTGTACCACGGTCTCGTTCTCCACATCCAAGCTTGCCGTCGCCTCGTCCAACAGCACGATGGGCGCATCTTTGAGCAACGCGCGGGCGATGGAGATGCGCTGGCGCTCGCCACCGGACAGCTTGGAGCCGTTCTCGCCAATCATGGTGTCATAGCCCTGCGGCATGCGGTTCACGAACTCGTCGCAGTTGGCGGCACGCGCGGCCGCAAGCACTTCCTCATCGGTGGCGTCACGACGCCCGAGGCGGATGTTTCCCATCACCGTGTCGTCAAAGAGCAGCACGTCTTGGAACACGATGGCGTAATCGCGCAGCAGTACCTCGGGATCCACGCTCGCAACATCCACGCCACCCACGGTGACCGTGCCTTCGGTGGCATCCCAAAAGCGCGCGGCCAGGCGGCTCACCGTAGACTTGCCAGAGCCCGAAGGACCGACCAGTGCCGTGACCTCGCCTTCCTTGGCGGTAAAGCTCACATTGGTAAGAACTTTCTCGCCGGCACGGCCGTCCTCGCCCGCACCATAGCCAAATGCCACGTGATCGAACACCACATCGTGGCCCACGGGCTCAAATTTCTCGCTGCCCCGCGCCACAGGCTCTTCCATGATGGAACGCATGCGCTTGGCAGACGACTCGGCGGCAAACAGCTCGGACATTAACATTAACGCCTGGTCAAAGGGCGCATAGATACGGCTCACCATAAGCAGGAAGGCAAACAGCACCAAAAAGTCGACCTGACCGGAGGCGACCATCGCGGCACCCGTGACCAGCGTGGTGGCAATGCCCAGACGCAGGATGGCAAAGGCGGAGTTGACCAAAAGCCCGTTAGCGAGCTCGCCCTTGGTGGTCTCGCGCTCCTCGGCATCGATCACGGCGTTGAGTCCCTCAAGATAATGGGCCTCCTGGTTGGTGGCGCGGATCTCGCGAACGCAGTCGAGCGTCTCTTGAATTGCCTCGGTAACCTTGACCTTCTCGGCACGCACGCGGTCGAACACCGGAGTCATGGGGCCGCGTGTTAGATACAGCACGGCAAAGGCCACGGGAACGCTCCAAAACGCCGCGATCGCTAGCTGCCAGCAAAAGAACAGCGACACCACGAACACAATGGTGCTTGCGATGATGGCACCCCAAAGCTCTCCCAGCACGTGGCTGTAGGCGTGCTCCATGACCTGAACGTCACCCATGATGGTCTCGGTTAAATCGGCCAGATCACGACGACCAAAAAACGACAGCGGCAGTTTGCGCAAGCGCTCGGCGATCTCCATACGCTGCTTGCCGCACTCCTCGTAAAAGATGCAGTAGGTGTAGTAATACTGCTGCCAGTTAGAGGCAAAGAGCAACACGAAAAAGACCAGGAGGCCGCCCACAATCGGCAGGGCATCCGGCAGGTCGGCGCCGGTGGCGAGATGCTCGACAAAACCGGCCATGACCAGGAATAAAAAGCCCATGCCGGCCATGGTAATGAGATTGGTGAGCGTGGTCCAGAAGACGCCGCGTTTTACGCCGGCGACGCCTTTATCGGATAGGAAATACTTCTTTTGGAATGAGGCGAACATTTAGGCCTCGCCTCCCTTCGTGACGGCATCATCCGCGGCCGCAGCAGTGATCTTCCAGCTCGCGGCCCGTTCGTATTCGGCCCACATCTTGGCATACAGCCCCTCTTGGGACAGCAACTCGGCATGGGTACCCGACTCCTGCACGCTGCCCTGGTTGAGCACCACAATTTGGTCTGCGCCCACTACAGTCGAGAGTCGGTGCGCAATCATAATGACCGTGCGACCCGCTGCCAGCTTGCTAAAGGCGCGCTGGATGAGCGCCTCGTTCTCGGGATCGGCAAACGCCGTGGCCTCATCGAGCACCACGATAGGCGCGTCTTTAAGGATCGCGCGGGCGAGTGCCACGCGTTGGACCTCGCCGCCCGAAAGATATGCTCCGCCGGCACCGAGCATAGTGTCGATGCCCTGCGGCAGCTTGGCCACAATGTCGTCGCACTGAGCTGCGGAGAGGGCCGCACGCACTTCGTCGTCAGTGGCCGTAGGCTTGGAGGCGCGCACGTTATCGGCAAGTGTTTGCCGGAACAGCTGGTTGGTCTGGAACACGAAGGCGACCTGGTCCATAAGCTCGTGCGGATCCATATCGCGAACGTCCACACCGCCTACGAGCACTCGACCCGAGGAAACATCCCAAAAACGCGGGATCAGGCTTGCGCAGGTTGACTTACCGCCACCCGAGGGACCCACCAGGGCGAGGGTACTACCCGCGGAAACGCTGAAACTTACATGGCTAACGGCAGGTGCTTCGGCACCCTCGTACGTAAAGCTCACTTCCTCAAATCGCACGTCGCCGCCGGCAGGGTGCTTGGGTTGGGCGGGCACGGAGAGCTGCTTGGAATCCATGACGCTTCGAATACGAGCCAGCGAATCGGCACTCATCTGAGAGGCCTCGCCCACAAACATGAGCTTGGTCATGGCCGTCGGCACCACGGCCGAAAATATCGCGTAAAACGTGAAGTTGGCCATAAAATGCGCGAAGTCCGTCTCGCCCGGCGCCAACATCAACGCCACGGGCAACAGAAATGCCACAAGACCATTGAGCGCCGTAAGGTTGAGTACCTGCGGACCTCGGCAGAACGTGCCCGCATAGCTTTGTGCCATGTCGGCGTATTCGGCGATCGCATCGTGGAAGGCCTTGAAGGAGTAGACCGTCTGCTGAAACACCTTGACCACGGGGATGCCGCGTACGTATTCGGTGCCGGTCTTGTTCATCTTGACCAGCGCTCCCATGTAGGCCTTCATGAACTCGGCGCCTTTGCCGCTCATCATGGTGGCCATGGCGCCAAGCGAAACGACGACCGAGATAAGGCATGCCACCCCCAAACGCCAATCGAGGGCGAAAAGCAGCACGAGCAGGCCTGCGACCATGGCGGTGGCGCCGGCGATATCGGGCAGCATGTGCGCGAGCAGGGTCTCGGTAGAGGCGGCGCATCCGTCTACAACACGGCGCAGCTCACCGGTGGCGTGCGTGTCAAAGTAGCCGAGCGGCAGCTTAAGCAGGTGCTCGCTCGTAGTCTTGCGGATATTGGACGCGCAGCGAAACGCAGACAGGTGCGTGCACATGAGCCCCACGAAATAAACTACGATGCTTGCCAGGGCAAAACCAACGGCCCACCAGCCATACATCGCGATATCGGTGGCTTCGCTCCAGTTAGGCGCCACAGCGATAAGGTCTCGCGCGACAAACCAGATGCACACGTACGGGCCAAAGCTCAGCAGCTGCGAGAGCGCCGAGAGAGCCATGCCCAAATACGTGAGGTATTTACGGTCACCGGCATATGCAAGCAGCTCGCCGATGCCGCCGCCTTCCTTTTTTGATCCCTTTGCCATGAGGTTCCCTTCTGACGGCTTGAGAGTTAACCGTAATCAACTTATCATTGATATGTTAGCCAAGGCACACAATCGAGCCAGGCGTGGACGTTTCCGCAAAGGAAGGGGACGCTTTTGCAAATACGGCGGTCAGCGACCGACATAACCGAGCTCTACGCTCCGCAGTTTGAGCAGTTTGGCCTGGAGCTTACCGGCAAGGGCGCCGTCTTTACCTGCGAGGTGGCAAACGACCGGGCGCACGGACGCGCATGGATCATGCCCCTCTCCCCTACCTGCATCGTCATGGAGCATTTCATCACCCCGACGCACGATATGTACCTGGCCGAATACACACCCGAGCCATACGCCTGCGTGAGCGAAGTCAGCGCGCCCACACTTACATGCATGCCCGAGGCTGGCATAACGCCCGCGAACCTTAAACCATTGCATGGACCGTGGCCAAACAATGCCGTTTGCAGCTTTATCCAAGATAGCTGTGGCGAGGAATTAAGCCCGCTGTTTGCGGGGGAGCTTTATCACTCGCGCTCGGTGCTCTTTTTGCCTGGATATTTTGACGAACTGGAGCACCGCTATCCCACCGAGTTCGCGGGAATCTTTGAGGCGTTTGCCGAGTCATGGCACGAGGAAGCGACGTCTGCCATCTGCCAAACGCTGCGCCGGATTAACGAGGACCGCGCCCGCACCGTAGGCGGACACGTCTATATGCAGGGCATCGTGGAGACCATGGTCGCGGAGCTCGCCTGTTCGCGCGCGGCCCACAAGCAGGCGCGGCAGGCGGCAGACACACGCGTCAGCATAACCATTGCCGAAGAAGCAACGGCGATGATTGAGCGCGCGCTCGACAAAGGCAGACGTGTGGGTATCAACGAGGTGGCCGAGAGGCTCTACACAAGCCGCTCCAAACTATGCGCCACCTTTAAGGCCCAAACTGGCGAATCCCTGGGCGCCTACATTCGCAGACGCCGTATGGAGCGAGCGCAGGACCTTTTGGCCGACAGCTCATTCACGATAGCGCAGGTGGCAGAGCGTCTAGGCTACCCCCAGCAGGCCGCCTTCGCCCAAGCCTTCAAGCAACACACCGGCACCACCCCCACCGCTTGGCGAAGCAAGCATCGCTAAGGCCCAAGCTCCCTGGCCGTAACGGAGCGATTAATTAGCCGCCGCCCGTCAGCTCACCCAGGATCTAAACGTCAAGATGTGCACGATCAAGCGCCTTTTTGATAAGAGGGACAGATCGATCAGCCAAATACAACGGAATGTTGAGCACCCCGTCGTCGAGCTTTAGGTTCTTAAGTGAGTAGCGGACCCTCAATGGAGTCGTCTCCGCATGCTTGTCGGCATAGTACTTAAGGCTCTTGGAATGAACGGCCTCTCCCGATTTGACCTCGACGGGAACGATTTCGTTTCCGACTTGAATCAAAAAATCGACTTCGTGCTTCGGCTTCTCGTTTGTCCAATAACGCGGAGCCGCATCTAACTGTGAAAGTAATGCCTGAAGCACATAGTTCTCGGCGAACGAACCTTTGAACTCCGAAAATAGCGCATCCGAGATGGCAAAAGCGGACGCATCCAGCCTTGCCATGCGGCGCAGCAAGCCGACATCAAGACAGTAGACCTTAAATGCCTTGAGGTCATCGTACGCAGAGAGCGGCACACCACCAGCAGCATTAAGGCGAACCGCCGTGATGAGCCCAGCATCGGCAAGCCATTCCAGAGCATCCTCGTATTCTCGAGCACGAGCCCCCTCGCGCACCGCACCCCAAACGAACTTTTTGTTCTCGCGCGCCAACTGAGCTGGAATCGAGTTCCATATTTGTGAAAGCTTGGCAAACTGCGCACGGCCACCATGCTTGGCAAAATCGCGCTCGTAGGAATCCAAGAGATCAGACAACACCTTATCGACCTGAACGATATCGCCCGTCTCCACCCACCGGCCAAGAGCCTCTGGCATGCCGCCGCATGCAAAATAACGACGAAGATGCTCGACGAGACGGACATGGAAGAAATCGGGCACTGTCTCGATCTGATCCAGGCCGCCAAGGTATTCGTCGTAGTTTACAGCGCCCTCGGCTTTCAGAAACTCGGAAAAGCTCATGGGGCGCATCTCCATGAACTCGACCTTTCCCACCGGAAAAGCACTGGTCTCACGGGACAAGCGAACGCCCAACAAAGACCCTGCGCATGCGACGTGATACTCGGGGGCCTCGTCACAGAAGTATTTAAGGGCGCCGACTGCAGAAGGACAATCCTGGATTTCATCAATAATAAGCAGCGTTTCGCCGGGCTCGATAGGCTGTCCAAGTGCCAGGGAAAGATTTGAGATGATCCGTCGAGGATCGCGCGTACCTTCGAAAAACTGAGCGTACTCGCTCTGTACCCCAGGTGACGGCTCCTCGAGCGTCAGATACACAAAATTGAGGTACGAGGTTCGGCCGAACTCCTTAAGCGCCCACGTCTTTCCAACCTGGCGCGCCCCCTTAAGGATAAGCGGCTTACGATATTCTGACGCTTTCCAAGCGTTAAGCTTGGCAATGATATCTCGCTGCATGACCGAACCTCCCGCAAAGAAACTTCCGTAAACGTGATATTTCCCACATTTTACCCTAGGTAAAACGTGACATTTATCACATTTACGGAAGTTTTAAGCTCATTTCTCCACACTTTCATCACATTTATTGCAATGTGACAAAGGTACAGTCCCTTTGTCACCCGCACAAAAATGGACGCGCCAACGGCGCGCCCATTCACTCTATTTATATCAGCCCGCCTGACCCGAACGGCCGAGTCGTCACGAAACCCGGGAGCCCCGGCAGGGCGGGTGCTTGCTCAAAATGAGTTCCGCACGCAAAGAAGGCCACTTAATGTGGCCTTCTTCTTGCGCAGGACTGTTCGAAATTTTGAGGAAGCACCCGCCCTGCCGGGGCTCCCGGGTTCCCGTTTACGAGAGCGACGTTCTCAGTAACTCGTTGAAGAGCTTCGGGTTGCCCTTGCCGCGGCTCGCCTTCATGCACTGGCCCACCAAAAAGCCGATGACCTTCTGATTGCCGTCGCGGTACTGCTGCGCCTGATCGGCACAGTTTGCCAGCACCTCGTCCACAATCGGCTGCAGCGCGCCGGCATCGCTTACCTGACGCATACCGCGCTCGTCGACGATCTTGTTAGGGTCGTCACCGGTCTGGGCCATGGCCTCAAAGACCTCGTGCGCCTGGTTGGAGCTGATGGCATCGGTCGCCAGCAGCTTAGCCAGCGCTGCCACCTGAGCCGGCGCGATGCCGGACTCGGTCAGCGAGACGCCCGCGCCCTTAAGGTAGGCGATCATCTCGTTGACCAGCAGATTTGCGACCGTCTGGGCCTCCTTACCGGCCATACCGGCAGCGGCTGCCTCAAAGAACTCGGCAAACTCCGGGTCGCCGGCAATCTGCTCGGCGTCGGCCGTCTTAATGCCAAAGTCGGCCTCAAAACGGGCGCGCTTGGCATCGGGCAGCTCGGGGATCTCGCCACGGCAGCGGTCGATGAACTCGTCGTCCAGGTCGAACGGCGCCAGGTCGGGATCGGGGAACAGGCGATAGTCGTCGGCCGTCTCCTTCACACGCATGACCACGGTGCGCTTGCGGCTGGGCTCCCAGTGGCGGGTCTCCTGATAGATGATGCCGCCCTCCTCGAGCACCTCGGCCTGGCGGCAGATCTCGTAGGCAAGGCCATCGTGCAGGCTCTTAAACGAGTTGAGGTTCTTGAGCTCGGTCTTGGTGCCCAGCTTGGTCTCGCCGCGGCGACGCAGCGACACGTTGCCGTCGCAGCGCATGGAGCCCTTCTCCATGGAGCAGTCCGAAATGCCCAGCGTCACAAAGATGCGACGGAGCTTCTCCATAAACAGGCGAGCCTCCTCGGGCGTACGCAAGTCGGGTTCGGTGACAAGCTCGATCAGCGGCGTACCGCAGCGGTTGTAGTCGACGAGCGACTCGGCCGCGGCGGTAATGCGGCCCTCGGCGCCGCCCACGTGGACCATCTTGGCGGCGTCCTCCTCCATGTGGATGCGCAGGATGCGAATGGGCACCGTATAGGAACCGTCCTCGCGACGCTCGGGCATCTGCAGGTTGGACGCGTCGTAGCTGGCCAGGTGGCCGGCGCGCTGATTGCCCTCGCGCATGGTCGACGTCATGGACGTGGACAGGCCCTCGGCGTTGGCCGAGGCGCTCGCCAGGCTTTGAGCCTCGGCCTCGCCAAACGCGCAGTCGGGGCGCTCGGCGGCACCGCGACCGGTCACGTCCAGGTCCAGGTGACCGTACATGGCAAAGGCGACCGGACCCTGCGTGGTCTGGAAGTTCTTGGCCATATCGGGATAAAAGTAGTGCTTGCGGTAGAACATCGAGTGGCGCTGGATCTCGCAGTTGGTGGCGAGACCGGCCCTGACGATGCTCTCGATGGCGCGCTTGTTGGGCACCGGCAGGGCACCAGGCAGGCCCAGGCACACCGGGCACACGTTGGCGTTGGGCTCGTCATCGTGGCTGAGCTTGCAGTTGCAGAACATCTTGGTATCGAGTGCGGTGAGCTCGGTATGGATCTCCAGGCCGATCACGGCCTCCCAATCCTGCAGGACCTCGGAAAGCTCCTTCATTACAGCTCGCCTCCCTTCCCGGCAAAATCGGGCGCGACGGAAAGCGCGGGCGCACCCGTGGCGGCATCGGCAAAGCCGCGCTCCAGGGCGCGGGCAAACATGAGCAGCTGACGGCCCTTAAACGCCGGACCCACCAGCTGGGCAGAAACGGGCAGCTGAGTATCCTCGCCCAGGCCCAGCGGCACCGAGATGCCACCGTTGCCGCAGATGTTGAGCGAAATGGTGTACAGGTCGGAGAGGTACATCTGCGTGGGGTCGCTGATCTCGCCAAACTTAAAGGCCGTGCGCGGCGAGGCGGGCATGAGGATGGTGTCCACCTTGGCATACGCGGCGTCGTAGTCCTGCGTGATGAGCGTGCGGGCCTTTTGCGCAGCGTAGTAGTACTTATCGTACACACCCGAGCTCAGCAGGTAGGCGCCGAGCATCTGACGGCGCTTGGCCTCGGCACCAAAGCCATGGGCGCGCGAAAGCGAGCTCTGGTCGGACAGGTTGGCGCAGCCCTCCTCCTGATAGCCGTAGCGAATGCCGTCAAAACGGGCCAGGTTGGAGAACGCCTCGGCCGGGCCGATGACGTAGTAGGCGGCGATGGCGGCGTCCAGGTGCGGCAGGTCGACCTCGACCAGCTCGGCACCCTGGTTCTGCAGCTCCTGGGCGGCGCGCTGAACAGCGGCCTTGACCTCGGGCGTCAGGCCCTCGGCCTCCATAAACGCGGGGATGATGCCCACGCGCTTGCCCTCGATGCTGTCGTTGAGGTGCTCGGTAAAGTCGACAGCACAATCCTGGCTGGTGCAGTCGTACGGATCGTGGCCCGCACCGGTAAGCGCGTTCATGGCCAGCGCGACATCCTCGACCGTGCGGCCAAAGGGGCCCACTTGGTCGAGCGACGAGCCAAAGGCAACCACGCCGTAACGGCTCACGGCGCCATACGTGGGCTTAAAGCCCACCACGCCGCACAGCGACGCCGGCTGGCGAATGGAGCCGCCGGTGTCCGAGCCCAGCGAGAGCGCGACCTCGCCCGCGGCGACGGCGGCAGCGGAGCCGCCCGAGGAGCCGCCGGGCACGCGCTCGGTATCCCAGGGGTTGTTGGTGCGGTGGAACGCCGAGCTCTCGGTGGAGCTGCCAAAGGCAAACTCGTCCATGTTGGCCTTGCCCATGGGCAGGCAGCCGGCATCGAGCATGCGCTGGACGCAGGTAGCGGTGTAGACGCTCTGGTAGTCCCCGAGCATGCGAGAAGCGCAGGTGGTGCGCGTGCCCACGAGGTTCATGTTGTCCTTGATGGCCAGCGGCACGCCCGCGAGCGGGGGCAGCGGCTTGTCCGCGGCACGGTCGGCATCCACGCGCGCAGCGGCCTCGAGCGCAAGCTCGGGCGCCACCTGCAGGAATGCCTGGACCCCGCCTTCGCGCGCCTCGATAGCGGCAAGGGAGGCCTGGGCCACCTCGGTAGCGGTAAAGTCGCCGGCGGCAACGCCTGCGGCGATCTGGGCGGCGGTAAGGGAATCGAAGCTCTGCGCCATTACTCGCTCTCCCCCTCTCCCAAAATGGACGGCACGCGGAAGTAGCGGTCGCGCGCGCTGCCGGCGTTTTCGAGCGCGACGTCGAGCGGCAGGTCGCGCTCGGGCTCGCGCAGGTCATCGCCCATCACGTTGGACAGGCTTCCGATGGGATGGAACGTGGGCTCCACGTCGGGCAAGTCATATTGCAGGACGGGCTCGAGCATCTGGACGGCGTCGTTCATGTAGGACGTCATCTGGGTGAGCTCGTCATCGGTCAGTGCGATCTTTGCGTACTCGGCGATGCCGCGCACGTCTTTCTCGCTGAGTGCCATAGGCGCTCCCTTCCGCATAACAGATAAACCGCTCTAGTATACAAGGCAACGCCGCTTGGAGCAGGCGCTTTACCCAAATGCAGCGAAAACGTAACGAGGGCGGCGGGCTGGCAGGCAACGGGCTGGCGGTTCTGCAGCGAAACCGCACCGTCCATGGCGAAAACCGCGCCGCCCGCAACGAAAACCGTCCCGCCCGCAACGAAGAGCATCGCAACATTCGACGCTTTTCGCCAAAATCGAAATTTTCATCGAATGTTGTGATGGTTTGGAAGTCCCGACCACCGCAAAGGTGCCTGTCCCCTTTGTGGTGGTTCTGGAGAATGTCTTATGCCGAGGCCTTGGCCTTGCGGCGCTTGCGGACCGCGTGGATCACGATGTCCAGCAGCAACAGCACAATGGCTACGACCACGATGAGCACGGCAAACTCGCGCTTGCCCCAGTGGCGGCCGGTCAGCGACTTTTGCTTGTCGACGTCCTTCTTGCTGTACTTGGTGCGCACGCAATGCACCAGCAGGCGATGGTCGTTCACGCCGTAGGGCGTGCAGGTGACGAGCGTCACCTTGTCGGCGCCGGGCTCGATGGTCAGCGACTCCATCTCCTCGGGCAGCACGACCTCGGAGTCCACCATCTTGTAGGCGAGCGTCTTGTTCATGGTGTGCAGCAGCACCAGGTCGCCGGGCTCCAGCGAGTGGATGTCGTCGAACATGCTCAGGTTGCGCATGCCCGAATGCGCGGTGAGCACGCAATGCGTCGAGGTGCCGCCCACCGGCAGGCTCGTGCCCTCCAGGTGGCCGACGCCCGCCATAAGGACTTCCTCGCTCGTGCCGTGGTAGATGGGCATGCTCACGTCGATGGAGGGGATCTCGACCCAGCTCATCATGGGGTCGCGGTCAAAGATGAGCTGCTGGGCGTAGGGCTCAATCTGGTCGGCGGGAAGCTCGGTGGCCTCGCCCGCCAGCTGCTCGTTAAAGGAGCGCGCCTGGAGCAGGATGCGCTCGCGTTCCTCGGCAGACAGCGCGTCCACGGTGCTGGACACGGTGCTGATCTGGTTGAACACGCCCGAGGCCTCGAGCCGGTCCAAGATCCACGGCCAGGTCATAAGGCCCACGCCAATAAGGATGATGACGATGGTGATGAGCCGATCGGCCCAGCGCGGCAGCCGCTTGCGGCGGCGCTTGGGCTTTGGTTGAGGTTTGGGCTGAGGGCTTGAGCCACCGTTGGCCGCGGCGTTATTGCTCTTCATATGTTTGGCGCCCTGCACCATCGCCGGTCACTCCTCTACAACTCAGGTTGTCTAAACAAATAATAGCCGATTAGCGGGCTTCCACGCCGGACAACGCAGCTTGGCTGCACCGTCCGGGCCACGTAACCCCACTCAACCAATCAAGCCATATGTTGCTTTCATCGTCTCGAGCAACTGCGCCATCGTTACGCCCGCAACCCCAATCTGTTTCAGATTGACGTCGCCCACCTCACAATCTTTGACAAACGCAAGCATATCATCCTTCAGTTCTCCGCGCAGATCGACACCTTCCGACTCTCCAAGCAGCTGAGCAAGTCTCAGCGCATCGCGTTTATGCTTTTTTACCTTCCTCGAATCAACGTTCTCCCCCGCTTCCCTTCTAGCTTTTAGGTCGAGATACGCCTTCGCTTTGAACGGGACAATGTATTCCGTCCCCAGGACCGAAACGCCGCCTACGGTTCGAATTCCCTGAAGGAACAAGCTGTAGTAAGCATCGTCCAACAAAATTGCCGAAAGACTGCTTATGTTTTCATCAACGTGAATTGGCGCCACATTAATCCCCTCACGACCCTTTAGAAAGTCGGGGCACTTCGCGAAGAGTTCAATCATATGGGGGTAACCCGGCATCTTAGGCTCTGTAAACCGATAAAAACATGAGCCTTTGCCTTCGCCCCAGCCGCAGCGGTAACCGCCATCACGCACCAAAGTCCATATAGCTTCTGCCGTCTGAGGCAACCGGTCATCGGCGACAATTACCACATCAAAATCGTGAGTCGCCCTAAACGGAAGTCCCGCCTCCGCGAGCAAAATGTCGCATGCCGTGCCGCCGATAAGGGCATACGATCCTGCGGCTTCTTGCATATGCTGCTGAAATTCTTGGAGACCTTCTACAGCGCTTCTTGCCATGGATATTCCTTTCCAAACATACGATCGACTTCGAGCTGAATTCGCTCATCGTCGATTGCCGCCAAAGATAGCGCAAGCGAAATGTTGTCGACACGGGAGGAGTCGGCAAACACGGGCGCATAGCGCCACACTTGGATCATCGCCGTCTCGTTATCCGGCAACTCCCCGTCTGCGACTTCGAGGTCGCTCAGTTGACGCCATGCACTTCTTAAGACGGCCTTTTGTTCCATGCCCGGCGCAGCGAGCATCGAACGCGCGGCGAGCGCCGTCTCCCCGGCGTCAACAAGACAGTCGATCTGCGGCGTCTTCCTTGCAAAAAAGACCTTCGAGACAGGCGAGGAGAGCTCTGCCATGTGCTCACTGAGCAAAAGATCAACAGCAACAGGGAACACGACGACACGTCGCTCGCGACGCTCGCGCCTCGCGAGCCCCCTGTCAACAAGCTCGGTTATGGCCTCACTCGCGCGGCTTGCCGAAATCCCAAGCGCACGACAAAGGTCATAGGGACGATATGGCTCCTGGGCTACTCCCCAGATTGCGGCAGCCTGTGCGTTGGGTGACATCTTGGTCGCGCGATTGCGAAACCGGGCACCGCCCCTCTCCGTGCAGGCTGTGCCCATAAATGGAAGAAAAGCCTGTCTACCTGGGCAGACAAAGGGAATCCCTTGTGCGATCAATGCTTTGCGCTGACGTGCATCGGCATCAGGAAACGAAACGACAACAGGAGTCTCCGCGCGTAAGGCTAGCTGACTATAGACTCTCTTAGCCTCGGGAAGCCCGACGCCAGTAGGCAAACTTGCAAGCAAAAACGAAAAACCGTTTGCGTCAACAGCGCGGACCTCAACCGCCCGCAGATGCAGCGGCAAGCGTGTGGATCCAGGCCAAGTTTTGGCCTTGGCGGAGAGGCCTAGTGCTTCTTGTAAGTAGATTAGCGCTTCGTTCATTTCCATCATTTTCGTTTGATTCCAGTTTATATTGGAATTATACATAATTTTCGGAATTGACGAGATTCCTTTCGTGCATAAGCCCGCATTTGAGTTTTCAGAATGTCCCGGATCGGCGGGGCGATTCGGGATACAATGTCAATAGAAAACGACGCATCCCGCGTAAGTGTACGAGAGCGCGGGCGGCCTAGTTTTCAGCTTTTGTTAAATGCCCGGGATCCGACCCCCGGGCATTCTTATTTGCGCTTTCGACGCAAATGCCGTCCACCGTCCGCACCGCGCGTGCGCCTACGGACCTTAAACCGAACTTCATACGAGTCAAGAAACGCGATGACGAACGTGCCCACCGCCGCGAGGGCGGCGAGCGCGTTAAGGAATTTCAGCATTTGGGGACCTCCGATCGAGTCGTCGGCCGCCCGCGCACGGGATGCGTCGCAAGGGTATTTTACTGCGAGCACTCGCACTTACAGCTCGTAAACGCAATATTTGCAAACATCTGTTCGATAGTTACACACACTATTCCTCGTCCGGCGGAGCCTGGCCGCATTGTCCGGGTTTGCCCGACGTGTTTGCGTTTTCAAAATGTCCCGAATCGGTGGGGCAATCCAGGATACAATAGCTACAGGAAACGACGCATCCCGCGTAAGTGTACGAGAGCGCGGGCGGCCTAGTTTTCAGCTTTAGTTAAATGCCCGGGCTCCGAACCCCGGGCATTCTTATTTGCGCTTGTTGCGGCGCAAATGCCTTCCACCGTCCGCACCGCGCGTGCGCCTACGGACCTTAAACCGAACCTCATACGAGTCAAGAAACGCGATGACGGATGAGTCCGCATCGGACGGTGGAGGCTGCCTGTGTTGTCCAAAAAACGGGGCAAACTCCAGTGCGGAGTCTGCCCCGAAAAGAGAATGGCAAAGCAAGAACGTGGATGGACGAGAAAAGTGTCCGCAAGTCTCATGGCCATCACATCCCACCTGCCAAAGGGATGGGTGAGCGAGCGTTACTCCTGCTCGGACTCCTCGGCCTGCTTACGGCTGCGGATGAGGTGCGCCACGCCGATGCACAGCACCGCGCCACCAGCGATCCAGGTGAAGGTCACGCCGTTGAGACCGGTGAGCGGGAGGCCGACATGCTTGGTATCGCCAACGGTGATGTTGAAGGTGCCGTCGTCGTTTGTGGCTGTGTCAGGCTCGGCTTCGAGCTTGTTGTCGTCCTTTACATCGTTCGGCGTGCCGATGATGACCTGTTCTTTCTGACTGGTATTAATCTCATACTTGGCTCCAACCGGGCTTTCGCCTGAAGCCTCGCTGTCCCTGTTTGGCGTAATCGTGAAATCGAAGGGCTGCACTTTATCGTAATTAGCGGGAGCGTCCGTCTCCACAACCGTATAGGTTCCCGCACCAAGGCCCTTGATAGTAATAGCACCGTTGATGACGGAAAGCTTGCACTCATCGCCTACGAGGGTTCCATCGGACTTAACGTATTTCCCCTCCAAGTTGGAATCCGCCGCTGACTTCACCTTGATAGTAAATTTAATATTCGAATCCTTAAGCGGCTCCTCGGTGCCAAGGTCAACCTTATTAAGCTTGAGACCATAGGTGTAGGTCTTGACCTCATCGGGCACCGTCGTGCCGGTGCCGGTGGTCATAGGGTTGTTTGAGTACGTAAGCGTAGCGGTGTTGGTGTTGCCTGCGTTGCCTCCAATGGCGGCCACGCTGTTGATCTTTGCCTTATAGGAGACGACAATGCAAGATTTCGAGGTAACATCCGCCACACTCTTAAGATTGCTGCAGGTCCAAGTCGTCGTCTTGTTGCCGTTTTCATCCGCATCGCCATTAACCTGCTGAAACGAATTCGTAATGTTCGACGTCGGATTCTCGCGCTTAAGATCGTTCTGCGCGTCATCCTTGCTCCCATATAAATACACCTGGGCACCATCCTGCAGCGTCAGGCCCTTGGAAATTTGATCGGAGAACTGATAGGAATACGTATCGTACGTGTCATAGTTGTCAGCGATAGTACCGTAGAGGTTGAACGTTACGTCCTGCCCAACATGGGAGTCGCTCGCATCGAGCTCTTCATCGCCCTTGGCGCTCACGATTTTCTTATCGACGGCAGGGACGCTCTTCTTGGGAGTCACCTCTTTATTATTCGTGCCATCAACGACCGCATATACAGGCGAGGTAAAAACGTCCTTCGATTTGGTATTCGAACCTTCCGCAACGCTATTGGTCAGGAAAAGCCAGTAACCAGCGGTAAGACCAGAAAGGGACGCACTACCCGCAGCCGTCGTCTCCCAGCCACCGCTGTTCTTCAGATTGGCAGCAATCTTGTTCAGAACGTGGCTGCTGCTGATTCTAGTACTTGCATCGGTCTTCTCGGTGCCTACGTTGTGTTTGTTCAGCCAATCAGCGGCATCCTGCGCGTTATTGCTATAGTAGGATTCTTCCTTTGTCTTGATGGCGTTTACGACAGCAGTTTGGACGTCGGTGCTGGCCCACGTGATGTTGCTCACAGTCGTGCCCTCGGCGGTCGTCGTAACCGTAGCCTTAAAGATTTGAATGCCCTTATAGGTCGTGGACGCTCCATAATCAGGATCGTTGAACGTCACAGTTGAGCCGCTCCCAGCTGCAAACGCCATGGTCACCGGGGCCATGACTCCGCCAAAGCTCAGCGCTGCTGTGAGGCCGGCGGTTACTGCCAGGCGTGCGATGTTCTTGCTCATGCTCATCTTCTTTTCCTCCGTTTTCCGGTTGGTTCTTATTCGATCGGTCATCATCTGTCTGTGTCTTAGCATCTACTTCGTTACGTCTCGCCCCGCTCTCTGTGGGGCTGCCAGCTACTCTTTATGGCTGCCACCTCCCCGCTTGACCAGGAGCGCGACCACGATGAGCGCGGCTCCGGCGACCGCTGCGGCGGCCGCGGCGTACATTGCCATATCGCCAGTCGAGGGCATAAAGCCTCCGGTGGTAATGCTAGGGGGTGTGCCGGTGGGCGTGTTGATGAGCGACGCCTCCAGGCTGCCCGTCGACCCGTCCGCGCTGTCGGCGCGCAGGGGCGACTCGGCCGTGATGGTGAGCTTGGGCTTGGCGGCGGCCACCTGGTCGACGTCCAGGCCCTCGGCCTTGACCGTCACAGAGCGCGTGCCCTCAAAGGCGGTGTAGCCCTTGGGCGCCTTGAGCTCGCGGACCTCCAGCTTGCCCGAGTCCACGCCCGAGACGGTCACACGGCCGTCCTCGCCCGTGGTGACGGTGGCCTTGCCCTCCGCATCCCACGTGCCGTCGGCCGCTAGCGTGCGACCACGGTCGTCGGCGATGCGCAGGACCGCCCCGGCAAGCGGCTTGTCGCCGTCGCTGCCGCGCTTGGTGAGCGCGAGATCCCAGGTGTAGGCGCACGCGTCGTCGCTCGGCGTGCGGGTGAAGCCGGCGTCGCCGGACTGGTCGGCAAAGGGAGAGCGCGGGTAGCGCAGGTAGACCTCGTTGGGGTTGCCCTTCGCGATGCCGTGGTTGCATGCGCTGCTGAGCGGTGCGTTGTACACGGCGACCACGCGGGCGCCCGCGGCGAAGGCGTCGGCCCCGCCGAGCGTGGCGATCAGGTCGCCGGTGCGCACGGTGAAGGTCTTACCGTCGGCCGCTACCTTGGTGGCGCACTGGGCCGTGATGTCGATCCAGCCCTTCGCGGGGTCGGTGCCGGCGCGGCCGTCCTTACCGGTCGAGACGACGTCGAAGCCGCCGCCCGCACCCGCCGCCACGTACACGCGCATGCTCGCGGCCACCCTGGAGGGATCGAGCCCCGCGCTCATGGTGTCGACGAACTGCACCGTGTAGGTGTCGTAGGCCGTGAGCCCCGCCGGGACCGTGGCGGAGAGGCGCCAGTACAGGTCGTCGGCGACCGTGGCGTCGGCGGCCTTCTGCCATGCGGCGGTGCCGTCCTCCAGCACGTGCTTGGACACCTTGGGGGTCGCCGCCTTAGGCTTGACGGTGACGGCGCTGCCGCCCACCAGGGCCATGATCGGCGCGGTGCCGACCTCGCCCTCGGCGATGGCATCGTCGTCGGCGACGATGAGCCAGTAGCCACAGGGCAGCTCGGCCTCCGTGCCCGCGTTAAGGGTCACGGACACGGCGCCAGAGCTCTGGAGGGAACGAGCGAGCTGTGCGCTCAGCGCGCTCGTAAGGTGGGAATCGGTGTTGAGCCACTCGGCAGCTTCCTGCGCGGTGGTCTGGGAATTGGGCATGCCGGCGCTGTGCAGCACGGGCAGGACGGCGTCGCGCGCGGCGTCGCTTGCCCAGGCGAGGTCGGTGGCGATCTTGGCGTCGCTGTCGCCGTCGACGACGTTGGCGCTAAAGATCTGGTAGGCGTCGTAGCTGCTCGCCACGGTGCCGCCCACCGTGATGGAACTGGTCGAGGTCGGCGCGGCCTGCGCGGAAGCGGGGAACACAACCGCGCAGGTGCCGATCAGGAGGGCAAGCAGCGCAAACAAGATCGGGAAGGAGCAAACTTTCTTATTCACGACGCTTACCTCCCTTCGCATTCGCCTTGCGACGAATGTGCATCCAGGCCGCAGCAGCGCAAAGCACCGCCGCGCCGGCAAGGTACGTCAGAGTGACGCCCGACATACCAGAAAGGGGCAAAGAGGTGGAGTAGGTGTTGGTGAAGGTGGGGAGGCTTTGGCGAGCGCTGGTGTCCTCACCATATTCATGCGGAATCTGCTTATTTGCGGGGATTTCAATGCCATCGGCATCGACGATCTTGGTGTAGGTCACTTCGCACTTAATCGTCTTATCAGACTGATCAGCTGCCTTGACCGTGATCTTGTAGACCGACTTGTCGAACTTGTAGTGCGAGAACAGCGAACTGTTACCTTTCTCGCGCACATAGTACGTGAAGGTCTTGGAAGCGCCACGGCCCGTGGGATCCGTGCCCTTGACGAGATCGGCAAGTGTGTACGTAATCTCATCGACGAAGCGCAGGGTCTGAGGATTGCCGCCACCGGCAGTGGTCGAGACGGTCTTGACGCTGTCGCCCGTAAAGTACTCGTTATCCGCAAACTCGAGCGTGAACTCCTTCATCTCGCCGCCCTCAACGACCTTAGTCGCCATAGGGATCCAGGAGCCGCTAGAGGTATAGGGCACGATTCTGTTGGTAAAGGTCGGGTTATCACTGCCACCGATAGTAACCGTAGTCGCTGTTTTGTCCGCTGAGTACCCAACGGAATAGTCTCCGTGACCAAGTGATACGAAGCTATTATCGTCCTCGGCCTTTTTATAGACGGCTACCGTTTTTACCTTGTAATAGTTAATCATGAACCCCATGAGCGTTTCAGAGTGGGATGCATCGTCCTCAACTGTTGCCTCGATCTTGTAAATTGTCTTATCGAATTTGATGTCTAATTCATTTTGGCCGCTGATGGGTTCCTCAACGAGATAGAAAACGTATTGCCCTGAAGAATAGTCCTTGCCGGAGTCGAAGGTGATACTGCCGCTTAATTGATCAACAGTCGCCTCACCCGCACCACTGCAATCGCCCATATCTAACGTGCCGTCATCTTTCCAAGAAGGTGCCCTGGAACCGTTAACCTCCTGGCGCAGCAGCTGAAACTTGTACTCGTGCCCATTAAGGCTTTGCTTGTCTTCCCTTGCATCCACAAGCGCCTTAGTGGCGAGGAGTTTCATGCTCGGGTAAACCCTCAGATCACCGACCTCGCCAACGACAAGATCGCCGTTGGTCATAATGCCGCCGCCGTGGGTGTACGAGTAGTTGCCGCTGATGATGGTCGTGGCATCTCTCTGCGCATAACTTCTAGCCGCATCGGAAGGATTAGCCTCAAGGCCGAACATCCACTTAGCCTCGGCACCGCCATTGGCATCGATGGTCATCTTCTCACCACCATCGCAAGTGCCCTGCCAGCCAGCTGAGCCGCCGCCGAGCATCTTGCCAAGAACAACGGCAATTGTCTTATCCGCGCCTTCCTTTTTACGCACCAGGAAGAAATCCTCATGGCCGGAATCTCGGAAGGTAGTAGTAACGTAATGTTCTTCATCCTGGTCTTCATTTTTGTTGTCGCCGCCAGCAGAATAATGATACGCTGGCCGCATTTTGCCATCTTGACCAACGACGGCTGGCAACTTATTGCCATCTTGACCAACGTTATCTGCGTTGTCATAGATAGCAGCGCCATTTGAGTGCGAAACGATTGTCTCGCCCGTAGGACAAGCACCGACGCCACCGCCCCAGCCACCGGCGAGATTATTAGTGATCAGCGTCTTGAAAATATTGAGCTTGCCGCCCTTCTGAATAAAAACGCCACCGCCGCCCCAGTCGCCACCACGATTTTTGGTGCTACCCGTATTCGTCTTATTGTTCGTAATGTAAACCCTGCCAGTATCACTGGCGTTAATTGTTGCCATCGTGCCGGCGCTGTCGCCGCCCGCGACACGCAGACCGCCGCCTTCGGCGTTATCGGCAACATTGCCGGCAATCGTACCGCCAGTCATATTAAAAGTGATTTTCTCGATCTCGCCGTCGTTATCTTTATCATAAAAACCAGCGTAGACGCCACCGCCAGCCTCATAGGAATAGTTGGCCGTAACGAAGCCGCCCGTTAAGTTAAGCGTGCCATCGTGCGTACATGCAATGCCACCACCACCGAGCAGGCCATTGTTGCCAAGGTTTTTAGTATCTGTGATGTGAGCATCGACTCGATTGTTGGTTATACAGGCAGAACCGCTAATGGTAACTTTTGCACCCTTGGTATAAACACCACCACCGTAGCCGCCATCGCCTGTGTTTTCACCATTATTGATAGCTTTATCATACGTTGCGTTGCCAGAGATAATTCCGCCCGCAAGGTTCAGGGTGGCTCCATTGTCAGCAAAGACGCCGCCGCCGGCAGCTGCCTTGTTTCCCGCGACCACGCCGCCTGTCATTTCGAGGCTGGCATTCGCGCCTGTTATGCACAGACCACCGCCCCAGCCACCGCCGTTGCCGTTGGTGACGTAACCGCCAGAAATATTGACAGCGCCCTGAGAGAAAATAACGTGACCGTTGTCGCCCAGATTGGCAGCCGTGGTAATCATGCCGCCCTCGAGATTGAGCGTGCAGCCCGCTTCGACCTCGACCACATACTTTACGGAACCGCTGTCCGATGCCGCATCGATAGCGCCGAAGCCCGTAACAACATGCTTGTACGTAGTCTCCGTAGTGCCGAGACAATCTGAATTGGGCACACTCTTGGTCTCATAGTAAGTAAGACTCTCAGGAGTGCCGCTATTGGAGCCGTTTCCCTTGCCCCACTCCATAGTCGCCAACTGGCCCGCCGACGTAGGGACCTGAGTCGGTTCGTCTATCGTTTTTTTACCCAAGTCCTTGTTACCCGAGTCCTCGATAGTGAGCTTGGCTCCGCTTTTGACCACAAAGAAGGAGTCTGGGGTGCGATCCTTGTAGACGCCGTGGTAGTTATAGAGCATGCATCCCGCAAGATCGATGGTGGTGTCTTTGGTGATGGCAATCTGCGTATCCGAATAGGCAGAATCCGTCAGTCGAAACTTGCCGCCATTGGTAAATTGGTTAGCGACATTACCCTTTACCTTGGTATAGTCATCGGCACTGACGTTGGCAGGGGCGATTGCGCTTTCATCGTTAGTTTCATCATCAGAAGGCTTCGCATCCGCAGGCTGCGCAGCGCTCTCGGCTCCCGTGTCATCAGACAAAGGAGCCGTCTCGAGAGCGTCGTCGCCAGTCTCGCCACCCTCACCGTCGTCGCTAATCTGCTTTTCGGTATCCCCGTTGTTGGTGTTGTCTACATCAGTAGACTCACTCGAGGAACCCCCCCCCCATCACAGTTTCCTCGGTAGAAACCGCCTGGGCATCGTTGGCAATGGCCTGCGAGATCGGGGGCATGACGAGCGACAGTACCAGGCTCAACACGGAGGCTCCGCACAAAACGCCTGCCAGTACACGGCGCGTCGCTTTTTTACTCTGCTTAGTTTTTTCTGAATTCGCTTTCATCGATGTCTCCTCCCCAAGAGACCGCGATCTTGCTCTTTCACTATCAAACGTATCTGCGCAACCTGTAATTACGCACGCTTAGTAATCCATATTGTAGCGATTGTTTGAACATCTGAGCAAGAAAACCGATAGTTTTGTAGCGAATTCTCAATTCTCTTGACATTTGCTCAGATTTACCTTTGTTTATTCGCTATCTATTTTTTATTTCTACTGGTAATTTAGTTGCCCATCATTTTTTAATGGCATTAGATTTATTTGCACAACATTTTGCTCAAGAGCAAACATCCCGCTCACGGTCGAAAATCGACCGCGAGCGGCGGGTCATTAACCGGAAGGAATATCCTACCAAACTGATGAGAATATCTTTAACCCATCGGTGGTTAGAGGCGTGATGTTCAGACAACGTTATTCGTATTTTCGCGCAGTTTTTAGGTATCAATTCGCCCAAATCGCCTGAGGCCACCGCAAAGGAGCCTGCCCCTTTGCGGTGATTCTGTCCCAGCGCTATAGCAGATGTTCCTCGATAAAGATCGCGATGCCGTCTTTGTCGTTGCTCGCGGTTACAAAGTCGGCGGCGGCACGGGTGGCGTCGCTGCCGTTTGCCATGGCCACGCCCACGCCGGCGTCGGCCACCATGCAGGTGTCGTTGTCCGCATCGCCAAACACGCAGATGTTCTGAAGCTCCATGTCGTTGAGCTCCGCCACGCGCACAAGGCCGCGCGTCTTGGACACGCGCGGATCCATGAACTCGTAGAGCCGCTGCGTGGTTTGCAGAGCCGCCGCCTTAACAGTGTCATCGGCAAACGTCGACGCCCGCTCAATCACCCGCGGCATTACCTCGGGCGCCATGGTAAACATCACCTTGGGCTGCGGCTCGCGCAAAAACTCGGCAAAATCGACCACCTGGTAGGGCACGCCGTCGACGCGCGACAGGTGCTCGACGCACGCGTTGCTCTCGGGCACGTAGAACACGCCGTCTCGGGGGCAGACGGGCGTTGCCGGAAGGTCCGCCATGTGCTTGCAGATGCGCGCGATGGTCTCGCCCGGCAGCGGATAGCTCAGCTCGTTGATATCGTGCGCACGGTCGATGACCTCGGCGCCACCGCAGCCCACCATCACGTCTACCAGGCCTTCGATGCCCCAGAGCTCGTACATGGCCTCGGTCGCGTGGGCGTCACGCCCGGTGCACAGGCCAAAGAGCACGCCGCGCTCGCGCAGGGCGCGGATCGCCGCCACGGTGCGCGGGGACACCGTGTGCTGGCTCGTGAGCAGCGTGCCGTCGATATCGCAGAACACGGCTTTGATGTGGCTGAAGGTGGTGTTCATGGGGGGCCTTTCTGGGTTATGCGGCGGTGTGGCGTGTATTCGTGAACGGCGTACATGGTATACCAAGGCGCAGGCCGTTGGAGCTCGATCGCCACAAAGGTGCCTGCCCCCTTGTGGTGGCCGAACCCGCGGCGAAACCATCACAACATTCGACGTTTTTTGGCAAAATCGCGATTTTCGCTGAATGTTGTGATGGTTTTTACTGCTTTGCGGCACGATCCAAATGCCGGCGTCCAAACAGCAGCAGCGCCGCGGGAACCGCCGTCACAACCATGCCCGCACCAACGAGCGTCTGCTGCACGCCAAACGTCGCCGCCAGCCACGGGGCAATCGCCAGCGGGGCCACGCCGGCGAACATGTTGCCAAAACCCATGACCGAGTTCACGCGACCGAGCTGTTCGAGCGGAGCCGTCGTTTGCACGATAGTGTTGTGGAGCGGGTTGACGACACCCCAGGCCACGCCCAGGACAATCTGGCCGACAAGGGCTACGCCCACGTACGGCGTTCCCACGTAGAGCAGGCTTCCCAGACCCACGGACATGAGCGCCACAAGCAGCGTCTTAAGGTTGGCCAGGTGCGGCGGCAAGCGGAGCGCGACCATGGCGCCCAGCACCGCGCCCACACCGCAAGCCGACGAGAGCCAGCCCATCCACTCAACACCGACGTGCAGAACATCACGGTAGAAGAACGACTCCAGCGGATCGAAGGCACCGTAGCCAAAGTTCGAAAGAAAGATGATGCAGAAAAGTAACGCGAGGACGCTGTTGGTAAAGACTGTCTTGATGCTGGTCGCGAAGGTGACGCGGGAAGATGTGTTGGGGTCGGGGCTTTGTCCCGCACGCTCCCCTTCCTCTGCCGAATCGGCATCCGCATGCCCGGCGACATGGCTGGTCTGCGGTCTAAAGCCCCAACCGGCGACGAGCGCCAGTACGGTAAAGATCATCATGAGCACGAACACCGCGCGTGACGATGTAGCCGCCGCGACAAAGCCGCCCAGCGTGGGGCCAACGATGATACTCACGTTTGAAAACATGGCGATGGCGGAGTTGATGTCTTTGAGCTCGACGGGGTCGTCGGTGAGGTAGGCTGGATAGGATGTGGCGATGGGCTGGGCGAACCCCATCGCAAAGCCCAGGAGCACCGCGCCGAGCAAAACGATGCCGGTCGCGCTGCCAAAAACGAGGATCGCCACGCCGGTTGCCAGCGTGCCCACGATGCTCAGCAAGAAATGACGGCACGGGCCCCAGGCGTCGAGCGCCGCGCCACCCGCGAAGGATCCCAAGATCACGAATACGTTCATAAAAAGGACGGCCAGCGATGTCGCCACGACCGAGGCATCGTCCGCATAGGTGAGCGTTCCGATGACGCCGATAAAGTAGCTGGTCTGGAAGCCGGTGTAGATGAGAAAGCGCATCGCCACCAGGCGCTTGGCCTGCACGGACAGCGATGATCGAGGCTTTGAGAAAAGAGAGGCGAGCATGGAGACTCCTTGTTTCATACGAATGCGGACGACGGGAATGCGGACGACGGGCATTCGCCACCGTCTGTCAAATCAATCTATCCGCATGAAACATTAAGGACGCATCAAGCCCCTTCTCTCCGTTTTTCGCCCGTCAACTACTTGGTAGATTGTAAGGCATGTCCCACACATCTACCAAAGCAAAAACCACCACAAAGGTGCCTGGTCCCTCTGTGGTGGAAGTGACGTTTGCCCAGATAAAACCTGCCAAAATAAACCTGTCCCTTTTTGGCATGTTATGGCAACGCAGCGAGCCGGTTCCAAGTGCCCCAGGTCGCCCCGAAAGAGGAGCGACGCGTACTTTGGTACGCGAGCGACGGCTTGAGGGGCGAGATGGGGTGCTTGGGGCCGGCGCAGCGTCAAGCCTGAAGGTGGTCTTGGATAAGATCGCAGATGGCTCGGGCGTCGTTGATGTTGATGGCTCGGGTCGCAAAGCCGGCGTCGAAGGCCTGGCGTGCCAGGGCCTCGTTGCAGGCAAGGGCCAGCGTGTGACCGTCGACCAGATCGAGCGAGCTCTTGCCGCGCAGACGGTCGACACCGGAGCGCGCGACGACGATGTTGTCGAAGCCCTCGGTCTTGTAGCCCTCGATGATCACAACGTCGACATCGTTGTAGCGCGACAGCAGCTCGCGCGCGGGCATCTCGTCCTCCTCGCGCGTGTCGGCGTACTCCGCCCAGCGCGTGGCGCAGATGAGTCCCACGTGCTTGGATCCGGCCTGGTGATGGCGCCAGGTGTCCTTAGCGGGCACGTCGATATCAAAGCCGTGATGCCCATGATGCTTGAGCGAACCCACGCGCAGGCCGCGGCGGGTGAGCTCGGCGATAACCTTCTCGACAAGCGTGGTCTTGCCCGAGTTCTGGTAGCCGATAAACGCGATCGCAGGGACAGCCGGTGCCGGAGCTGCGGGCGCGACGGCGACGGGTACGTTCGCGGGTGCGGCACCGTCAGCGGCCACGGCCTCAACAGCAGCAGCCTGACGCTCTGCGCGATCCCACACACCCGAGCGGCCGCCCTCCTTGTGCAGCAGGCGCACGTCGACGATCTCCATGCCGCGATCGACCGCCTTGCACATGTCATAGATCGTTAGGCACGCGGCACTCGCGCCGGTCAGGGCCTCCATCTCGATACCCGTCTTGCCCGTCACGCCGGCCGTAACCAGTACATGAAAGCCAACCTGCCCGTCCGCGCGCGCCGGCGCCCAGCCCTCGGGCACGTCCTCGGCCGGCGTCCCCGCCGGAGCGATGGGCGCAATGTCGCACTTGCTCTTGGTAATGAGCAGCGGATGGCACATGGGAATGATGTCGCTCGTGCGCTTGATGGCCATAATGCCCGCCACGCGCGCGCAGGCAAGCACGTCGCCCTTTTTGGCGCGGTCCTGCAGCACCATGGCCTGCGTCTCGGGATGCATGAGGATGGTGCCCTCGGCGATGGCGATGCGATGGGTCTCGGCCTTGTCGGACACGTCGACCATGCGCACCTCGCCCTTGGCGTCCACGTGCGTCAGCTCGTCGCGACGGGCGTCGCGGGCGGGCTCGGTGGCAGCGCTGGTAGTCGGCTGCACGGACGTGTCGGCGTTGCCAGTATTAGCCGCGACTGAGGCTTTATGGGCAGACATCGCGGCCCTGCGAGCGGCCTTGGTGGCATCGGCGTACCTGCTCTTGGCCATATGATCATCCTCCGATTTGGGACATAAATCGTTGCGTGCCCTCAATTATCGCGTGTTCCTGCGGTTTGTGGGCCACGGCAGCGCGCCAAATTGAAAGTACCCGCATATCATCACCACGGCGCAGCGCCTCACGCACCGAATACTCGGCATCGCTGAACAGGCACGGACGCACGTTGCCATCGGCCGTCAGGCGCAGGCGGTTGCAATTCGCACAAAAATGGTTGGACATGGCGCTAATAAAGCCGACCGTTCCCGCCGCGCCCGGAAAGTGCCAATAGCGCGCAGGGCCCGCGCCGGCAGGAGCGTCGTTGATGTCGAGCGGTTCAAGCTCGCCCAGACCCACCGCGGCGGCCCCGGCATTGATACGCGCCCGCAGCTCGTCGCTCGGCACGGTGTCGCTCGCGTCCCACAGCTCGGGATTGAGTGTGGGCGCATGCGGGTCCACAGCGCAATGCGAGCTCGTGCGCTCGTCGCCAATGGGCATGTATTCGATAAAGCGCAGGTGGATGGGGCGGTCGACGGTCAAGCGCGCGAGGGCTGCTACATCCTGGTTGAGCCGGCGCACCACAACGCAGTTGACCTTAACTGGCTCAAAGCCCCAAGCCAGCGCCGCGTCGATACCAGCCATGGTCTGCTCGAGTCGACCCAGGCGCGTGATCTTTCCAAAGAGCGTAGGGTCGAGCGTGTCGAGCGAGATGTTGACGCGGTTAAGGCCGGCATCTTTGAGCTGCGGTGCCAGCTTGGGTAGCAGGGCGCCATTGGTGGTGAGCGAGATGTCCTCGATCTGCGGAATCGCGCGGATGTCGCGAATAAGCGGAATGATACGGCGGCTGACCAGCGGCTCGCCGCCCGTCAGGCGCACGCGGCGAATGCCCTCCCCCGCCACCAAGCGCACAAAGCGGGCGATTTCCTCGGCGCTGAGCAGCTCGTCGTGCGCGCGGGGCGCCACGCCGTCGGCCGGCATGCAATAAATGCAGCGGAAATTGCACTTGTCGGTAACGGCAATGCGCAGGTAGTTGATATCGCGACCAAAGCCGTCATGTTGCACGTGCCCGTCCACGCGGCCCTCCCCTCACGCGGCGTTTTATTCTTCGGAAAACATAATACCCCACGAGAGAATCATGCCGACACCCGTACGACAGGACAGGCCACTTCGAGCACAACGGACTTTCCAAGCCCATCCTCAGCACAGACCATCACAACATTCGATGTTTTTTCCCGTTTTTGGCGAAAAACGTCGAATGTTGTGATGGTTTGCCTGCCCACGGCACCCCGCAGAAGGACCAAAACGCCCCTAAAGGCCGCCGTCCCAGTGTCGAATCACGAATTCCCGCAGGTCATTCTACCGTTTCTGGAATGCCTCGCTTCGGTCGCACTTGAGGCCCATGGCAAGCGCGATGGCGTTCATCGCCCGGTGCAATTGCAGCTGATGGGCAAACTGAGTCCCGGTGAGGACGATCATCCTAAAGCCCAGCGCGCTCAGCACGGTCATACGCTCCGCATCCGACGCGCTGCGCTGTTTATCAAGATGGTCCGAGCCGTTGTATTCAATCCCCGTACCGCTCGCAGGCGCATATACGTCAATCTCGAAATACCCGGCCTTTGCGAGATACTTGAACTCGCTGGGAACATCCACCCGATGGTTAAGCTCGATCTTGGCGTATCCCAGCCCGCCTTGAGAACGTTTTGCTACGACCATGATTGCGGTGGCCGTCTCCATGGGCGACCGCGCGCCATCGTGCACGCGCTTGAGCACGGCGGCCGCGCGTATAGCCCCCTGACGAGATCGGTTCTCATTGCAATAAGCAATCAAGTCGGCAACGGTATGCCTCTGCCCCATCTCGATATAATCGCCTGTCGACAGATGATTCAAATGGTATCGGGCGCAGATTTCATACCCATATTCCAGCTGCTCGGGCTCGCTCATCCACGAACCCGCTTGGACAAAGCACATGACCTCATCAACCACTAGAAGGCCCTCTGCCACCTCGATAAGATGGCCTGGAGGTACCGGCGCCCCAAACACGTGACACCTAAATCCAGCCGGCGTCGAGCGCTCAAAATCGAAGTTGACGAGCGTGTCGATATGATCGAGCTCTTCTCGTGGAATACCGAGCGAAACTAGATAGTCGGCAACGATCCCAACTGCCGTTGAAGCCCTCAGCCCCTTGGCATCGAGTCCCAATTTGGGCAGGCTCGCGGTCGGTTCCGCCTCGTTAGCAAGCAAGTCCTCATCGTATAGGCTGCTTGTTCGCGAGAGCGGCTCGGACGGGCGCGCCACGTTGTGGTACAGCCAAGCAGTCTTATGGGACAGGACGATCGGCAGGTCCATAAGCCCTCCAATGGAGTCGGATAACCAACCTTATTCCCCTGCCCACGGGTCCACACACCTTCGTGCACAAGAAAGCGATTCCACCCGGTCGAGTGGCAAAAAACCATCACAACATTCGATGCTTTTCCCGTTTTTGGCGAAAAACGTCGAATGTTGTGATGGTTTGAGGCGAAGTGAGGGGCACAGAGGGATCAAAGCATCGTGCTCGAACGGGTTAATCCAGCTCTTTTAAGCCATGCGCCAGCTGCCAGTACTCGCCGTGCTGGGCGAGCAGCTCTTCGTGCGTGCCGCGCTCGATGATGCGGCCGTGTTCGAGGACCATGATGGCGTCGGCGTCGCGGACAGTGGACAGGCGGTGCGCGATCATAAACGTGGTGCGACCGCGCATGATGCGGTCCATACCGCGCTCGATGAGCTTTTCGGTACGCGTGTCAATGGAGCTCGTGGCCTCGTCCAGGATGAGCACCGGCGGGTCGGCGACGGCCACGCGCGCGATGGCGAGCAGCTGGCGCTGGCCCTGCGACAGGTTGGCGCCGTCGGCCGTGACCGGTGTGTCGTAGCCCCGCGGCAGGCGGCGGATAAACGAGTCGGCGCAGGCGGCCTCGGCAGCGGCGCGCACCTCCTCGTCGGTCGCGTCGAGCTTGCCAAAGCGGATGTTCTGCGCAATGGTGCCGCTAAACAGGTGCGTGTCCTGCAGCACAATGCCGAGCGACCCGCGCAGGCTGGCCTTGGCAATGTGCTTGACGTCGATGCCGTCGTACGTGATCTCGCCGTCATCGACCTCGTAGAAGCGGTTGATGAGGTTGGTAATGGTCGTCTTGCCGGCGCCCGTGGAGCCCACAAACGCGATCTTTTGCCCCGGCTTGGCAAACAGGTTGAGATCCGTGAGCACACGGGTGCCCGGCACGTAGGAAAAGTCCACGGCATGGAAGCGCACGTCGCCGGCAAGCGGGACCAAGCCGCACGTGAGCTCGGTGCCGTCGGCGGCCACCGCGCGGCCCGACTCATCAACGGCTGCCACGTCATGCAGATGCCCATACGCGCCCACGCCCTGGCCCTCGGGAATCTTCCACGCCCACGCGGCGTCGCCCGTCTGCACCAGCTCCACGCAGCCCTCGTCCACCTCGGGCTCAAGGTCCATGGCGGCAAACAGGCGCTCGGCACCGGCCAACGCGTTGAGCAAGAAGTTGCCGAGCTGCGTAAACTGGTTGATGGGCATGGCGGCCTGGCGCACAAAGACCAGGTAGCTTGCAAGTGCGCCCACATCGGCGAGCCCCTTGATGCAGAGCATGCCGCCCGCCACGGCGACGATGGCATAGTTGACGTAGCCAATCACGACGGTCATGGGCACCATGGAGTTGGCATAGCTCACGGCGGCGGTACCGGTGCGGCGAAGCTCGTCGTTGCGGCAGGTGAAGCCGGCGACATTCGCTGCCTCACGGTTAAAGACCTTGATGACCTTTTGGCCCGAGACCATTTCTTCGATATATCCGTCCAGGTCGCCAAGCGATGCCTGCTGGGCAGCAAAGAAACGCTTAGAGCGCGCGCCCGAGTAGCGCGCATACAGCACAATGGCCGCATCGCACACGAGTGTGATAATCGTGAGCTGCCAGTTAAGGATGATGAGCATAGCCGTGGTACCCACAACCTGAATGGCGGCCTGAATCACGTTGGCAAAGCTGTTGTTGAGCGCCTCGGAGACGGTGTCGACGTCGTTGGTGAAAAAACTCATGATGTCGCCCGAGCGCGTGCTGTCAAAATAACTGAGCGGCAGCGTCTGGATGTGCGCGAACAGGTCGCGGCGAATATCGGACACCACGTGTTGGGCCGCGCGCACCATAATCTGCGAGTAGCCCAGGGCCGAGAGCACGCCCGCAGCGTAGATGATCGCCGTCAGGATGACCTGCTTGGCAAGCAGTTCCTCCCCGCCCGTGGTCAAACCGTTAACGATGGGGCGCACCATGTAGGTGCCGGCGAGGCTCGCGATGGCGGCGACGGAGGCGAGCACGCCCACCGCGAGCAACGAGAACTTGGCATGCCCCATGTAGGAGAGCAAGCGACGCACAGTGCGCTTGAGGTCGGCCGGGCGTGCTTGGGCTGCGGTCTTAGGCATGGCGCTCACCCCCTTCCAAGGGCGATCCGCATGCGACAGAGGAAAATGGATCATTCGCGCAGCCACCGTCGTTGCCATCGCCGGCGTCCGCGTTCCCCGCAAACTCCATCTGCGAGGCGTAAATCTCCTGGTATATGTTGTCGCCCGCCAGCAGTTCCTCGTGCGTGCCCACGCCGTGGACACGACCGTCGTCCAGCACCACAATGCGATCGGCATCCATGACACTCGCGATGCGCTGGGCGATGATGAGCACGGTCGTATCGGAAATCCGAGCGATGTGCTCGCGAATCTTAGCGTCGGTCGCCATATCGACCGCGCTGGTGGAGTCATCAAAAATGAGCACGCGCGGATGCTTGAGCAGCGTGCGCGCGATGCACAGGCGTTGCTTCTGGCCACCCGAAACACCAGCGCCGCCTTGGCCCAACTCGCCGTCCAGCCCGCCGATGCGATCAAGGAACTCGTCCACGCACGCCGCGCGGCAAGCCGCGAGGAGTTCATCGTCCGACGCCTGCGGATTGCCCCACTGCAGGTTCTCGCGCACGGTACCCGTAAACAGCACATTCTTTTGCAGCACAATGCCCACAGCGTCGCGCAAGGCGGCGAGGTCGTAGTCGCGCACGTCGTGTCCGCCCACAAGCACGGCACCTTCGGTGGCGTCGTACAGGCGCGCAATCAGCTGCACAAGCGAGCTCTTGCCCGAGCCCGTGCCGCCGAGGATGCCCACCGTCGAGCCGCTCTCGATGCGAAGGTCGATATGCTCGAGCACATCCTCAGCTGCATCCGCGCGGTATTTAAAGGAAACGTCGCGAAACTCGATACTGCCGTCCGCTGGCGCCGCAATCGCGAGGTCTCCCGCGGGGTTGGCGATAAAGGGCTCCTCATCGAGCACCTCTGCGATACGGCCCACACTCGTAAGAGCGCGCGTGAGCAGCAAAAACACGTTGGAAATCATCATGAGCGAATTCATGATCAGCAGCACGTAGCTCATAAAGCCCGTGAGCGAGCCCACGCCCAGCTTGCCGGCGAGAATCATGCGGCCGCCAATCCACAGGATGGAGAGCGCAGCCACGTACATCGACAGCTGAAACACCGGCAGGTTGAGCACCGCGCTGCCAAAGGTCTTTGTCGCAGTGCCGGCGAGCTCGGTATTGACGGTGTCGAACTTGGCCTCCTCGTGCTCGGTACGAACGTAGGCCTTGACGGCACGCACGGCGGTGAGGTCTTCCTGTACCACGCCGTTGAGGTGGTCCATCGAGGTCTGGAGTTGGCGGTAGAGCGGACTGACGCGATAGGTGATGGCGCCCAGTACGATTGCCAGCACGGGCAAGATGATCGCAAAGACGGTGGCGAGCGGGCGCGACAGCATCAGCGCGTAGATAAGGCCGACGATAAGCGTCACCGGGCCGCGCACCATAGGGCGAAAGCCGTTGCCCACAGCATTTTGGATAACGGTGATGTCCGTGGTCATGCGGGTGACGAGCGAGCTGGCGTCGTAGTTGTCCAGGTTACCAAAAGCGAGCGTCTGAATCTTTTTGTACTCGGCCTCGCGCAGGTTAGCGCCTAGGCCCGAGGCAACGCGGGCGGACGTGCGGGCATAACCCAAGCCCAGTACCAGCGAAAGCGCAGCGCACACCAACATGTACGCGCCCTGCAGCAGCATGTAGTTGATATCACCCGCAGGCACGCCCACATCGATGATGTTGGCCATGATGACCGGGATAAACAGCTCGAGCACCGTCTCGACCGACACAAAGAACACGCCGAGGATGGCATCGCGACGGTATGCCCCTAGATAGGAAAACAGTATTTTGAGATTGCGCACGCAGGTTCAACCCCCATCAAACGTTGTTCGCAAACGCACGTATTATTGCGCGCCGAATAATGGTGTCAAGTATTCCGAAATCGTTTTCTGCAAGGTTAGCGCCGGCGGCGAGTTCTCGTGATGTGTGTCCATATTCACTCGGAATAATGGTGCGCGAGACTTTTTCGCTTCGGCGTCAACACAAACCTTGACTCTACAATCGTTGTAGGGTTTTCACTACACTGGTACGTAAACAAACCCAGCCAGAAAGCCCCGCCCATGGAACACGACCTCACACGCGGCAATGTCCTCAAGACCATCGCGGTCTTTGCCCTGCCCTATATGCTCTCGTACTTTTTGCAGATGCTCTACGGCATGGCCGACCTGTACATGATGGGGCAGTTTAGCGGCGCCGCCGGCATCACCGCCGTGGCAAATGGCGCGCAGACGCTCTATATGATTACCGTGGCGCTCGTGGGCCTGGCCATGGGAACGACGGTCATCGTCGGCCACGCTGTGGGTTCACGCCGGTTTGACCGCGCCGAAACCGCCATCGGCAACACCATTACGCTCTTTATGGGTGTCTCGGTGGTGCTGGCCGCTGTCCTGCTCGCACTGTGCCCGCAAATCGTGGCGCTCATTGGCACGCCGGCCGAGGCGGTCGAAGGAACCGCCGCCTACCTGCGTATCTGCTTTATCGGCATTCCCTTTATCGCCGCGTACAACATTCTTTCGGCCATCTTTCGCGGGCTGGGCGATTCGCGCTCGCCTATGTACGTGATCGGCGTGGCATGCATCATCAACATCGCGCTCGATTTTCTGTTTATCGGCCACATGGGGCTCGGCCCCGTGGGCGCGGCGCTCGGCACGGTAACCGCCCAGACGGCCAGCGTTGCCCTCGCGCTCGTGTGGCTCAAGAGCCGTCGCACGAACATCCACGTTAAGCGCAGCGACCTGCGCCCCCAGCCCGAGGTGCTCGGCAGCATTCTTAAGATCGGCGTGCCTGTGGCCGTGCAGGACGGCTGCATCCAGGTGGCGTTTATGTTTATCACCGTCATCGCCAACCACCGAGGGCTCGTCGACGCCGCCGCCGTGGGCCTGGTCGAGAAGATGATCAGCTTTTTGTTCATTGTGCCGAGTTCCATGGGCGCCACCGTCAGCGCACTCACGGCGCAAAATGCCGGCGCGGGCAAGGGCGACCGCGCGCGTCAGGTGCTCAAGGACGCCATGACGATCTCGGTGGTGTACGGCTGTCTGATCACGGTACTGATGTGGCTGGTGGCGCCGGCGTTTATCGGCTTTTTTGCCAAGGACGCTGCAGTAGTCGCCGCCGGTACCGGCTATATGCGCAGCTATATTTTCGACGCAATCTTTGCCGGCATCCACATTTGCTTTAGCGGCTTTTTCGCTGCGTACGGCAAGAGCTACATCGGCTTTGCGCACAACGTGCTGGCCGTGGCGCTCATTCGCGTGCCCGGTGCATGGCTGCTATCGAATGCCTATTCCAACACGCTGTTTCCCATGGGCATCGCTTCGCCGTGCGGATCGATTCTGTCGGCGGTCATCTGCGTTGTCGCGTTTACCGTGCTCAACCGGCGCGGGGCTTTTGACAAGTTGGTAGCGTAGCGGGGCAACGCGAAATCGCCCTTATCGACGACATCATCAGCGACGACCCCACAACATACGTGACGCAGATCACGGTGCCCGTATCGCTAGGCTAGACCGAGCCTCGTCTCTAACTCGGTCAACGCCTCAAAAGCATCACGAGACGCACCTGCCGAGCGCTCACGTTCCGCAATGCGAATTCGCGCCATCAGGTGCTCTTTTGCCTGCCCTTGGGCGTGCCTCGTGCGCCCTTCCGCCTGCGAGCAATTGCGATTCTCTATATCCATTACGCCTCCGGCACCTGACCAGTAGCCAAGATCTGCTCGAGTGCGTCCTCATCCAACACGGGCACACCCAGCTGCTCGGCCTTGGTGAGCTTGGAGCCCGCCTTGGGGCCGGCGACCAGATAGCTCGTCTTCTTTGACACACTGCCCGAAACCTTGGCGCCAAGCACCTTGAGCGCCGCGCCTGCCTCGTCGCGCGTGCGGTTTACGAGCGTGCCGGTGAGCACGAAGGTCAGACCCGCAAGCGGCTGTGCGTCGGCGAGCTCGCCCGCCACGCCGGCATCGGCTGCGGCCTGTGCATGTGCGGCGCCCAGGTCGACCTCGAGCGACAGGCCCGCCTGACGCAGGCGCTCCAGCACGGCAAGGTTCTCGGGCACGGCCAGGAACTGCTTGACGCTTGCCGCAATCTTGGGACCGATGCCCTCGCACTCGGCGATGTCCTCTTCGCTCGCCAAGATAAGCTTGTCAATCGACAGGAATCGCTCGGCGATAACCTCGCCCACGCTCTTGCCCACGTGGCGGATACCCAGGGCAAACAGCACGCGACCGAGCGGCTGGCTCTTGGACTTGTTGAGCTCGGCGATGATTTTCTCGGCCGTCTTGAGACCCACCGGAATGGGGTCGCCCTTCTTGACGCCCTTTTTGCTGTTGGAGCTGGCATAGGTGCGCCCCGTGTCCAGGCCTGCGATGTCATCGACCGTGAGCTGGTAGAAGTCTGCGACATCGTGGATCAGGCCGGCAGCGATCATCTTGTCGACAATCTCGTCACCTAGGCCGTCGACGTCCATGCAGCCGCGGCTCACCCAGTGAAGCAGGCGCTCCTTGAGCTGCGCGGGGCAGTCGATGGAGACGCAACGGTAGGCAACCTCGCCATCCTCGTGGACCACGGGGCTGCCGCACACGGGGCAGACCTCGGGCATGTGCCAGTCGACCGAATCGGCCGGGCGCTTGTCGAGCACCGGGCCCACGACCTCGGGGATTACGTCGCCTGCCTTGTGCACGATGATGGTGTCGCCCTCGCGCACGTTTTTGCGACGGATTTCGTCGATATTGTGCAGCGTAGCGCGCGCGATGGTGGAGCCGGCGACCATCACCGGGTCGAACTCGGCGACCGGCGTGAGCACACCGGTGCGGCCCACCTGGATGCGGATTTCGCGCAGGATGGTCTGCTTTTCCTCGGGCGGAAACTTAAAGGCAATGGCCCAGCGCGGCGCGCGGGCAGTAAAGCCCAGGTCGAGCTGCTGCTGGAAGCTGTCGACCTTTACGACCACGCCGTCGATGTCGTAGTCCAGGTCACCGCGGTGCTCAAGCGCCTGGGCACAGAACTCGTGGACCTCGGCGGGCGTGGCGCAACGGGCAACGTTAGGGTTGACGCTAAAGCCGGCGCTACGCAGCCAGTCCAGAAACTCGCGCTGGCTGTGGACGTGCAGCGGGTCGGTATCGGCGATGGCGTAGATAAAGGTGGCCAGGTCGCGGCGCGCCGTGACCTTGGGGTCCTTCTGGCGCAGACTGCCGGCGGCAGCGTTGCGCGGGTTAGCGAAGGGGTCGCGGCCCTCGGAATCGGCCTCTTCATTCAGGCGGACAAAGCTGCCCTTGGGCATGTAGACCTCGCCGCGAACTTCGATGGCACGCTCGCGGTCGGCGCCCATATGAGCGAGCGCCGGCTCGGACAGGTGCATGGGCACATCCTTGATGGTGCGGACGTTGAGCGACACGTCCTCGCCCTTGGTGCCGTCGCCGCGCGTGGCGGCGCGCACAAAGGCGCCGTTTTGGTAGGTAAGCGCCACGCCCAGACCGTCGATCTTAAGCTCGCAGGTATAGGTGACGCTACCGGCACCGAGCGCATCCTCAGTGCGCTGGAGCCACGCGTCGAGCTCGTCCAGATCCATGGCATCGTCCATGGAATACATGCGTGCCATGTGCGTTACCGGCGTAAACTGCTCGCTCACGAAGCCGCCCACGCGCTGGGTATAGCTATTGGGCGTCACCAGGTCGGGGTAGGTCGCCTCGATTTCCTGCAGCTCAACGAGCATTTTGTCGAATGCGGCATCCGTGATCTCGGGTGCATCGAGCATGTAGTAGCGATAGGCATGGTAATCGAGCTCGTGGCGCAGCTCGGCCGCACGCGCTGCCGCCTGGGCACGGGCGTCGACCGGTGCGGTGGCATCCGCGCTCGCGGGCGTTTCGGTATCGATGTCCACGCCGTCACCAAACAGGCTCGATTGCTCCATAGCGGCACTCCTTCGCTCGATTTCAAACGGATACTAGAGTACCACCGGTCGCAAAGGGGCCGAATAGCGGTCTCAAACCGCACCGAATCGGCAGCCTCCAGACTGGAGTGGACAGTTAGTTCAGATACGTATAAATCCTAGAGCTGAATCAGGCACGAACACCCCTGTTTCAACTAATTTGGGCTCCTCGAGACCATGTAAACGTCCCGCTCTCCCTTCCAAACACCCATTCGAGCCCCATCCCAATCAAAAATTGCTCAAAACGCATCCCAAGCTGCCCCAGATTTATACGTATCTGAACTAACTGTCCAGACCATTACGAACCAGGCCTCTTGTCAGCCCCAAGTGATCCGTTTTCCTCCGCCCCCAACGGATCAATAAGAAAAGAGGGGCTGTCCCGCGTTGACGGAACAGCCCCCTCTGGCATTGGTATGTGCGAAACGACTCGCTAGTAACCCTGGCCGTAGCCCTGGCCCTGCTGGCCCAACAGCTCCTCCAGGTACTGGCGCAACTGCTCGTCAGTGATGCCGCCATTGCCGGTGTCGGTCGCGCTGTCGTCCTGCTGCTGGCTCTGCAGCTCCTCGTCAGAGCCCAGCTCGACCGTGACCTTCTTCTCTTCCTTGCCGCGCACGAGCGTGATCTCGACCTTCTCGCCCACCTCGTGGCTGCGCAGGGCGATGATCAGGCCATCGGCGCTCGTAATCTCGTCGTCGCCCAGCTTGGTAATGACATCGCCCTCTTGGATGCCGGCCTTAGCGGCGGGACCGTCCTCGACGACGCTTGCCACGTAGGCGCCGCTATCGGTGCTCAGCTTGTTGGTACGGGCGTTGAGCGCGTTGACGCTCGAAAGCGTAGCGCCCAGGTACGGATGCACCGGCGTCTTGCCGTCGATGATCTGGTCGGCAATGTTCTTGGCATAGTTGACCGGAATGGCAAAGCCCACGCCCGAGCTGGAGCCCGAGTAGCTCTCGATGAGCGAGTTAATACCCACGAGCTCGCCGTTGTCATTGACGAGCGCGCCGCCGGAGTTGCCCGGGTTGATGGCGGCATCGGTCTGGATCATGTTGGCGTAGATGGTGTTGCCGCTGGTAGAGCTCATGGCCGTGGAGCGATACAGCGCCGACACGATGCCCGTGGAGACGGACTGCTCGTTGCCGAACGGCGAACCGATGGCCATAACCCACTCGCCCACGTTGAGCTTGGAGGAGTCCCCGATCTCGATCGGCGTGAGCTTGGAGGCGTCAGCATCCTTGAGCTTGATGACGGCCAGGTCGCTCGAGGCGTCGTTGCCCACGAACTCAGCCTCGTAGGTGGTGCCGTCGTCCATGGTCACCACGTACTGGTCATAGCCATCGACCACGTGGTTGTTGGTGAGGATGTGGCCTTCGGTATCGAGTACCACGCCCGAACCGACGCTGCCCGAGCTATCCGACTCGTCGGCAGACTGCGAAAGCGAGCCATTCTGGCTGCCGCTCGAAGTGGCGGTGATGGAAACGACAGAGGGCAGGGCCTTGGCAGAAACGGCCTCGGCAAGTGTGGTGTCTTCGGAGTCAATCGTAATCTTTTGCGTCGACGAACCCGAAGCACCTGCCGTCACGGCATTCTTTCCGCCGCCAATGTTGAGCGTGCCACTCATAATGAGCGCAATGACCAGCAGGGCTCCGCAGGCACAGCCGGCGAGCGCCGTAATAAAGATCGGCAGCTTTTTGGTCTTGGTCTTGACCACTGTGTGCTTGTTTACAACCTGCTGGCCGCCCAGCGGCTTGCCGGTCTGTGTGTCGAAGGCCTGCACGTAGGGAATGTTGCTGCCGGCAGGCGTCGACTCCACCTGCACGCGCGGCTGCTGCTGAGTCTCGCCGGCATTGCCAACATCCTGGGGACGCTGGGAATCGTTCTCGCTCATGGCTGCGATCCTTTCGTCAAATAACCAAAGGCCCGCCAAACACGTGGCGGGCCATCATTGTTCACGTTGAGTTGTACCCCAATATGCGGGTGCACGTGTATGAGAACGCAATCTTTTAGGAAGGCTTAAGTTCTTCTGCAAACCCGAAAGGAGCCCGCACATGCGGCAAAACCACCACAAAGGTGCCTGTCCCCTTTGTGGTGGAAATCTAGTCCTTAAACAGATAGCCCACGCCGCGGACGGTGGTGATGTGTGCCGCGATCTGCGGGCCCACCTTGGAGCGGATGCGTCGGATGTGCACGTCGACGGTGCGCGTGCCGCCGCAGTACTCAAAGCCCCACACGCGGTGCAGCAGCACTTCGCGGCTGTAGGCACGGTTGGGGTGCGTCGCCAAAAAGCTCAGCAGCGAGTACTCCATCAGCGTCAGGTCGATAGGCTCGTTATCGAGCGTTACCTGGTAGGTAGCCAGGTTGATCTCGAGGTTATCGATGTTGAGCACATCGTCGGCGGCGACGGTCTCCTCCTCGCCCATCAGGCGCTGCGCGCGAGCCTTGAGCTCGTTGGGCGTCGCCGTGGGGCATACAAAGTCGGCATGCGCGTGATTCGGCAGGCGCAGGGTGCCGAGCGCCTCGTCGTCAACGATCACCAGCATGGGGACGCCACCGCGGTCGTCGAGCCATTTGGCAATCTGATCGATGCGGTCGCTGCGAATGCCATCGGAATCGAGGATCAGCAGGTCAAAGTCGTGCGCCGCGGTCGGCGAATCGGGAGTTGCCAGGCTCACCTCGACACCCAGGGTGGTCGTCAAGCTGCGGGCAAACTCGTGGAAGCGCGTCGTGCGCGCCATGAACAGGGCACTCTTTTCGGACATATCGGCCTCCAAAGAAATGAGCTCAATCGTACTGGAACAAGTCAGCGCGATTAGGAGTTCGCCAGGTAGTGCTTAATCTCCCACTCGGTGATCGTAGACTCAAACTTATGCCACTCGTCGCGCTTCTTTTTGAGGAAGAAGCTGTGGATGTGCTCGCCGAGGGCATCCTTCATAAACTGCGAGTCCTCAAAGACGTCGAGCGCCTCTTTGAGCGAGCGCGGCAGCGGCGTGTAGCCGACCTCGACCATCTGACGGTCGGTAAGCTTGAGCGTCTCGGCAGTTGCCTCGGGCGGGAGCTCCAGCTTGCGCTCGATGCCATCGAGACCAGCCGCCAGCGTGACGGCGTTGACCAGGTACGGATTGGCCATAGGGTCGGGGCTACGAAGCTCGATGCGCGTGGACAGCTGCTTGCCGGGCTTGTAGACCGGGATGCGGACCATACTCGCACGGTTGCGCAGGCCCCACGTGGCGTACTGCGGCACGGAGTCACCACCCGTGGTGATGCGCTTGTACGAGTTGACCGTGGGGTTAGTGATAGCGCTGATCTCGCGCGCGTGCGCCAGGATGCCGGCCATGTAGTGCTTGGCGATATCGGAGAGGTGGTACTTCTCGTCGTCCTCGCCCCAAAAGACGTTGTTGCCGTCGTGGTCGAATAGCGACTGGCACAGGAACATAGCGCTGCCGTCCTCGCCCGCCAACGGCTTGGGCATAAAGGAGGCGTGGCACCCGCTCTCGTAAGCCTGCTGCTTAATGATGAGTTTGGCCGTGGTGATGGCGTCGGACATGCTCAGGGCCTCGGCGTGGCGCAGGCTCATGCCGTGCTGCGAGCGGCCGGCGGCATGGAAGGTGTACTCCACGGGCACGGACATCTTCTCGAGCGTGAGGACCGTGTTGCGGCGCAGGTCGCGAGCGGCATCGCTCACCGAAAGATCGAAGTAGCCCACGTTGTCGAGCGGCTCGGGGGTGTGCTCGTCGGGGAAGTAGTAATACTCCAGCTCGGCGCCCACGTTGAGCAGGTAGCCAGCCTTCTCGGCCTTATAGAACATGCGGCGCAACGCATCGCGCGGATCGCCGGCGAAGGGCTTGCGGTCGGGGGTGCACACATCGCAGAACACGCGGGCGACGCCGTTGTGGCTCGGGCGCCACGGCAAAATCTGGAAGGTCGAAGCATCGGGAAACGCCAGCATGTCGGCTTCCTCGGGCGTGGCAAAGCCCTCGATGGCGGAGCCGTCAAAGCCAATACCCTCCTCAAAAGCGACCTCGAGGTCCTCGGGGCTAATGGCAAAGTTCTTGAGGCGGCCGAGAATGTCGACAAACCACAGACGCACAAAGCGGATGTCACGCTGCTCTACGGAGCGGAGTACGTAATCGATGTTCTGCTGGTTCATGTCGCTCCCCTTTCTTTCGGGCGGGTTTCGACTGGTCTATATCGCAGATACTATCGCAGAAAAATGTTTCCGCAGGGTTAAAGCGTATCAAGCGCTCAAAAAACGTGTGTGAACAGGCAGTTGCGAACGA
>DBFZQW010000209.1:0-22157 GCA_048521445.1 Collinsella sp. | reverse complement strand
CTCGAACTTGGTGCCGGCGTTGCAGGTGTTCTCGACGACGCGGCCGCTCTTGATGTCGCGGGTCTTGTAGCGCACAAACGCGCCGCCCTTGCCCGGCTTGACATGCTGGAACTCGACGATGGTGTAGACCTTGTCCTTAATACGGAGACCGAGGCCGTTCTTGAAGTCGGCGGTAGAAATGGTAGGCATAGCGACCTTTCTTGCTATGGGCAGAACGCACAAGCGTCCAAATTACATACGACTGAAATTATACACTTGCAGACGGCGCCTGCAGCGAGCGCATAAAAAGAGAACGCGGGGCGTCCGAATTGCTCCGGACGCCCCGCCCAAAAAAATCTATCGAAATGGGCTAGCAATCGATGATGTGCAGGTCGTGCGGGGTCTTGGTGAAGGGCTCATAGCCGTTCTCGGTGACCACGCCGTAGTCCTCCAGGCGCACGCCGCCCACACCGGGCAGATACACGCCGGGCTCCATGGTGATAACCGAGCCGACCTCGATGGTGTTCTTGCTGCGGTTGAAGTTGGGCAGCTCATGGATGTCGATGCCCACGCCGTGGCCCAGACCATGGTTGTAGTAATCGCCATAGCCGGCATCACCGATGATCTTCTTGGAAAGCTTGAAAATGTCGTTGCCCTCGACGCCCGGATGGATGGCGGCGACGCACTCCTCGTGCGTACGGCGCACGAGCGCGTACAGGTCGAGCTGCTCCTGGGTAGGCTCGCCCATCACGACGGTGCGCGTCATGTCGGAACGATAATCGCAGTAGCCCGCACCGTAATCCATGAGGACGAAGTCGCCCTTCTCAATCACGCGGTCGCTCGGCACGGCATGCGGGTTGGCGGTGTTGGGGCCGCTCGCCACGATGGAGCCGAAGGCCAGGCTGTCGGCGCCGTTGGCGAACATAAAGTTCTCGAGCTCGTTGCGAACCTGCTTCTCGGTCATACCAGGCTTAATAAAGCCGAGCATGTGCTGGAAGGCGGCGTCGGTGATCGACTGTGCGTGGCGCATGAGCTCAATCTCCTCGGCATCCTTGATGGCGCGCATCTTGCGGATGTCGTCGTGCATCAGCGGCAGCATGCAGGCGACGGAGCGGTCCTCCAGGCCGCGCTGAATGCCCTGGTAGAAATTAATCTGCATATCATCCTCGACAGCGCAGACGCGGCACTTGTTGGCCGCGATCTTGCCGGCGACCCAACCGGGGATGGTGCCCTCATCCATGTCGTAGACCCAGGGGCTGCCGGCGGGCGTGTTCTCCTCAAAGCTGTTGAGGTAGCGCGAGTCGGTGTGGAACAGGCACTGGTCGGCCGTAATAAACGCCGCGTGCGGGAACTCGAAGGTGTAGTCGAAAACGCCCTTCACGCCCGTAAGCCAACGAAGGTTGGCCTCGTCGCGCACCACGATGGCGTCGTAGCCACGCTCGGCCATAAGGGCACGGACACGCTCGATACGACCGGCAGGACCGGCAGCAAACTCAGACATGCAGATTCCTTTCTTGTTGTCTCAATATAGACGGGACGGGTCTCAACCGAACGACGGAATCGCATGCGATCCGCAACCGATTGGAAACCCGCCCCTCAACATGATACGAAAGACGATGGATGTCAATAAATCTTAGAGAAGTTCTTTGCGAGCAGCCAAGTAGGCGTGAGCATGGCGCTCAAGAACCTCGTCCTCAACGCTCGTTAGACGAATGGCGCCGAGTGCAGCGGGCAGCGGCAACATACTGCGGTTCGAGCGAACAAACTGCTGCCTACGGAACTCCTCGATATAAACGGCAGGCTCCAGATCGAAGGCAAGCTCCTCGATGCCAAAGTCCTCCAGGCAGTCATCGACCTCAAAGACGTAATCGATATCGAAATCGCAGGCATCATGTGCTAGGCGCGCCTCAAAGCGCATGCCCTCGGACAACAGCTGGTAGGCAGGGACCTGCGAAGCGGCATCGCCCAAGCAGGCGCGCAGGGTACGCTCCCCCGTTTTGCCAAAATCGAGAGCATGGCGGGCGCTCGGGTTCGTTGCCGTCAGCACGTCTTTACGGGCAGTCTGAGACCATTGAACGGCATTGACGAGTGCGACCTCTTCGCCCGCGAGAATCTCGGGGACGGTCTCAGTAAACTGATTCCAGCGGGACTTACTGCTCGAAAGCATGGTGCCAACAAGTACCACATAGCCGAGCTTGAGGTCCTCGGGGTCCGTCTCGCGAACAAGGTCGAGGTCACACACGACCAAGCCCGGTTCGGGACGGAACGCGATGGCGGGAAGCGCATTCGCCGACGAGGCGACGAGCGGCTTCATGGTCGTCGCGACCGTGAGCATGGCGTCGAAGGTCGTCGGCAACAGCGCGCACTCGGTTCGGCCGCACCACTGGTTGGCGCACCAGCTAACAACCGAGCAGGTTGCGGCATCGCCAACGGCGACAACCAGATCGTCGCAGGTAATGCCGTTGGCAGACAGGGCGCCAAAGATCGCATCGGCATCGGCCAGCGTGGCACCAGCAGGCGAAAGCTCAAGGACTAGCAGCGACACGGCAAAGCCGGCGTCGACCAGCGCATGCTCGACGACCTCACCAAAACGCTCTGACGTGTCGTCGTTCCAAACGACCATCGCGCGCTTAGGCTTGCCCACAGCCGAGGAAAACATGCGCGACAGCTCATCGAACGCGCCCAATCCGACGCGGACATCGACACTGCGGTTTTGGAAATTGATCAGTTGACGGCGAATCATAGCAGCCCACGCTCCAAAAGCATCTCGGCACAAAGGTAGGAAACGTCCTCGAAGGACTTGTTGCGAATATCAAGGGTAAGGTCGGCGGCCTGGCGATACAGCGGACGGCGATGCTCAAACAGGCGCGCGGCATGCTCGGGAGAGCGAAAATCGGGGCGCGTGTCGGACCGACGAATCTGGCGAATCGAATCCTCAAAGTCGCCCTCGAGGTACACGCACGTACCCATTTCGTGCATCAGCTCAATATTCACCGGCGTTTCGACGATACCGCCCCCGCACGAAACCAACAGGCTGCGCTCGCTTTGGAGCGAACGGAGCGCCGAGGTCTCGAGCTCGCGAAAACGACCCTCACCCTCAGTCTCAAAAATCTCGGTTACCGACTTGCCGCAACGGCGCACGACCAGGCGGTCGGTATCGATAAAACGCCGCTTGAACATGGTTCCGACGTTGCGCGCGAGCGTCGATTTGCCCGCGCCCAAAAAGCCGATAAAGAAGATATGGTCGCAGCCGTGTTTGGTGTGCTGGGACATAGCGAGACCTATTCCTCGCAGGGAAGGTCGCGCAGGGCCCGGCGCTCAAAGATACGGAAGATCTGCGTATACCACAGGTCCTGCGTCGCCTGCGGCTTAACCAAGATGGTATCGACGCCGGCGAAGTTGCCGCTCCACACGTCCGTGTAGAGCTGATCACCGATCAGCACCGCCTCGTCGGCCGTGGCGCCGAGGCGCTTAAGACCCGCCTTGAGGGCAAACGGCGCCGGCTTCATAGCGTGGCTGATGGCCTCGAGTCCCAGCTCGCGTGCAGAGCTCATGACCTGGTCGCGATGCCAGTTGTTGGACACCATGCACAGCTTAAAACCTTTGGCGCGGGCGGCGTCGAGCCAAGCGGAAACCGCGGTGGGAACCTGCTCGGTGTCGCGCGGCACGAGGGTGTTATCGCGATCGAGCAGAATGGCGCGTTTACCGTCGGCCCACAGGGTATCAAGGTCGATGCGATCGACCGAGGCAACGTATCGTTTGGGGCTAAAAATCCTCATGTTAATTCCAAGACTGTTGATGCTCTTCGTAGGTTTGCGAGAAGTACTCCTCGTCCTGCGTAATGTAGAAATACAGGTCCTCGGAGTCGGTCGGCTCAAGCGTGGCCTTGAGTGCCTCGAGCGACGGAGAGCAGATGGGCGTGGGCGGCAGACCCTCGTGTTTATAGGTGTTATACGGACTATCGCTCTGCAGGTCGTCGGCGGTAACCTCGCCACCGGTGACATACATCATGGTCGCATCGCTGTTGAGATAGCGCAGACCGTCGAGCTTGCCGGCAAGGCGGTTGTAGAAGACCGAGGCCACGTGCGCACGTTGATCGGCGTTGAGGCCCTCGCGCTCAACGATAGAGGCCAAGTTGACGATGTCGTAGTCGGACATCTCCACACCGTAGCGTTCCTTGATCTTGGCTTCGCAGCTCGCAAAGTCAAGCGACTTGTACTCGGTCTTAAACTGATCGAGCATAGCGCGAATCACGCCATCGGCCGTCGGCGAATCACCCAACGAATAGGTCTTGGGGAACAAGAAACCCTCGAGCGAGTCGTTGGCGGCGCCCTTAAGGAAGCTATAGTCGTCCACGTAGTTGGAGGCCTTGGCCCGGTTGAGGAAGTCTTCCTTAGAGATGCTGTCGTAGGCCTGAGCCACACGGTCGGCGACTTGATCGACCGTCAGGCCCTCAGGGATAGTCAGCGTATTGGAGCCCGCGTTGGGGCCTTCCATGAGCTGCTGAACAACCTTGGTCGCATCCATGAATGTGGTGAACGAATAATCACCAGGCTTGAGCGACATATCGGCGTTGAGCTTTTTCACCGCCGCATAGTAATCCTTGGGATTTTCTACGATATGGTTCTCGGAGAGAATCGAAGCGATGCTGTCACCCGAGGCACCATCGGGAATCGTGATAGTAACCTGCTGGCCTGCAACGACTTTCGCACCCTCACCGCCAAAGAAGCCCTTGACGGCTGGCACGACAAAGAAAACGATCGCGACAAGCGCAAGCACGGCAACAACGCCACCGATAATCATAGGCACCGGGGAGCTTTTCTTTTGAGCACCGCGACGAGCATGCGTGTTGTAGCTCGAGCGGGTCGCCGGAGCAACGCCATGCGAACCACGAGCGTGATGCGAATGCGATTGGGGGGCCTGCGTTCGCTGGGTAGGTGCCTGCTGCTTAAAGCGGGTGCCGCCTGCAGGCTGGGCCGTACGAGCAGTGGGCTGCTGAGCCGCGTGAGAAGCCGAATGCTGAACCGAACGAGCAGAAGGCTGCTGACCCGTCCGTTGAACAGGTTGGGCCGAACGAGAGAAGGACTGCGCCGGGCGCGCGGCAGGCTGAGCTGCACGCTGCGTCGGCTGTGCCGGACGCTGGCCAGGCTGGGCACGGCGCGACGCCGGCTGCTGTGTACGATTCGGCTGGCGCGGATCGGAAGCACTAGGCATGCGAAACCTCCTCGTTTTTACGATCGAGCCACGTCTGCAAAAACAGGCTGGCGGCAATCATGTCGATCTTGCCCCTCATCTGCTTTTCGTTGAGTCCCTGCTCGCGCAGGATACGCTTGGCCTCTTGCGAGGACAGACGCTCGTCCTCAAACTCCAACGGAAGATCGAGCTCGTCGGCAATCTTTTGCGCCACAGCGGCAACGCGCTCGGCCTGAGGGCCGGGCTCACCGGCCATGGTCAGGGGACGTCCGCTTACCAGGATGTCGGGCTCATAGTCCTCAACCAGGTAGCGGAACGTCTTGGCCATACCGGTGACCTCGGCAGCCGGAAGCACCTTGACAGGCATCGCCATCTTGCCATCACGGCTCGAGACGGCGATGCCAATCCTGGTCTCCCCTATGTCCAGCGCGAGCGCAACCACAGCGACTTCTTAGATTCTTAGGCGCCGAGCGCGGTCTTAGCGGCCGCGAGGGCATCGGCGATGCCGGCAGCATTCTTGCCACCGGCCTGGGCCATGTTGGGACGACCGCCACCGCGACCGTCGACCAGGCCCGCGATCTGCTTGATCACGTTACCGGCGTGGAACCCGGCCTTCACGGCGTCATCGGAGCCGGCAGCGAGCAGGGCCGGAGTGCCCTTCTCAGTCACGCTGGCGACGACACAAGCGACAGGGCCGGCGACCTTCTGATGCACGGTATCCCATACGTTGCGCAGGTCGGCAGCCTCAAGGCCCTGGAGCTCGGCGACGACGAGCTTGTAGCCGCCGAGCTCGACGGCATCCTCGATGGCACTGGAAATGGCGTCGGAGGAGCCACCGGTCAGAGCCTTTTTGAGCTTGTTGGAAGTCTCGCGCAGCTCGGCCTGCAGGTTCTCCACGCGGGCGGGAACCTCGTCGGCGCGGCACTTGAGCGCAGCGGCGGCGGCGTCAACGAGCGCCAGGCGGTCGGCCATGTAATCGAGAGCGCCCTTGGAGGTCACAGCCTCGATGCGGCGGACATTCGAGCCCGTGGAGGACTCGGAAATGATCTTGAACAGGCCGATCTCGGCGGTGTTGGCGGCATGCGTACCACCGCAGAGCTCGCGGGAGAACGGCTGGTCCTCGGCGCCCACGGAGACGACGCGAACGACATCGCCGTACTTCTCGCCAAAGAGGGCGACAGCGCCGGCGGCCTTGGCCTCGTCGATGCCCATGACGCGGGTCACGACCGGCTTGGAAGCGAAGATCTGCTGGTTGACCAGATCCTCAACAGCCTTGAGCTGCTCGGAGGACAGGGCCTCGAAGTGCGTGAAGTCAAAGCGCAGGTGCTCGGGCGTCACCAGCGAGCCGGCCTGGGAGACATGCTCGCCCAGGACCTGCTTAAGCGCAGCGTCGAGCAGGTGGGTGGCGGTGTGGTTGCGGCGCAGGAAACCACGGCGCTCGGCGTCGAGCACGGCGGTCACGGTAGCACCGACGGTCAGCGTGCCCTCGGCAACGTGTGCGACATGGGCATACAGGCCGTTGTGGTTCTTGGTATCGGCAACGGTCAGAACAACGCCCTCGGCGGAAAGCTCGCCGGCGTCACCCTGCTGGCCGCCCATCTCGGCGTAGAACGGGGTGCGGTCGAGCACGACCTCGACGTCCTCGCCGGCGGCAGCGGACTCGACGGACTCGCCGTTGCGAACGATGGCGACAACCTTGGCACCCTCGATCGCATCGTTGTCATAGCCGTCGAACTCGGTCGCGACGACCTTGTCGGAAAGCTCGACCCACACGTCGTTGAAGCTGCCCCAGGCATCGCCCTTGGCGTTGGCACGAGCGCGGGCCTTCTGGTCCTCCATGCAGGCGGTGAAGCCGTCCATGTCGACGTCGTGGCCAGCAGCGCCGGCGATCTCGACAGTCAGGTCAATGGGGAAACCAAAGGTGTCGTGCAGCTTAAAGGCAACGTCGCCCGGAAGGACGGCGCCGTCGGCGAGCGCGGCCAGGGCCTCGTCCAGGTAAACACGGCCGTTGTCGAGCGTCGTGGAGAAGCGCTCCTCCTCGGAGGCGACAATACCCTTAACGAGCGCGACGTTCTTGAGCAGCTCGGGATAGGCCTCGCCCATCTGAGCGTTAACCTCGTCGATGAACTTGGTCAGGAAGGCGCCCTCGATGCCCAGCAGGCGACCGTGGAACACGGCACGACGGAGCAGGCGGCGAAGGACGTACTCGCGACCCTCGTTACCGGGAAGGATGCCGTCCGAGATCATAAAGTCGACGGCACGGGAGTGGTCGGCGATGATACGCAGGGAGCGGCTGGCGCCAGAGTAATCGTCGGCGTCATAGGTCTTGCCGCTAATCTTCTCGCCCAGCTTGATGAGGTGCTGCATCAGATCGCCGTCGTAGTTGGCGGTCTTGTGCTGCATGATGGCGGCCATGCGCTCCAGGCCCATGCCCGTATCGAGGTTGCGGTGCGGCAGCTCCGGCATGGAGCCGTCCTCCTGGCGGTCGTACTGGGTAAAGACGAGGTTCCAGAACTCCAGGAAGCGGTCGCAGTCGCAGCCAGGCTTGCAGTCGGGGCTGCCGCAGCCGACCTCCTCGCCCATGTCAAAGTAGATCTCGGAGCACGGACCGCAGGGACCGGTGGGGCCAGCGGCCCAGAAGTTATCGTCCTCGCCCAGGCGGGAGATGTGGTCCTCAGCAACGCCCAGAGAACGCCACACGTCGTGGGTCTCGTCGTCCTCGGTAAAGACGGTGAAGTACAGGCGGTCGAGCGGCAGCTTGAACTCCTTGGTGATGAGCTCAAAGGCCCAGGCGCAAGCCTGCTGCTTGGAGACGCCGCCAAAGGAGAAGTCGCCGAGCATCTCAAAGAAGGACAGGTGACGGCCGTCCTCGCCGATGCAATCGATGTCGTTGGTGCGGACGCACTTCTGGCAGGAGATAGCGCCGATCTCCTTCATGGTCTTCTTGCCCTGGTAGTACTCCTTAAACTGGTTCATGCCGGCGTTGGCAAGCAGCAGCGAAGGATCGTCAGGGACGAGGGACGAAGAAGGATAGAGCTTAAGACCGCGCTCCTCAAAGAAGTTGAGGAACTTGGAGCGAATCTCGGCCGTAGTCATTGACGGGTAGTCAGCACTCATAGAGGGAATCTCCTCGGTTTCACATCGAAACAGTTCAAACGTAACGATATTACCATCCCGCCGCGCCTGTGCAAAAAAGAGGGTCGCCAAACAGCGACCCTCCAGCGAAAGTGCACGTTATTTAGTACTGCGCGATCCTTTGAAAAAGGACTGCTGTATAATTGCATATAAGATTCACCCGGAAGGAGCGATCGATGAAAAGCAAACGATTTGTCCTGAATGCACTTCTGGTTGTAGCACTTTTAGCGCTCTTAGCCTTCTCATGCTGGTACGCAAACCAACCATCATTTGGATACGTATCGTATACAGTAATGTCCGGCGATAAGGCTTATTACACTCTACGCGCAATTGACGTTCTCTTTTTCTATGTAGCCGGCCCCTTATCAATCGCTTTGGTCGCGTTTCTTGTCATTTACAACTTCAAGAAACGTTAATAGAACCTATTTAGAATCCGAATCGTCCATGGAGCCGTCGATGCCGGTTTTGGTTTCGTCGTTCATATTGAAATCGTCGTCTTTGGCGAAGGGATTCTTGAAAAAGCCCGTAGCATCGGGCTGAAGGCCCGAGAGCTTCATCCAGGGATTATCGAGCTCGGGTTTGGGCATGGCCTGGGCCTCGGGCGCGGTCTCGTTGCCGATGAGCTCGGACTCGTAGATGAAGGTGTCGTCGCCGAGCGCGTCGTAGGCGGCGACCGGGTTGCCATCGGCATCGCGGTACGGTGTGCCCTTAAACACGGCGCCGTCATAGGCCACAAGCTGGCGGCCGGTCTCATTCTCGAAGTAGTACACGAAGATACCCTTGAGGGCCGCACATAGCGGGATGGCAATAATCATGCCGATGGGGCCCATGAGTGCCGAGCCAATAACGAGCGCCGTGAGGCTCATGATGGGATGCACCTGCACCGAGCTCTGCATAACCTTAGGCGAAATCACGTTATCGGTGACGTTTTGCGCGACCATCGTCACGATGAGCGTCCATAACGCCAACATGGGACTGAACATGAAGCCGAGTACCGTGGCGATTGCTGCGCTCACCCAGGGACCGACGACCGGAACCAAATGCATGATGCCGGTAAAGATAGCCATGAGCGCCGCATACGGATGACCGATGATCAAAAAACCGATAAAGGCGAGGAAACCACCGCAGATGGACGTCACGACCATACCGCGCATGTAGCCGCCGACAGAGCGAGAAAGGATGGCGACCATAAAGCGGTACGAGGTCTCCTTCTCCTGACCGATGATGGTGCAAATCTCGTGATGCATGCGAGGGTAGTCGCAGGCCATCCAGTAGGCAAGCACCAGACCAAGGAAGATCACGAACAACTGCGAGGCCGTATTGGTGATGAGCGGGAACACACCGCGACCAAGCTCGGCAGCAATCTGAGACACATACTTCGATGCCACGGTAACCAGGGACGAAAGATTATCGTCCAAATACTCCTTGAGCGGCGTGTTGTTGAGCGTCTTGGCATGCGAGATCATCTCATTGAGATCGCCACCCGCAACACGAAGCTGCTCGGGCAGGCGGCTCAGGACTTCCATGATCTGACCAAAGAGAATCGGCGACAAGATGCAAACGACACCGACGAGCACGGCAACAACAACAATAAGCGCGATAAGCGAACCGATGCCGCGATTCACGCCATGGTGCTCGAGCCAGTTGGTGATCGGGGACATCACAAAAGCAATGATGGAGCCGACGGCAAGAAACTCAATAACCGGTGCCAGGATGCCCATAAGGTTAAAGATGACAGCAGCAATAACAATGCAGCCGACAACAGCCCAAATGCGCAGCGTCAGAATGCGGGTGTCGCGCAGCACGCGATCGGTTTGCTGGGGGTGCTCACTCATGAACGAATCATCACTCCGTCGGGGTCGATCTTGTCCTGAATCTTCTTAAGCGTGCGGCGCAGCAGACGCGAAACCTGTACCTGAGAAATACCCAGCTTCTTGGCGATCTCGATCTGGGTCATGCCCTTCACAAAGCGCAGCTCAATCACCTCGCGCTCGCGCGGCGAGAAATCACGGATGGCTTCCTCGATCACTAGGCGGTCATCGGTAAAGTCGAGCTCGTTGTCGTCGTCGGCGTAACGGTCGAGAATCGAGGGGGCATCGTCCGAATCGGACGCACCAGGAGCCTCGATGGGCACCGAGGTATAGGCCGAAGACGATTCCATGGCCTCCAGCACCTCATCGACCGTCACGTCCAAGTACTCAGCGATTTCCTCAACCTTAGGCGAGCGCTGTAGCTCGTTGGTGAGCTTATCGGTAGCCTGGTTGACCTTGGCCGAGAGCTCCTGCAAGCGACGGGGCACGCGCACGCTCCAGCCCTTGTCGCGGAAGTGACGCTTGATCTCGCCCAAGATGGTAGGCGTGGCAAACGTGGTGAACTCGAGTCCGCGCTCAGGGTCAAAGCGATCGATAGCCTTGAGCAGGCCCAAATAACCAACCTGCATCAGGTCATCGAGCGGCTCGCCGCGGTTCTTAAACTTGTTGGCAAGAAACCTTACCAGGTTCATGTGGGACATGACGAGCTGCTCGCGTGCGTCCGGGTCACCGGTCTCTTTATAGCGACGAAACAGCTCGCGGGTTTTCTCCTTGTCCCAAGCGGTCTTACCGCTCCGGGAACGTTCGGTCATATTAGATATCCGCCTTGAGGTCGAGGGAAAGCGTCAGGGGCGCCGCAGTCTTTTCGTAGGAGTCGCACACGCTCGCCAAAATGAGCTCGGCATACACAGCGGCCTGGTCATCCTCGTCGACGGTGGCCTGGTCGCCAAAGGTAAAGGTCATGCCAACGTGAGATTCGTCGACATCGAATTTGATCGAGATGTCATCGGAATCAACAGCCGTGCAGCCAAAGATAAAGGCTTCCTCGGCAGCCATGCGGATGTCCTCGATGCGATCGACAGACATAGAGCACAGGGCACCAACGTTGGCTGCCGTCATGCGCACAAGGCGCGCCAGACGCGGGTCGCCGGCAACGGTCAGCGTAATGGCGCAAGTTGCTTCGCTACTCATCGCAGGACTCCTCAGAGGTCTCGGCGGGCGTGTAGGTGTAATACTGAGCCGGCTTGGATACAGACTTCTGACCATCATCGTCGCCCGCGGCAGCCTCGTCCTCGCCAATTAGGACGCGCTCGGTAGGCAGCTCGGCCTCCGCAGCGGCAGCGGCGAGCTTGCGATCGGCGTCGGCTGCAGGAGCCTTCACCTTATTGAAGAGCTTCTGCACAGCACCGGCGGCAGAGTCGGTCACGCTAGACACAGCATTGCTGGCCTCGGCCATGCTGCCCGTAACCTCAGAAATGTCGCGAACCACAGCTTCGACCTCTACGAGATTGGAGGTAAGGGCATCAACTGCCGTCTTGCTCGACTTAAGCAGCGGCTCCATCTGGGCAAGCGCCGGCGTAAGCTCATCGACAGCGCCATCGAGCTTTGCCACCACAGGCTGAGCCTCGGCGATGGTGTTGTTGAGGTCGTTCACGGTCTTATCGAGCGAGTCGACAACATTGCGGGTCTTGCGCAGGGTAAGCGCGAGCTCAGCGATGGCCCACACGCCGGCAACGGCGAGCAGCAGCAGGGCGATTTGAATGGGACTCATACAAGCCTCCCGGAAAAATCGAAATACAGACGCTTTTCATGGTACCCCAAAGGGGACCGAACATGCCAAGAGTAGCAACGTGGGACAAAATTATCAGCAGCTACTTCGGTGCATTCCCGCTGCGGTCGCGCTCGCTTTGCTCTACGCGCCACTCTTCCCAGCCGCGCCCGGCAGGCTGCCAGAACGCACCGCGCTCCAGCCCCTCGGGCAAATAGCGCTGATCGACCCAGCCTTCGGGATAATCGTGCGGGTATTTATACACACCGTAGTCGTCGCTGCCTGGGCGATGGCGATCGCGCAGATAACTCGGCACCTCGCGAAGCCCACTAGAATGGATATCGGCCAGCGCCGCATCAATCGAAGCCTCACACGCGTTGGATTTAGGGGCCAAACACACATAGAGTGCAGCCTGAGCCAGGTTAATGCGGCACTCGGGATAGCCAATGACCTCGGCAGACTTAAACGCGGCATGCGCCACCAAAAGCGCCTGCGGGTCGGCGTTGCCAACATCCTCAGAAGCCTGAATCATAATACGGCGAGCGATAAACTTGGGATCCTCCCCCGCATCAATCATGCGCGCGAGCCAATAGATTGTGGCATCGGGGTCGCTACCGCGCATGGACTTAATAAACGCACTGATGATGTCGTAGTGCATGTCGCCGTTTTTGTCATACGAAAATCCACGACGCGGGTTGGCGATCTTCACGTCATCCACGGTGATGGGATAGCGCTCCCCCGCCACGGGCGCTGGCGTTCCCTCGGTATCGGGACGCGTGACGGCAATCTCGCTCGCAAGTTCGAGCGTCGTGAGCGCCGAGCGAGCGTCACCCGCTGCCAGCGTGCAGATGGTCTTAACCGTATCCTCATCGGCCGAGAACTTGCCGTTCAAACCCTGCGGCGCCTCGAGCGCACGCTCGATAAGCGTGGCGATATCCTCGTCTTTAAGATGCTCAAGCTCCACCACGCGACCGCGCGAGAGCAATGCCGAGTTGACCTCGAAGTACGGATTCTCCGTCGTGGCGCCAATCATAATGACGGTACGGTTCTCAACCGCATGCAGCAAGGCATCCTGCTGAGACTTGGAGAAGCGGTGAATCTCGTCGATAAACAGGATGGTGCGGCGGTCGTAGGTATTCAGGCGCGTCTTGGCCTCGTCAATCACGCGGCGAAGATCCTTCACGGTACCCGTCACGGCGCTGACCTCGACAAACTCGCTCTTGGTATGGTTGGCGATAATGTGGGCCAGCGTCGTCTTACCCGTACCGGCCGGCCCGTACAGAATCACGCTCGAAAGCACGTCGTGCTCGATCGCGGCACGCAACCATGAGCCCTTACCGACGGCCTTTTGCTGGCCCACGTACTCGTCGAGCGAATTGGGTCGCATGCGCACCGCGAGCGGCGCATTTTTAAAGGAACGCTCGCGCGTCGAGGCAGAAAAAAGGTCGTCCATAGCCATCCCGTGCATCAATCAAAAACGTTTTCAACTAACCAGTATACCGAAAGGATACGAACTACCGTTCGTTAATATAGGTACGATGCGGAAACTTTAGACCCGGGAACAGCTTGCTCGTCAGTTCGCAGAAATAACCGTCCGTCATGCTCGCGATATAATCCACCACGGCTTGATCCTTGTCGTCCTGCCAGGCATAGGTGCGATCGTAGTAGGAAAGTTGCTGCTCAATGCGCGAAATATGGTGCTTAAAGATGTAAGAGGACTCGTCACCACTATTTAGATCCCGCAGGCAACGGTCGTAGAGCTTTTCGAAGGCCTCGCGCAGCTCCACCTCGGAATCGCCTTCGATACCGCCCTTGCTATAGATCTTCTCGTAGTTCTCGCGCTTGGCTCGGCGGATTTCCCCAAACAGGTCCTCGCTCATCTCGATGCGCGGCTTACCATAGCTGTGCTCAACGATATCGATGGAAGCGTGCGTAAGGATCCAACTGTTGTAGGCACCGCCCCGGCCATCATCAAAAACGTCGGGCGAAAGCAGGCCCGCCGCGATCGCATCCTGACGGTCACGACCGACGTAGGCAAGAATATCCGAGATGCGAACGACGCAGCCCTCGAGCGTCATGGGACGCAGATGCCCAATTGCGCTATAGCCCGTGGCAATGCAATCCTCAACCGTCTGGTCAAACTGGTCAAAGGAGCTCATGTCCGAGAGCTCAAACACACGCTGCTCGTACTCGCCGTTATGGCATAGCACGCCGTCGAGCGTCTGGAGCGACACGTTGCGGCCGTACAGTGTGTCGAGCACGCGGACCGACTGCACGTTATGGAAAAAAAAACGCCCCGTACGCTCATGATAGATATCGTTGAGGAAACGCTCGCCGGCATGGCCGAAAGGCGTGTGTCCCAAGTCGTGACCCAGGCCAATCGCCTCGATCAGATCGCAATTGAGCCCCAGGGCGCGACCGATATCGCGCGCAATGCGGGAGACGAACTGCACGTGCAAACCGCGGCGTGACAGATCGTCATTGCTACGGAAGCTAAAGACCTGCGTTTTGCCTGCATAACGGGTGTACGCCGGAAGATGAAGTATCTTTTCGGTATCGCGCATAAACGCCGGACGCATAAGCGTGCCTTTGTCGGCGGCGCGATCAATACGACGAATGACCTGATCGTCGTTGCAACGATACGGGTTGACATAGCCCGAAGCACGATCGGCGGCAATGCGCTCGACAAGTTCGGGCGACAACGCCGAGGGAATACGGTCCATGCGCGCCTTAATGACGGCCGTTTCTTGATTAGTTGCCATGGCATGCTCCTTAAGAAGGATGCGCAATCGGTTACAAAGTGCAGCCCACGACCTCGATTATGGCAAAAATCGGCACCAAAAACGGGAGCAATGGCAGGGAGCGTGATTTTGTGAAGAGGCAGGAGAGGGCCAGGGCCAGGAGTGCGACGGCAAATGCCACGATGCCACCCATAGGGTCGAGCGTGCAAAGCGCGAAGAGCGCCTTGGCATCCCCCATGCCGATGCCCGGGGCGTGGCGAAGGCGCCGCCAGAGCGACTCAGTGAGCACAAGGGCAAGGTAGACGATGACCGCAAGACCGGCGTGGTCAAGCGCTGTGTTCAAACCGAGGTCGAGCCAAACGCCCGCCAACGCCGCCACGGCACATGCGCCGGCAAGCCCATTGGGAAACCGTCGCTCTCGGGCATCACTTGCCACGCCGGCAAAGATGCAAATCCAAAACGGGATATAGGCCATCGGACTCCTCCTCGAGCTGCATCGCAAAAGCAAAAACCACCACAAAGGTGCCTGTCCCCTTTGCGGTGGTTTTGGTGGTGGTTATTTGGCGCCTTGCATGACCTCGTCAAGGGTAACGTTGACGGCGTGCTGCGTCGGCACCCAGTCGACCTTCAGGAACAGCGCGGCCACCGTGATGGGGATATAGCTGAACATAAAGATCGGGAAGGTAAACAGGTTAGTCACCAGGCGCCACTTTTGCGCGCAGTGAATATGCTTGTACTCAAAGATAGTCGTGAGCAGCGCCAGGATAAAGAACGTCTGATACATCATGGCGAAGGTCATAATGAGCGAAGCGGCGCACGCCTGCATCTCGACTTCGGTTGCCAAGAAACCATGCGAAAGGCCACCCACAATCAAGAACGTCGCATTAGCGAGCATCGAGATCAGCGATAGCAGCATACCCGGGGCGATCGTCATGAACATGTCGTAGGCGGCAAAGCGATGATAGCGGAACATCGACTTGACCAGATGCTTACCGTAGGTAAAGAACACCTGGTAAAAGCCCTTGGTCCAGCGCATACGCTGCTTCCAGGATGCCTTGAACGTCACGGGTTGCTCGTCAAAGAACTCCGCCGGCGCATAGCCAATGCGAATACCGTGAATAGCGCAGAACGTAGTGAACTGAATGTCCTCGGTCAGCGTGTGGAACTGCCAACCGTGCATGCCCTCGATAACGCTTGACGAGATAAGGTAACCCGAACCCGAAACAGCGCAGGACGTCTTACAGATATTGCGCGCGTTGTTGAGGAAGCGCGCCTCGCGTAGATACCACGTGGCATTAGCAGCCGAGATCCACGAGCTGCCGAAGTTCTTGGAATTGCGATAGCTCGTGACCACATGGAAGCCCTGGTCAAAGGCATCGTTCATCTTGGACACGTAATCGCGGGAGATAACGTTGTCGGCATCGAAGATAAAGTAGCCCTCAAACGTGTCGGGATACTCGTTGAGAATGCGATCGAAACCAAAGTCCATGACCCAGCTCTTGCCCTTTCGGGCCAGGTCATTGCGCTCGTAAACAATGGCACCGGCCTCGCGTGCGAGCTGCGCGGTGTTGTCGGTGCAGGCGTCGGCAACGACAAAGACCTCGATAAGCTCGGACGGATAGTCCTGGTCCTTGATGGAGCGTACGAGATTGGCAATTACGGCTTCCTCGTTATGCGCCGCGATAAAAAAGGCATAGCGATGGAGTTTTTTGGCCTTGGGAGGCGCGACCTCGCCACGAAGAGCGCCAATGACAAAGAAGACCACCTGGTACAGAAAGCAGACCGTGAGCAGCGTGACGACAATCTGGTTGAAGATCACGATGGGTGTGTTGGTTTGTAAAAAGGCGAGCATGCAGGCTCCCAGCAACGCGTTACGTAAACAATCGTATATCTTACCGCAGGCTTACCGAGTTCAAGAAACCACCTAATACTGGCTAGGCTTCGAGCAGACCGAGCTGCGGGACGATTTCGTCACCGGCGGCAGTGCGGCCGAGCGAACGCGGGGCCAGGTCATCCAGAACCGCGGCAAGGTCCCACGGCAGCTCATCACGGCACTCAATGCGCTCTCCCGTCACGGGATGGTCGAACGCCACACGCCAGGAATGGAGGAACTGCCTGGTCAGACCCTGATCGGCGCGCGCGTCGCACTTGCCGTAGAGCGGATCGCCCACGCAGGCGTGGTTGATATGGCGCATGTGCACGCGAATCTGATGCGTGCGGCCCGTAAACAAGTGGCACTCGACGAGCGTATAGCCGTCGTCAAAACGCGTGGAATCAAAGCGCTCGAGCACCTTAAAAGTCGTGATGGCCTGGCGCGCAAAGGGGTCATCGGAAACCGCCATCTTCACGCGGTCGCGCGTCGATCGGGCAATACCAGTGTTGATAGTGCCCTCGTCCATGGCGATGTGCCCGTGAACGAGCGTGATATAGCGACGGTCGAGCGTGCGCGTGCGGATGAGATTTTGGAGTGCGCGCTGGGTGTCGTCGTCTTTTGCCGCGAGCATAAGGCCCGAGGTATCGCGATCCAGGCGATGCACGATACCGGGGCGGTCCTCACCCTGCACGGTACCCAGATGATCGATACCGCAGTGGTAGACCAGGGCGTTCGCAAGCGTGCCGCTCTCGTGGCCGTGGGCAGGATGGCACACCAGGCCGCGCTGCTTGGAGAGCACGATGAGGTAGTCGTCCTCATAGCGGATATCGAGGGGAATGGCCTCGGGAATCACGTCGGTCGGATCGTGCGGCTCGGGCAAGTCGACCGAGATACGGTCGCCGGAGCGCACAGTATATTTTTTTGATAGGCAGGTATCGCCGTTGACGGCAACGGCGCTTCCCTCGATCAGATGCGCGCAGGCAGAGCGCGTGGGACAGCTATCGTTGGCGCCCAGATAGGCGTCGAGACGCTGACCAGCGGAATCGTCGGCAACAAGAATATGGATGTCGGCCATTAGCGCTCATTCCTTTCACGAATTTTGCGGGCGCGCTCCCCACGCTGCTGGGCCTTGCGCTTAGCGCGGGCCTCGTCACGGGCGTTGAGCTCGGCGGTCGCATCGACCTCACGGGCCGCGGGACTCAAGAACATGTAACCGATGAGCGCCAGCACGACGCCGACCGTAATGCCAATATCGGCCACGTTAAAGACGGGAAAGTCGATGAAGGTGGTGGCGATGAAATCGGTCACGAAGCCAAAGATAAGGCGATCGATCGCGTTACCGATGGCGCCGCCCGCAACCATAGCCATGCCCACAACCTCAAGACGAGCGAGCTGAGGCGCACGGAGCAAGTACAAGGCAATAGCGATAATGACCGCCAACGCCAGCGCGGCAAACGCAACACCATGCCCCTCGCCCATGCTAAAGGCGGCTCCGATATTGCGGACAAACAGAAAATCGATCACGCCGGGAATAACGGTCATATGCAGAGCATCGCCCACGGCACGAACCGCAAGCTTGGTCAGCTGGTCAACAAGCAACACAACGAGCGCTACCCCACCAGCAACACCTAACCGCCAACGCAAAGGAGGCGTCATATCCGCACCACGACCCAAAGAAATCCCCTACCCTCAAGAACTCGAAATCCGTTTAACGCAAGTAACCATCTTATATTGCCACACGCAGAGCGCACGACATATTCGCTAACGCCAGATAAATAACCAGCATAAAAAGAAAGCGGCATTCCGAAAAACAGAATGCCGCTTTTATTCAGCGGAGCAAATGGGCCGAGGGCGCCCAAATACTCTCTATAACTAAAATGCCGAGTTACCGTGCCTTAAAGGGCTTCCGCACACCTCTTGCAGATATGCGCGTGGCCGTTGTACTCGCCGACGGTGGTGCGATAGTTCCAGCAACGGTCGCAGCACTCGCCCTCGGCTGCCTCGATGGCAACGGAGAGTTCCTCGCCCTGAGTCAGCTCAACATCGGAAACGATGTAGAACTCGGCCAGGTCGACGGCCTTATCACCGGTCAGCAGCGCGTACATCTCGGCGGGAACGACCGCCTTGACGCGAACCTGCTGGCTCTTGGTGAAGGTGCCGGCAGAGCGGGCATCCTCAAGGGACTTGGTCACGGCGCTACGGAGTTCGAGCGAAGCCTCGAGCACACCCTCAAACTCATTGGCCTCGTCGACCGTGATGGGCGACTTGTACCAATCGAGCAGCGCGGCGTACTTCTGGTGATCGACGCAGCCGGCGGGCGCATAGGCCATGGCCTCATCGACCGTGTAGGACAGGATCGGCTGCAGGTCGCGCATGAGCATCGAGAAGAGCTCGGCCAGCACGGTCTGGGCGCTGCGGCGCTCGAGCGAGCCGGGCTTGTCGCAGTACAGACGGTCCTTCAGGGCGTCGAGATACACGTTGGAAAGCTCGGTAACCACAAAGTCGTAGAGCGCACGGTAGGCGCGCGGGAACTCATAGCTGGCGTAGGCGTCGTCGACCTCGGCCTGGACCTGGGTCAGACGGGCAACCATAAGCTTGTCGAGCGGCAGCAAGTCGGCAAAGGCGACGCCGTCGGTCTCGGGCTCAAACTGACCCTCGAGCTCGGAGAGCAGGAAGCGCAGCGTGTTGCGGAAACGACGGTAGGCATCGGACGTACGAGCGAGAATCTCGTGGTCGATGGACACGTCGGAGCTGGTATCGACGGAGGCAACCCACAGGCGGATGATGTCGGCGCCCATCTCGTCGCAGACCTTGTTGGGGTCGATGACGTTGCCGAGCGACTTGGACATCTTGCGGCCCTGGCCATCGAGCGTGAAGCCCTGAGAGACGACCGCCTTGTACGGAGCATGGCCGTTGGCACCCACCGAGGTGAGCAGCGAGCTCTGGAACCAACCGCGGTGCTGGTCGGAGCCCTCGAGGTACACATCCGCCGGATACTCCAGCTCGGGACGGTACTCGCAGACGGCCTTCCAGGAGACGCCGGAATCCCACCACACGTCGAGGATGTCCTTATCGGCCTTGAGGTGATGGCCGCCGCACTTGGGGCAGACGCAGGCCTCGCCCAGGTAGCTCTCGGGAGCGTCGGTGAACCAGGCGTCGGAACCCTTCTCGTGGAAGAGCTTGATGACGGCGTCGAGCGTGGCGTCGTTCATGACCTTCTCGCCGCAGTCGGCACAGGTGTAGCTGGGGATAGGCACGCCCCAGTTGCGCTGACGGCTGATGCACCAGTCGGGACGCTGCTCGACCATGGCGCCGATGCGGTTGGCGGCGTGAGCCGGATACCACTTGACGTTCTCGCGAACCTCCTTGCCAGCCTGCTCACGCAAACCGGTCTTGTCCATAGAGACAAACCACTGGTCAGTAGCACGGAAGAGCACCGGGTGCTTGCAGCGCCAGCAGTGCGGATAGCTGTGCGTGATCTTCTTCTCGAGGACCAGGGTGCCGCGCTCGCGCAGGAACTCGATGATGCGCGGGTTGGCCTCATCGGTATCCATACCGCTGAAGGGGCCACCGGTGCCAAACTCCTCGCCGGTGTAGAACTTGCCGTCGTCATCGACCGGCATGCAGATGTCGGTGATGCCCTCCTTGAGGCAGGCAAAGTAGTCGTCGACGCCGTGGCCGGGCGAGTTGTGGACGATACCGGTACCGTCATCGACACCGACGTAATCGGCCAGCAGCGCCACGCCCTCAACACCGTCAAAGATTGGCTGCTTGTAGTGGATGTGGTGGAAGGTCTCGGCGGGAACCACATAGGGCTTGCCGTCGACCATAACCGGGGTGTACTCCCAGCCAAACTCCTCACAGCACTTGGGAGCCAGGTCCTCGAGCATGACCTCGGCACGACCATCGTGCTCAACGGCAACGTAGGCGGCGCCGGGCTTGAGGGAAACGGCCTGGTCGGAGGGGATGGTCCACGGCGTGGTCGTCCAGATGATAAAGTCAACCGGGCCGTCGAAGTTCTCGAGGCCGGCGGGCTTGGAAGTCATCTCGAAGCGCACGAAAATGGACGGGCTCGTCTCGTCGGAGTACTCGATCTCGGCCTCGGCCAGCGCGGTGTGGCAGTGCTTGCACCAGTGAACCGGCTTGTGACCGCGATAGATCATGCCCTTATCGAACATGGCCTTGAAGACCTCGATGTCGGCGGCGTCGTGCTGGTGATAGAGCGTCAGATACGGGTTGTCCCAGTCGCCAAGCACGCCCAAGCGACGGAAGCCGGCCTTCTGGAGCTCGATGTTCTCGACAGCGAACTCGTTGCAAAGCTCGCGGATCTTGGCCGTGGAGGTCTGGTTGAACTTCTCGGTGCCGAGCTTTTCCTCGACCTTGTGCTCGATCGGCTGACCGTGGCAGTCCCAACCGGGGACATAGGGAACTTCGCAGCCCTGCATCATCCAGTAACGGTTGATCATGTCCTTGGAGATCTTGTTCATGGCATGGCCGATGTGGATCGGACCGTTGGCGTACGGAGGACCGTCGTGCAGCACGAACTTCTTGTGACCCTCGTTCTTCTTCAGAACCTGCTCGTAGACCTTGTTGTCCTGCCAGTCCTTGAGTCGCTTGGGCTCGGACTTGGAAAGACCGGCACGCATGGGAAAACCGGTCTTGGGCAGATTCATCGTCTGCTTGTACTCGTTTGCCACGGTACCCCTTTCATGTCGTGGGCGCGCACGCCCGATGGGCACCAAAAAAAGCGCCCGTCCCTGCAAGCTGGGACGAAGCGCCACAAAACGGGCTGCACGCCCGCAAAAGCTCTTCGCTTAACCACCCAGCTTAGATGCCCTCGCCCGCGTATTCGCGCGCTCGCATCCGTTACTCGGCTGGCCTGTATCGACGACCATCTCGGCGATGTCTACTAAGACGAACCTGCGCGGCACGTCCGTTGGGACCGCAGCTCCGGGGTGATTTTCATCGGTCGCATGCACGGGTTCTCAGCGCTCCCCGCTCTCTGTAGCATGCGGACGGCCGACTACTCGTCCCCATCAACGCTTATGCGGAGTATGCTAGCACGTTCCGCGCCGGCGAAAAACCCTCAACACTGGTTTTATACGTTCGAAATTTCTCGCGGCTGTGGACCTTCTCTTGGAGCAAAATACCTGAAAGCACTTTATCGAACGAAAGAAGGTTGCTATGCGCACGATTGGAATGAGCGACTACACCGTTGGCGAGGATTGCTTTGACGAGCTGCCCGGCGCGCTGGCCGAGTACGGCGCGAAGAAGGTCGCGATCATCGGTGGCAAGCGGGCACTGGCCGCAGCACTTCCCGGTATCGGAGCTGCGCTGGCGGGTACCGACGTCGAAATTCTCGAGACGCGCGTCTACGGCACCAACAGTACGCGTGCCAATATCGCCAAGGTCGTGAACTCCCCTGCCTGCCAGGAGGCTGATGTTCTTATCGCCTGCGGCGGCGGAAAGGCGCTCGACACCGTCAAGACGGCGGCCATCGAGCTCAAGAAGATCGTCTTCACTGTCCCGACGATCTGTTCCAACTGCTCCGCCGCGACCGCCATTGCCGTCGTGTACAACGACGACGGCTCGCTCGAGGGCTATTCGTACCCCAACCGACCGGCGCACATCTTCATCAACCCCAAGATCATCGCCGA
>DBFZQW010000208.1:0-5036 GCA_048521445.1 Collinsella sp. | reverse complement strand
TGCTTGGCTACGACGAGGGCGTCTGGAACGACGAGGGCAACCGGCAAAGGCTGCTGGACATGCTCAAGGCCCATGCCGCCGAACTGCGCGCATGGGCCTCTGACGCGGGCGTGAGGCTCCCCAGCGCTGAGTCGGCGGGTGAGCTGCGGGAACAGGTTCGTGACCTGCCCCAAGAGCCTCAGATACAGGAGCAGCCGGGCTATGGCTACCAGCCCGGATTCCAACAGCCACAGCAATGGCAGCAGCAGCCTTGGAACTGAGTCGGTTTCTTCTCTTCATCGGGGCGGAGCCCCTTTTTATAGAATCTTTTGTACTCTTTTAGACTCCCCGCAGGCCTTACGGCAGTAGGGGAAACGCACTATTAAAGGGGAGAAAATGGGAGATTAAAGGGGAGGTTTTGGGAATTATTTAGGGGAGGTTTTGGGAGAATAAAGGACGCTTTTGAGGAATAAAAACGAGGTTTTGGGAGAATAAAGGGTAGAAAATATAAAAATCTCGTTTTTATGGTAGAATGCAGTCATGTCCGATGAGATCGTGAAGTACTCGAACCAGTTCAACAATCAGGCGCTGCGCAAGTTCACCGCGCTCGATCTTGATTTGCTGATGGCCATCGCGTCTCGCGTGCGGGACAAGGGCACGGACGAGGTGGCGTTCACGTTCGAAGAATTGAAGCGGCTGGCCGGACTTCAGAGGAACATGACCAACGATGAGTTCGCCAAGCAGATTGCCAATGTGAACCGTCGCCTGCTCGCGCTCAACTTCGAGTTCCAGAACGAAGAGCACGACATCATCCAGTTCGCCCTGTTCGCAGGCTTCGTCACCAGCCCGACCAAACGCACACTCACCGTATCGGTGAACTCGCGCTTCTCGTTCCTGCTTAACGACCTCACCTCGCAGTTCACCCGCTTCGAGCTGGCCGAGTTCACGGCCCTGCGCTCCAGCTACGCCAAGGAGTGCTACAGGAGGCTCAAGCAGTACCGACAAACCGGTGTGTGGAAGGTCAGCCTTGAGGACTTCCGCCGACTGCTCGACGTACCCAAATCGTATCGGCCGAGCGAAATCAACAAGTATGTTCTTAAGCCGATTGAGGAGGAGTTGGGGCCTCTGCTGAATCTGAAGGTGCATCGCAAGTACCTGAAGAAGAAGCCGGGACGTGGCCGCGCTTCCCTTGTCGGGTTCGAATTTGAATTTGACCCGGAGAAGGTACCCGGCGGCGCTCCCGCTCCGCGCGTGGAGCTGTCCGGCTCCGTGGTGACCGATGAGGCGAGGAAGTCGCTCAGGGACGTGTCGAAGACGCCCGTGCCCGATCTGTCGGTGCCGGGCGAGGGACCGGCGCTCGACCCTGATACTCAGGCGTTCCTCGACGCGCACGGCGGTCATGGATTCGCCGGTGCCGAGGGGTATGTCTCCGACTGGCCGAGTGCTGCGTGATGGTATGTGAAAGCCCGTCCGGGCTTGCGCTCGGACGGGCCGGGTGCCGTTTAGCGGCTGTTTCTCATCGCCCAGACGGCCAGGGCCGTGAGGATGATGTCCGCGGCGATGGGATGCACCGCCGGTGCGAGACAGACGGCGATGACCGCCATCAGCAAATCAAGATCGAGCGCGGTGAACTTGCGGCGGAACGAGCCAGGGCTGAACTGGATGCGTATAAGGCGGCCCACGATGGTCTGACACCATTCGAGGTGGCCAGACGCAGCCATGATTCACAGGCCATGCCCGATGATCGGATGGAGCCTGGTATCGAGCCGACTCTTTTCTGAACAAGGGGCCTGCCGCGGGCTCCGACCCGCGGCAGGTTGCGCCGTCAACGGCGGCTGGATGCCATCGCCCAGACGGCCAGGGCCGTCACGGTGATGTCGGCCGCGATGGGATCCATCACGGGAGCGAGGCAGATGACGATGACCGCCATCAGCCATATCCAGGGCCGGCCGTGCGGCCCCTTGTTACCCATGCGCATGTGCTGCGCCTTTCGTTCGGGCCGCGCCGCGACTGGCGCGGCAGCGTCGCCCGGCGGATGCCGGGCGGTCGGTTTTCGTCCCTGCTACAAGACGTCCATCGACGACGCCAATCGTATCGGCTAAGATGGAAACGCCGGCGGAGGCGCTGCTAACTTCCCCCTTACGATCAGGCGGGCATGCATGACTTTTCGGGGATGGCCGATGCCGGCGGGATGGGTTACCCGCCATCCCCTTTGATTGGGCCGTGGCCCCGCGTCTTCGGATGCGGGGCCGGCGTCTTCAAACACCAGCCCTTTGCATTACTGGTCTGTTCAATCCAAGGTCCAAGAGCTATAATTTCCTTGTCAGACGCACGTCTGGCATACCTAATCAAGGGGGCAAAAATGTTACGTACCAAGCATTTGAAGATGGCAGTGGTTCCAATGACTCTGCTGGCGCTCCTGTCGACGGCAGTCCCGGTGGCATCTGCTCAAGAAACCACTGACGAGTCGTTCTATGAACTTACCACCACTCCGTCGGGCGGGGACATGATTGTCGGCGAACCTGGCACAACGATTCTCTTTGATTCCAGCAACGGCGAATTGGTGGACGTGCTGCCGCCGAGCGAGGCTGAAGATTATTCGGTAACTGTCTCGCGTGGATGCGCTGATTCCAATGCTGGATGCTGGGCTGGCGGGAACGCTTTGGGTGACATGCAGTTTGCAGGCACCGGAACGGCAACGGGGTCCTGGCCGTATCGCAACAGCTATACGACCGGCAATAAGTCGGGACAGATCACCTTCGCAATCAATGGAGTTACATACACCCCTGTCGCAGCTGGTCCGTGGATGCGCATCGCCACGGCAGACGGCTCTGGCGTCGACGGCGTATCCGTTACCCGCTGGTAAGGATGTCTTTCTAAATTTCGGGCCGGTGTCTTCGGATGCCGGCCCTTTGCGTTCCCGGCGTTCTCACAGGCCGAGTCCGTGGCCTCCCGTGCCCCAGCCCATGCCGATGTTGAGCGGGTCGGCGGGGTCGGAGAGGTCCCATGTCTCCTCCATGTCGGGTTCGGCCTGTTTTTTGGCCTGTTTGCGTTCGTTTTCGGCCAGCCGCTCGTCAAGCCGTGTCTTGAACCTGTCGGTGAGCGCCTTTTTCGTCCTGATGGGCTTCGGGGGTTCCTGCGGGGCCTGTGGCGGCGTTTCACGAGCCTGCGGGCGTTCCTGTGGCCTTTCGGCCGGTTCAGGGCTTGAAGGGGCCTGTGGCGCGCCTGAGGGCCGTTGGCGGCGTTTGACGGCCGTCAGGATGCCTTGCGCTTGGTCGGAGAGCCGCCCGATCATGGCCCTAAGCGCGTCGAGGAGCCGGTTCAGGGCCTGGATGCGCCGGTTCTCCTCGCACAGGTCGCCCCTGCCTCCGCGTTTCTCCATCTCGCGGCTGGCGTATCCCTCGTGGATGGTGGGGATGCGTTCGATGCCCCGCGCCTTGAAGCTCCGATGGTCGATGACGGCGTATCCGGGGAGCAGGGCGTTGCAGGAGTCGGCCCACTCGCGCCTGAGCCTTTCGAGGAACTCCTTGGAGTCCAAGGGGTTGTTGCTCACGTTGACGCGCTTCCAGACCTTGCGGTTTCTGGCGCCGATCTTCTGCCGTCCGGTGTCGGGGTCGATGACGGGGATGCGCCGGCCGTTGGCGTCCAACGCGAACTCGCTGCGGCTCTTCGCCGCCCATCTGCCGGTCTTCGGGTCGATGCGCCGGTTGGCGACGAGGATGTGCGCGTGGGGGTTACGTCCGTCCTTGTCGGTGTGGATGGCGTACGTGCAGGCGTAGCCGTTGGCCGTGATGTTCCATGAGATGAAGTCCTCCAGTGCGCGGAAGCGTTCGCGGGCGTCGAACTCGCGGGGCAGGGCGACCATGATCTTCTTCGCGGGCCTCGCGTCGGAACGTTTCTCGGCCATCTCAACGGCGTTGAACAAACGCTCCGGGTCGAGGTACTCGCCGGGCGCGCCCTCGGGCAGCATCGTGCATACATGCTCGACGCGCTCCCTGCGGCCGAACCCGTTGAACGCCTCGCCGGTGCGCTCGTCGCGCATCCGACGCGAGGTGATGTACGAGCAGGAGGCGACGGCGCTGGAGCCGGCGGCACGGCTCACGTTCGACACGTGCAACGAGTAGATCGCCACGGGACTGTACTCCTTTCCGGGAATCCAAAGGGCCGGGAGGCCCGTTGGCCCTCCACCGGGGAGGTGGCCGGCACCCCGCCGGGACGGGGCGCGGATCCAAGCGGCGCACGCTTGGCCCCCACGGAGTGGCCCCTCGGGAGAGCGCGCTTACGCTGAATGTTACCACCGGTAACATGTAAGTGCGCCCTCAATGAAATTGAGGGACTTCCACCTGACCTTGCGGGGATGGTTCCGTTACCGGCGTGTCGGTCGACGCATAGAGCGGTGCATGGACGAATTTTCTGATGCTCTTATGCAATGGGCTTGGCGATTCATGGGATTGATTTACGGGGAGTTTCCTGAGACTGCGGCAAGGCTGATCCTCTCGGCTGCTCTTCGCAAGCTGCCGCAGCTTGCGAAGAGGCTTTTCCGGTCGGTGTTTCCCTCCCGTGGCCGTCATGCGCGCGGAAATCGGCGGGGGCGGCACGTTCGGCATTGATGAACGCTTCGCCCTCGCGGCTTGGATGTCCAAACCGGCTCCGTTCTTCCGGGTTTAGGTTTGGTGTGTAGACGCCGTGCCCCGTGCCGTGCTGCCGTGGGGTCTAGCGTCCTGATTGATAACCGACGGAACGCAGGGAGGAACCGATGACCAGGAGCGTCGAGGAGCAGATGGCCGACATCGAGCGCCGGATGAAGCAGCTCAGGGCGCGCAAACAGCGCATCGTGGCTAGGGAGAACGCCAAGGCGCGCAAGCGGCGCACCCATCTGATCATCCGGCTGGGCGGCATCCTCTCCAACGAGGGCGTGCTTGGCTACGACGAGGGCGTCTGGAACGACGAGGGCAACCGGCAAAGGCTGCTGGACATGCTCAAGGCCCATGCCGCCGAACTGCGCGCATGGGCCTCTGACGCGGGCGTGAGGCTCCCCAGCGCTGAGTCGGCGGGTG
>DBFZQW010000207.1:0-26354 GCA_048521445.1 Collinsella sp. | reverse complement strand
CCGGTATAGAGCAGCAGCTTCTCGGTAAGTGTGGTCTTACCGGCGTCCGGGTGGCTGATGATCGCGAATGTGCGGCGCGACGAGATTTCATCCGACAGGCTTGCCATGCGGATCCTTTCTTGCATTGAGTGCATTACGTCGATGTAACCGCCCTATTGTAGCCGCGAAATCCCGATCTAGGGCGCCTATCAGGACAAATTCATCAGTTGGGGCTCGGACGGTGGAATGTCAGCGGTGTTCCGCGACGGTTTTTCTCAATCTGTAACAGCTAGTCATCCAAAACGGGTCTTAGTGTTACAGATTGAGATGAATGAGTAGAGGGACGGACAGCCCCGTAATTTCCTCTTGCGTAACTGTGCATAGTGTATATATACTGTACTTACCGGTTATATACACGTGTAGCCCAACAGCTAAGGAGCCGCTGTGGACATCATCCTATCCAATTCGAGCGATAAGCCCATCTACGAACAGATATCCTCACAGGTCAAAGCTCAGATCCTTTCGGGCACGCTCGCTGCGGGAGCTAAACTCCCCAGCATCCGTGCACTCGCGAGCGATCTTGGCGTGAGCGTCATCACCACCAAGCGCGCCTACGCCGACCTGGAGCAACTCGGGTTTATCTGCACCGTGCAGGGCAAGGGCTGTTTTGTCGCCGAGGGCAACCAGGAGCTCTTGCGCGAAAACCAGCTCTGTCATATCGAAGAGCTGCTTGCACAGGCAGCAACGCAAGCCGAAGCCTTGGGCGTCACGCGCGACAAGCTGCACGAAATGCTCGACCTCGTAGCCCCCGAAACCATGCAGTAGCCATCTGCAAGAAAGGCTATACCATGCAAAAGTTGCTAGAACTCAAAGGTGTATCGCGCCGCGTGAGCGACCGCTTTTCGCTGCGCGACGTCACGCTTGCCGTGGAGCCCGGCCAGATCGTTGGCTTTGTGGGCGCAAATGGCGCCGGCAAGACAACGACCATTCGCGCCGCGCTTGGGCTTATAAAGCTCGATGCCGGCGAGGCACATCTGCTTGGACAGCGCTGCGACGCCAACGCGCCCGACGAGACGCAGCGCCACCTGCGCTCCCGCATCGGGCTTGTCCTGGACACATGTCCCTTCCCCTCCACGCTCAAGGTGGGCCAGGTCGAGAGGCTCGTAGGCCCGGCGTACCCCACGTGGAGCTGCGAAACGTTCGCCGGATTCATCGACCGATTTGGCCTCGATCCCAAGACAAAGGTCAAGGACCTCTCCCGCGGCATGGGCATGAAGCTGCAGCTCGCCTGTGCGCTCAGCCACAATGCCAAGCTGCTCGTTTTGGACGAAGCCACCGCAGGCCTTGATCCCATGGCGCGCGAGGAACTGCTCGACGAGTTGCTTGCCTTTGTCGCCGACGGCCAGCACAGCGTGCTGCTCTCGAGCCACATCACATCCGACCTCGATCGCGCTGCCGACCGCGTCATCTGCATCGATAACGGCTCTATCGTATTCGACCTGCCGCGCGAGGACATTACCGACCGCGCCGGCATCGCCCATTGCACTCAAGCGCAGGCCGCAGAGCTTATGGCTTGCGTCGAAGGCTCCCGTGCCGCCCACCACGCCTATAGCGTGGACGTGCTCGTGCCCAACCGTCGCGATGTGCTCGAGGCCTTTCCCGAGATTCCCTGCGACCGGGCAACCATTGATGACTATCTGCGCCTCATGCTGAAAGGGGCTTCGAAATGAAACGCGCCTTTATGTCTGAGCTCGCCATCGTCCGCACGCTTGTCCCGAGCATCGCGGGCGTCGGCCTGTTCATCTTCGTCGTACTGACCCTCGCCAACGCATCGGATGGCGATTCCGGTATGAGCGCCGGCGCCTGCGCGGTCAGTGCCATGTCGCCCATCGTGGTCATGAACTCGCTGGCCGGCTACGACAATCAAAACGGATGGGAGCGCTATCGGGCAACGCTGCCCATCTCGCGCAAGGACATCATCTGTGCACGCTACCTGAGCATCATTGTCTTCTCGGCCGTCATGGCGTGCGCCGCCGCGCTTCTGAGCATCGTCTCCATCCCGCTCTTCAACAGCGCGGGTATCCCCTCGACGGGACAGATCGTCTTTGAGACCACAATAGCCTCGGCAGCATCGATGCTCATCTCCCTCATGATGGTGTTCTTGACACAACCGCTGTTCTTTCGCTTTGGACACATGGAGGCGCTGCGCCTTTCCGTCGGCCTGTTCGCCCTGCTCGGATGCCTTGCCATGGCCACGCTGAGCTCCTCCAACCCCATCAGCAACTGGCTCATGTCGATTGCCGGGGCAAACCCCGACCCTGCCGTCCTCGGCTGCCTGTGCGCAGGAATCGCCGTACTGGCCCTCGTGCTATGTGCACTTAGCTGCATCGTCAGCACCAAGGTCTACCGGGCACGCGACCTGTAGGCGAGCGCGGTATCATCGGGCATGCGCCGCAGATCTGGCGCGGTCTATTATGAGGAGGTGTCCAACCCGTGTCGTGGGTTACGGCAGCATTTGCATCGGCTTTCTTTGCCGGCATCACATCCATTTTGGCCAAATGCGGCATCAGACACACCGACTCCGATGTTGCGACCGCCATCCGTACTTGCGTGGTGCTCGTATTTGCCTGGGCAATGGCGAGCATTTCTGGATCCATCGGAGCAATCGGCGCCATTCCCGCCAAGGCCTGGCTATTCCTCACCCTCTCGGGACTCGCCACCGGCGCCTCGTGGATCTGCTACTTTAAGGCTCTCAGTATCGGAGACGTCAACAAGGTTGTACCCGTCGACAAGATGAGCACCGTGCTCGCCGTCCTCATCGCCATTGTGCTGTTTGGTGAGACAGGCAACCTGGCGGTCAAACTCGCGGGAACCGCCGTCATCACGCTCGGCACCTTTTTGATGATCGAGAAAAAGCAGTCCGCCGGCGCAGGGCACAAGCAAGACCGAACCTGGCTCGTTTACGCCCTTGGCGCCGCCGTGTTCGCAGCACTCACCTCCGTCCTCGCCAAGATCGGCATCGAAGGTGTCGAGTCAAACCTGGCTACGGCAATCCGCACCTGCGTGGTACTGGTTATGGCATGGGCGATTGTGATTGCCAAGGGAAAGCTGGAGCATGTCGTGCGCATTGACCCGCGCGAACTCGCGTTTCTCGCGGCATCGGGCATCGCGACCGGCGCGTCATGGCTGCTGTACTACTACGCCATCGCTGCAGGCCAGGTGAGCGTCGTCGTGCAAATCGACAAACTATCGATTGTCGTATCGGTGCTGTTCGCACGCCTGGCCTTCAACGAAAAGTTGTCGCGTCGAAGCGCCATCGGCCTTTTCCTCATCGTGCTGGGCACCGCCGCGCTCACGATTTGGAAGTAGCGTCGGTACCAAGCGGGATCCAGCTCGCCTAGCTCACCCGCAAATCTGTGACAAATGGCACGTCCCCGGCCCGTGCGCAACGTTCTATAATCAAAGCGTCACGGGCCTCGGCCCAATTTCGATCATCCAAGGGGATGTCTTTTTGGTCATTGTTCTTTAGGGAACGGTCAATCGCATACAAATTGAAAACGGCCGTCTTGCGGCCGTGGTTTGTTGCGCCGTTCCGCCTCCGTCATCTGCCACATATGCACCTGATAGGAAAGAACAATGAACTCTGCAAAATCTCAATCCTTCCCAAAAGCAACCAGCTTCGACGCGGCACTCGTGCACTCTAAGATTATGGGCCCCAATCCCCTCAAGCTCTGCGAAGAGCTGCTTCGCGATGTGCATATCCCCTGCGGCGTCCGCGTCTGCGACCTTGGATCGGGCACCGGCATTACCAGCGCCCTGCTTGCCCGCGAATACGGATTTGACACTTATGCTGTCGACCTGTGGAGCGATCCTGTCGAAAACCGCGCGTTCTTCGATTCACTCGGTATTCCCCGCAACACGATTCACCCTGTTAAGGCGGACGCCTCACAGGGGCTCCCGTTTGAGCACGACTTTTTTGATGCAGTCGTGAGCATCGACTCGTACAACTACTACGGCCGCGACCCGCACTATCTGGACGAGCGCCTACTCCCCTACGTAAAGCAAGGCGGGATGCTCTACTTAAGCATCCCCGGCATGGTTCGCGACTGCCACGACAACCTGCCCGCCTGCCTGCTCAAATCCTGGACACCCGAGCAGCTCGACTACATGCACGACATAACCTGGTGGCGCGCCATGATCGAGCCGACCCCCGGCGTCGAGATTGTCTCGATGCGGCCTATGCTCTGCACGGACGAAGCATGGGAAGACTGGCTCGCCTGTGACAACGAGTACGCAGCAGGCGACCGCGCTGCCGTTGAAGCCGGCGCGCTCGAATACCTCAACACCATCGCCATCGTGCTGAGAAAGTTCTAAACAATAGCCGCGCGAGGTCGCAAACAAACGGCCTCGCGCGGCTTCTTTAAAACGAGTTCTGAACAAACGCAAAGCACAATACGCTACTTGCGCAGCGGCTTGGGCAGCGGAATGCCTGCCGCAATGACTGCGGCGATGATCATGCAGACGATACCCTTGAGCGGGAAGCACATGAGCAGCAGGCCCACGACCATAACCGGCTGACGCATGACCGCACCCATCGTCGATGCCGTGCAGACGGCGACGCAAAAGACCGGATCGGCACCGGTGAGGATGGCAAGGCCGTAGCCCAGGCTTACGCCCGAGAAGATAACCGGGAAGAAGTGGCCGCCGCGCCAACCAAGGTTGATGAGGGCGGGCGTCAGCATGGCCTTAACAAGGCCGGTCGCGATAAGCACGCCGGCGGGAATGGTGAGGTAGGTCTCCATAAGTACGTCGGCCTGGGTCTCACCGGCAAACATGGTGTAGGGCAGGACCGTTCCGCAGATGGCGAGCGCCAGACCAGCCAGCATTGCCTTGACGACAGGGCGCTCCCCTATGGCATGGGACAGTGCCTCGCTTGCATGCTCAGAGACAAAGTACAGCCAGCCGCATACGGTGCCGACCAACGCCAGCGGAATGAGCCAGACAAGCTCCAGGTTGCCCACCTCGGCGGACTCGAACCTCGGCATGCCCATGCCGCCGCCCACAAGCTGGCCAAGCAGCAGGTAGGTGCCCAGACCGCCGGCAATCGCAATGCCGTAGACCACGGTCTTTTGCGCCTTGGGGAGCTTGATGGTGATCTCATCGGATGCGGGGTCCTCGTCGCCGTCGGCGCTACCGGCAAGCGGTGCCACAAAGCCAAAGACGGGCGCGGTAAAGAGTGCCGTCAGGGCAGCCTGGGTGCCCAGCAGCGTGAGCTCCCTAAACTCGGCGCCAAAGCGACGCATGCGATCGCCGACCCAGCTGCACAGACCCGCGATAACGCCGGTCAGGCCGGCCTCCGGTCCAATGCTGCCGCCAAACAGCAGCGGCAGCAATGCCGCGAGCGAAAGCTTGCCCAGATTGTCATACGGGTAGCGTCCGTCTTGTTTGACCTTGGCCATCACCTGGTTAAGGTCGTCGGTCTTGGTGCCCGTAATCTTTTCGTACAAACCGATCAGCAGGCCGCCCAGCAAGCAGACGAAAAACGGGTACGGCAGAAAGCCAAACGGGCCGCTGGCAAGCTCGGGCGAAGCGACGCCCAGCGCGTGCGGAATCTCGGTCCATAGATAGTCGATACCGTGCTCCATCGCAAAGAAGAACAGCCAGACCGCGGCGCCCGCAAACGCACCGGTCACGGCCACACTAACTAAAAACAGTGCACGGTTTTTGGGTTTTGCAAGGTTATCCATCGGGACCTCCCGTGGTCAAAATCGACAAAGATACGTTTTATTGTAGAGCGAGCGTTGCCCGAACGAGCCAACCATCTGCGCCGCAAACGGCACCATTGGGAGTCATAGTGGGGCAGGCTCAAGACTTATCCGTTGATAATCGAGGCAATCTCGCGCAAATCGTCGGCGAAGTAGATGCCGTGCTGGCGCCTCGGGCTCGAAAGCCCCTTATCAATCATGTGCCCGAGCAGCGCCTTGAGGTCGTTGTAGTAACCGTCCAGGTTATACAGGATGCATGGCGCACTCAGATGCCCCAGTGACACGGCCGACATGACCTCGGCAATCTCCTCGAGCGTGCCCGTGCCACCCGGGAAGGCGACGAACGCGTCACCGAGCTCAATCATCTTGGCCTTGCGCTCGGCCATATCGCTCGTCACAATGAGGTCATCGATACCGTCATGTTGAAACTCGGCCTCGATAAAAAAGCTCGGCTCCACGCCCGTCACATGACCGCCAGCATCGAGTACGCTATCGGCGAGCGCACCCATCAGGCCCGATTTGGACCCGCCGTATACCAGCGCGTGCCCGTTAGAGCCAATCCACGTGCCGAGCTCTCGCACTGCAGGCAGAAATGCCGGGTCGTTGCCGACGCTCGCGCCCAGGTACACCGTGATGTTCATATGCAATCCCCCTCATCGTGACGCGCGGCGCCAGTTCTAGCGTTGGCGGCGGCGATATTCGCGCACACGGCGCGACAGGTCGGCGAGCTCGTCACGATCGAGCTCTTCCAAATGCTCAAGATCGTCCATAAAGCGCGCCATGGTGTCCTTTTGGCGCAGCTTGATGAGCGTATTGCAGTAGTTCACCGCCACACCCGTGAGCATGGCGATGTAGAAGATGCTGATGACGCTCAGGACGACGGTAATCGCGCGGGCAACCGGCGTCTCGGCCGGAATATCGCCAAAGCCGATCGTCGACACGGTCTCAAAGCTAAACCACAGGCCGTCGCCAAACGTTAGGGTCGTGGGCTCGGACAGCCAGACGGCCGTCGAGCACAGCAGATAGAACACAAGAAACAGGCCCGTGATGCGCGCAAAGCCAGCCTGGCGCAACACGTCGGCAAGCGTCCTCAACTTGTTCATCGCGACCCCTTTTCCCAGACGCCCAATCACGTTCGCTCGGTATTGTCCCACGCCTCCCCCGCAAACGAAACTAGTCATTGGGGACGTTCTTAAATGACTAGTCAAACAAGAACGTCCCCAATGACTAGTCGTTTAAGAACGTCCCCAATGACTGCCGGGCGGGAGCGTTTAGCGGTGCAGCTGCCGACTGGGCAGGTTGAGCTGGTATCCTTATGCGGTAATGTCTCGATTCGTTAGGAATGCATGTGAGAGCTGCCACTGTCCTTCGTTCAGTTATATATCGCGCTCTGGCCATTGTGCTTGCCGCGCTTGCCGTACTAAGTTCTATCGCGCCTGTCCAGGCTTTTGCCGATGACTCTAGTCAGCAAGTCAAAACGGTCCGCGTCGGCTGGCTCGTCAACAACGAGGGCTTCCAGAACGGCACCCCCGGCGAGCGTCTCTCGGGATGGGGTTACGAGTACCTCCAGACCCTGTCGTACTACACGCCCGGCTGGCGGTACGAATACGTCTCCGGCACCTTCACCGAGCTTATGGACATGCTCGAGACGGGCGAAATCGACCTCATGCCCAACATCTCCTATTCCGAGGAACGCGCCCAAAAGCTGCTCTTTTCCTCGAACCCCGAGGGCACCGAGCGCTACTACATCTACGCCAAGCCCGATCGCGACGACCTGACCAAGGGTGACCCCCAAGCGCTCCAAGGCCTTACCATCGGCTACAACCCCGACGTTATGCAAACCTTCGTTGGCCAGCAGTGGCTCGCCAACGAAGGCATTACCTGCACATACAGGGAGTATGACGGGGGATCCATGCTCTTTGACGCACTCGCAAACGACGAAGTCGATGCCGTCATCATGAACGACACCATTTCGTCGCCCGATGCCTCGCCCATGTTCTACGTAGGCTCGAGCGACTACTATTTTGCCGTTCCCAAAAGCCGCCCCGATTTGATGAATGACATCAATGCCGCCATGACGGCAATCGCCCGCGTCAACCCGCGCTATAACGACGAAGTCAAATCGAGCTACTCGGCCCAAAACAGCGGCTCATCATCGCTCACCGGCACCGAGACCTCCTGGCTCAAAGCAAACGGCAACACCATCACGATTGGCTATCTTAAAAACCAACTTCCCTACTGCACGCAAAATGACGACGGCGAGATGGAAGGGTCGCTCGCCTCGCTTGCAACGACGTTGCGCGACAAGTTTGGCATTACGGTTAAAACAGTCGCGATCTCAAATAACAAGCAAATGGTCAAAGCCCTTTCCAACGGAACTATCGATGTCGCCCTACCTCTGTTTCGCGACTACTGGCTTGCCGAACAGAAAGGGGTCGTGCAGTCAAACCCGATGGGAACGGTTTCCCTGACCGCCATTCACAGCAGCAATAACCTGAACCGCGACCTTAAGAAAATCGCTTGCACGCAGAGCGCGATCGTCAACCGTCTTGAGCTCGAGAGCCTCTTCCCCGACGCAACGATAACCGAATATCCAAATGGCGGCGAGGCGCTCAAAGCCCTCAATAAGGGGGAGGCAAGTTGCATCATTGTCCCCAGCACGCGCTTGGAAACCATCCGCGACACCTATGGCATCGAGGATTTCGAAACGCAGGAACTCACCAACACGGCGCAACTATCGTGTTTGATTTCGCGCGGCAAGCCCGAGCTGTTGGGAATTATCAATAAGGGCATCGTCAATGCCGGCGAATCGCTCTCTGCAAGCAGTTATTCCCCCACATCGTACTCGGCGCAAGAATCGGATGCGTTCCGACTTCTCTACCGCAACCGCATCGTCATTTCGGCAGTCGTCATCTGCATTTTGCTCACCGGCATCGTCATCCTTGTCTGGTCGCTTCACCGCGCGCAGAAAGAACAGCAGAAAGCCGATGCCGCCAACGCCGCTAAGACAGCATTCCTCACGCGCATGAGTCACGACATCCGCACGCCGCTCAACGGCATCCTGGGTCTTATCGAAATTGAGGAATTGAAAGACGGCGATATGCAAGTCGCCCGCGAAAGCCGCGCCAAGGCGCGTGTTGCCGCCAATCACCTGCTCTCGCTGATCAACGATATCCTCGAGATGGGCAAAATCGAAGACCGCAAGCTAACACTGGAACATGCTCCTTTTAACCTCAAAGAGCTCTGTGACGATGCGCTGGTGCTGTGCAAGCTCCGCGCGTCCGGTAACGGCATCACAATGCAGGACAATAGCCTGCCGTACGCTACGGGGCCATACATGATCGGCAGTCCCACCCATATCCGACGGATCATAATCAACTTGCTAGACAACAGCATTAAGTACAACAAGCGCGGCGGCTCCGTCACCTTTAGCTCACAGACCAAGCCACTCGATGATGGGCGCGCGCTCTTTTGCTTTAGCGTTTCGGATACCGGCATTGGCATGGCTCCCGAGTTTTTAAAGCATATCTATGAGCCGTTTGCCCAGGAAGGTGACGATGCGCGCAGCAAGTTCCAGGGAACCGGCATGGGCATGCCAATCGTCAAGTCACTTATTGACCTGATGGGCGGCACGATTGAGATTTCGAGTGAGGTTGGCGCGGGGAGTACGTTCAACGTCCAGATTCCGCTCGATATCGACAAGAACCCTCAGGCAAGGGAACGTGCGGACGGCCAGGCAAACAGCTGCTCGCTTGCCGGCATGAACGTCCTCTTGGCAGAAGATAACGAGCTCAATGCCGAGATTGCCCAGGCTCTGCTCGAAAGCGAGGGCATCGTCGTAACTCGCACCGCCGACGGCAACGAAACGGTCGACCTATACGTTGGCCGTCCCGCGGGTAGCTTCGATGCGATTCTAATGGACATCATGATGCCGGGCATGGACGGCTACGAGGCAACCCGCGCGATTCGTCTGAGCGAGAAGGCCGATGCGGCCGATATTCCCATCATCGCGCTCACCGCCAACGCCTTTGCCGAGGATGCCCAGGCGGCACACGATGCCGGCATGAACGCTCACCTGCCCAAGCCGCTCGACTTTAACAAGCTCAAAAACATGCTCGCCCGCATCAAGAAATACGGATCCGTTTCGCTATAGTTTGTGCTCAACCACCATGCACGGCCAGAAAGGAAACCAACGATGTTTAGGCCCTTACGTCGAAAGAAACGCGCCATCACCGACGAGGAAGCGCGCGAGTTGCTCGCCACCTGCAAGCGCGGCGTCTTTGCCGTCAACGGCGACGATGGCTACCCGTACGCCATTCCCGTCAACTACTTCTTCGACGCCGAGCACGACAAGATTTATTTCCATGGCGCCAAGGCTGGCCACAAGGTCGATTCACTCAAGCGTGACGACAAAGTCTGCTTTACCGTTTACGGCAACGAGTGGTACAAGGACGATGATTGGGCCCCCTACGTTATGAGTACCGTTGTCTTTGGTCGTTGTCGCCTGGTAAATGAAGCGCCCGCGTTTATCGAGGACAAAGTCCGTCAGCTCGCGCTTAAGTACTACCCTTCTGCCGAAGAAGTCGAGGAGGAAATCGCCAAAGACATCAAGGGCGTCCAACTCTACGAGATTACGATTGAGCATCTCTGCGGTAAGCAGATTCACGAAAAGTAAGCCCCTCAGCAAGCCTCATCAATAGCAATATGGCTCGGTTCCAACCCACCTTGGAACCGGGCCATATGCTTATGAAGCATCGGCGGCTATGTGCGCTAGCGCCTCAACGAGCTCCTGCGAGCTCACGGGTTTACTCAGGTGCGCGTCCATGCCCGCCTCACGCGAAAGCCTGCGGTCGTCGGCAAAGGCGTTGGCGCTCACGGCAACAATCGGCGTGGTCGCGGCATCCTCGCGATCGAGTGCTCGAATCCGACGCGTGGCCTCAAGGCCATCGATACCGGGCATCATGATATCCATCAACACCACGTCGTACTCGTACGGCGCGCTCGCGGCAAACATCTCGACGGCAGACTCGCCATCCTTAGCATGCGTCACGATGGCACCGGCACGGCTGAGCGTAAACTGCGCGATCTCGGCATTCAGATCGTTATCCTCTACGAGCAAAACGCGCAAGCCCTGGAGCGCATCGCCGTCTCCCGCATCCGCGGGAACTGCCTGAGGAATCTCGGAGCGGTCGCACTTCTCGAACGGCAGGCGAATGGTAAACGTCGTCCCCTGCCCCAAGACACTCGTAAAGCTCATGGTTCCGCCCATAAGCTCGACCAGCTGTTTTGCGATAGGCGCGCCCAGGCCAGTTCCCGACGAAGCGCTTTCCACCTGCTGCTCCTCGCGGCAAAACGGCTCGTAGAGGTGCTTTTGGAACTCCTCGCTCATGCCAATACCGTTGTCGGCGATCGTGTATTCATAGACGGGGACGCCATCCGCTGGCTCCACCTCGCGGCACACCAGGCGGACATAGCCGCCCTGGCGGTTGTACTTGACGGCATTGCCGGCAATATTGAGCAACAAACGCTTGAGGTGCGTCACGCTCACCCGCGCATAGGGATGATTAAGCGTCTGCTGGTCGGAGATAATTGTCACCAGACGCTCCTCGGCCTGGCGCTCCAGAATATCGCGCACCTCGTGGTTGAGGGTCACCAAATTTGTGGGAACAAGCTCCAGGTCGACCTGCCCGCTCTCCAGGCGACTCATATCCAGGGCCTCATTCGCAAGGTCGAGCAGCAGCCCCGATGCCGTCCAGATCTTTGAACGGCACTCGGTCTGCTTTTGCAGATCGTCCGCATTGGCATCGCCGACCTCAACCATGCCGCGAATGCCGTTGATGGGCGTGCGCAGATCGTGGCTCATGCGACGCAGGAACTCCGTCTTTGCTGAGTTGGCAGACGAGGCCTCACGCGCCGCCTTTGCCAGCTTGTCGCCATAGTCGCGCTCCTGCTGCAGCAAGTCCGTCAAACGTCGACGATCAGCGCGGCGACGCACCATCACAACAGTGGCTACAACACCGCTGTAGAGCACCAGCACGCCGGCAGCGACAGCCGCAACGACCTCAAAGTAGCGCTGCGCCGAGGCATAGATGTACACGTAGAATTTTTGCGCTTTGCCGTATGTGCCCAAATACCACTCGCCGTTGACGTTGACCAGTCGGACTTTGCCGGGCAGGCATCGATCCTTAATTTCGTCAACAATGATGGCGTCCGTCGCGGGCAGGTCGAACGCGCCCAATACGGTAGGTTCGACGGCATTGGTCGCAACGACCTTGCCATCGTTTTCGATCACGATATTGCCGCTATCGATGGTTTCATAGCCATCAAGCAGGCTCTGCAGTTTGAGTGTATTGCTTGCAACTGCCTTCGCGCTCTGATGCCTTACCGAGATAACGATACCCTCGCCATCCTGCCGGGTTACGCAGCCAATGTCTGCGACCGAATCATCCGCAAGCGTGATGCGGGCGGTATAGGACTTAAGCGGATGGGTTGCCACCTCCAGCACGGGTGCCTCTTTGAGATACGTAGCAAGCGACTCGTAGTCCACGCCATCCGTCGAGGACTCGGACACCAAATTGCCCGATGCGTCCGTCACGATCAGTGCGCTCACGTTGAACTGGTCGGCATATTGCTCCAGCATGGCGTTATCCACCGAACCGTCGCGCTCCATATCGCGCGCTGTCTCTCCGGCGATCTCCATAACGCGAATCAGGTTTTTGGTCGTATAGGCGCTATTGAATGCATCGTAGGAAAGGCTCTGCGTCGCCACGTAATCGACAACGTCGGCAAAGCGCTGCTCGGCCTGAGCTGTCGTGTAGCCGTAGCTCATCATACCGGCAACAACCGAGAGCGCTATCCCCAGCAGGGCGACAAGGAACCATGCCCCTGCCGAACGATTGCCCCGCTTCTCTACGGCGTGGTCGGGTGCACCGATCATGACAGGCCCTCTATATTCAAAAAGGGCGAAGGGTCATCAAAGTACTTTGACACCAGGCGCTTCATGGTGCCGTCGGCTAGCATTTCCTGGTAGGCATGGGTGAGCTTAACGTCGATGCCGCGCGTATCGTTGATATCGAAAGCGGTGCCCAAACCAACCTCAAGCAGCGGCTCATCCAAAATGCGATACGTCACACCATAGTCTTTTTCGTAGGTGAGCAGCGAAGACTCATGCGCAGCGATAGCGTCGACTAGGCCCTCGACGAGCGCCGGGTTCAGGTATGAACCGTCCGAAAAGCTGTAGAGTTCCTTGATCTGCGGAACGTTTTGATTTGTGCGATTGAGCAAAATGTCCTCGGGCTTGGTGGTGGACTGAACCGCCACGATCTTATCCTCAAGATCGGCAAGCGTGTAGATATCGCTCTGGGGATTGACCGCGACTACCTGGCGGCTTGCAAGGTACGGGCCGGCCCAACGATACTCGTTTTCGCGACCCGTCATGCTAAAGCTGCCCATGACACAATCGAGTTCGCCGCTCGCCAGCAGCTCTTTCTTCTTTTCCCAATCGATCAGCTGGTATTTTGGCTTGTAACCAATGCGGGCCAAAGCCTCGGTCAATATCTCGACATCCAGACCAACGATATCGCCGTGCTCGTCGGCATACACAAACGATGGATAGAGGTCGCTGCCAACGTTGAGCGTCTTAAGGTTGTCGTCTTTGGCTTGCGAGGCGTCCAGACCTTCTAATGCAGACGTCGAGGCCTTGCCATTCGACCCGGAACAGCCAGCTATCGCTACGACAAAGGCACACGCTACCGCAAGCGCGACAAACAACGAAATGGCAACCGAGCGACGGGGTCTTTTCATCGAGCTCCAGACGATCCTGTTTACAGACTGAAATGGTTAAAGATAATAGCAAACAAAACCACACGAGTGCCCAATGGTTACAGACGCTTTACCATGTGGGGCCTTCCAGCCGACTTGGCAGAAGGCCCCACATGCAGCGCACGCTTACCGTGCATTAAAAACGTAGCGGTCCAGGCGGTCGCACGCTTCCCTCACGCGCGAAAGCGGCAGCGCCAGATTCACACGAATGTGGCAGGGTCCATGGAACGGGCGGCCGTCCTGATACCCCACGCCCACGCGCGCCCCCTCGTCGAGCAGCCACTGAATATCGCGGCCATGCTCGCGGCACCACTCGGTGCAGTCAATAAACACCATGTACGTGCCCTGCGGACGTGAAAACGCGATGCCCTTCCAGTGTTTTTCTGCATACGTGCAGAAGTACTCGATATTGCCGGCAAGCACCTGGTTGAGCTCGTCCACCCACTCGTAGCCTTGCGGCTGGTAGGCACCGATAAGCGCGTGCATGGAGAGGACATTCATCTCGTTGTAGTGGGTCTTGTTGGACACAGCGCACATGCGGTCACGCAGCGTCTCGTTGTAGATGATGTGGTAGCTGCCAACCAGGCCCGCCAGGTTAAACGTCTTGCTGGGCGCATAAAGGGCAACCGTGCGCATGCGGGCGTCCTCGCTCACCGACTGCGTCGGGATGTGCTTGTGCCCCGGCAGGATGATATCGGACCAAATCTCGTCCGAGATCACCACGCAATCGTGCTGGCGATAGATGTCCATGGCGCGCTCAATCTCGTCGCGCTCCCATACGCGGCCGCAGGGATTGTGCGGCGAGCAGAACACCGCGGCATGGATGTGGTTTTGGGCGAGCTTGTGCTCCATGTCCTCAAAGTCCATACGCCACACGCCCTGGTCGTCGAGCTTAAGCGGGCTGTGGACAATGTGATAGCCCGCGGCCTCAATGGACTTGGTAAAGCCGATGTAGGTAGGGCTGTGGACCAGCACCGCATCGCCCGGCTGTACATACGCGCGCAGCGTCGACACGACACCGCCCAGCACGCCGTTTTCGTAGCCGATATGTTCAGGGCGCAGACCCTCGACGCCATTGCGGCGACTCTGCCATTCGATGATGCGGTCGAAGTACTCGGGGCGCGGGTTAAAGTAGCCAAACATGGGGTGCTGGGCACGCTGAATGATGTGCTCCTGGACCGTGGGCACCGTGGCGAAGTTCATGTCGGCCACCCACATGGGAATGCGGTCGAATCCCTCGTCGGGTGCATTCGGAGCCATACCGGGGATCTCACCCCAAGAGTCAACGGCGATGGAGTCCATGCCGTGGCGGTCGATAAGCGAGCTAAAGTCGTATTTCATGCTGAACCCCCGTGCAAAGTTGATTGTTTTGGTAGGCGTTATTGTCCACCAGCGTGGGCGGTTTTGGCATGGGGTTTGCTGTTGATTTTGACGGATACGGGCAGATGGCAGATTAGTCTTGAGCGTCGTTGATGGCGGTTACCGTCAACCCGGCTCCGTCGACCGTAAACGATATGTCGAGCCCGGCGTAAGCCAAATGGTAAACGCGGTTTGGCTCGTGCTTGCTGCCCGCACGGCGCGGATCTTGGCAAAGGACCTCGACCAAGCCGGGGAGCTTTGCGGGCGGGACCATATCCTGCAGCGCTTGTGGAAACTCAACATCGAGCTCTTGCCACGGAGCACCCTCAATCCAGCCGCCTGTCGCATCCGGGTGGCAGTCCGCAAACGGAATGTAGGGCTTAATGTCGTAGATGGGCGTGCCGTCGCGCAGGTCGGTCCCCAGCACATGGATGATGGGACCATCGTCGGTGAGCTCGACGCGATCGAGCTTGACGCAGGTGAGCCCGATGGGATTAGGGCGAAATGGACTGCGTGTGGCAAACACGCCCACGCGCTTGGCTCCACCCAACCGCGGCGGGCGCACGGTTTTCGACCATTTTGCGTTGGTGCCGGACCTGTCCTGCGTCTTGGCATCGGCAGCTATGTCCTTAGCCGTGCCGCCGGGCGTTCCGTTTTCGAAGCGCCACAGCAGCCATAGGTGAGAGAAGGAGTCCAGACCCTCGACCGCTGCGTTGGAGGCAAATTCCGGCTCAAAGACAATGCGTCCCTGCAGATGGGGCGCCAAAAAGCTGTTGCGCGGAATGCCAAACTTCTGCGGCAGATCGGTATGTATGTGTGCAATAGGTTCCATGCCGGTCATTGTACGGCATGGAGGTGTGGGGCGTTGCGCGCAATTCTTCGCCGCGGTTCCCCGTCGTGCAACCAACGGTTGCTTGGAAGGGCACCTGCTGCCGCGTATGCTTAAGCCATCAACCAGCAGAAAGGAGCCGCCATGGCCTTTGCAGAAAAGCTCATCGCTGTCCGTCGCGCCCATCACCTTACCCAGGAGCAGCTCGCCGCCAAGCTCTTCGTCACACGCCAAGCCGTCAGCCGTTGGGAACGCGGCGAGGTCACACCGGGCATCGACATGATGAAGCTCATCGCCGCCGTGACCGACGAGCCCCTGTCTCACCTGCTCGAAATGCCCGAGCACTATTGCCAGAGCTGCGGCATGATACTCACGCCCGACGACTGCGGTACCGATGCTGCGGGCGCCGCGACCGATCATTACTGCAAGTGGTGCTACGACCACGGCCAGTACACCTACGAGACCACCATGGAGGCGATGATCGAGGACTGTGCCCCGCGGCTGGCACAAAACACCGGCATGTCGCTCGACGAAGCCGTCTCGCTCATGGGCGCCGTCCTGCCGCAACTGGAGCGCTGGCGCGCCGTGCAAGAAAACGAGGAGCGCTACGGTGCCGAGGCGCGGGCGCGCTATGGCGATGAGGCTATCGATGCGGCAAACGAGGCGCTGCTGGATATGGATCCTCAGACATGGAACGACATGAAGGAACTTGAACGCGCCATTTTGGGCCAGCTTTCGATTGCCATGGGCGACGGCGATGCGGATGGAAGCGAGGCTCGCAAGCTCGTCGCGATGCATCGTCGTTGGATTGGTCTCAACTGGGGGCGCGAACCCCAGAACGAAGCGTACCTGGGTCTCGCCCACGGCTATCTTGCCGACCAGCGCTTTATTGACTACTACGACAAGCCCTGCGGCACCGGAGCTACGGCGTTTCTGGTCCAGGCCATCGAGTCGTCGCTGGCCCGCGCATAGACCGCGGCGGCTTTGGGTATTTCAATCAAAACCTCAACCGATTGGAGACCTATGGCTACTGATCATGAGCTCGTGCTATTCGTTATGACCGGCTGCCCGTATTGCATAAAGGTCAAGCGCTTTTTGGCCGATAACGGCGTGACCATCCCTGAGCGCAACATCTCGACCGACCCCGATGCCGAGCAGACGCTCATCGCCGTCGGCGGAAAACGCCAGGTTCCCTGCCTGTTCATCGACGGCAAGCCGCTCTACGAATCGAGTGACATCATCGCGTGGATACGGAAGAACCTGCTCTAGTGCAACATAGTCATCGGGGACGTTCTTAGATGACTAGTCGTTAAAGAACGCCCCCAATGACTAACTAGCCGTGGAAGCAGGCTATGGGTGCGAGTGGCTGCTCGCGAAAGACGCGCTCGACGGCGGCGCGGTATTCGTCAACCTTTTTGGTCTTACGTACGAGCTTGTGAACGGTAGCGGGGTCGGCGAAAGCGCACTTGGCGTAGAACCACCACTCCTTCATACGAAAGACCGCGTTGCCGCCGATCTCTTCTGCATAGGCCGCAAACAGCGTGTCGTGGAAGCGCTGCAGTTCGGCTGCCGTGGCAGCGGGACCGCCGTTGACCATGCGAGCCAGAGCTGGGTTCGCGAGCAAGCCACGCCCCAGCATCACATGACGTGTGCCGGGATAGGCCTCCACCAGCGCACCCATGTCCTCAAGATCAAAAATGTCACCGTTGTATGCCACCGGAAACGGCGCGCGCTCCAGCGTCTCGCCATAAAACTCCTTGCGCGGCGTGCCCGTATAGCGGTCCTTTTGTACGCGAGGATGCACGATCAGCTCTGCCAGCGGCATGCGGCAATATAGATCGAGTACGCGCTCGTATTCGTCGTCGCTCTCCAACCCCAACCTGGTCTTGACCGATACCGGCAGCGGAGAGCGCTCACACACGTCACTCAAGAACACCTCAAGCTCGTCCAAGTTGCGCAAAAAGCCCGATCCTTTGCCCTTGGCAACAACCGTCCCCGAGGGGCAACCCAAGTTGAGATTGACCTCGCGATATCCCATGTCGGCGAGTACCTGTGCCGCCCACACAAACTCGTCCGAATTCTTGGACATCAGCTGAGGCACTACGTTGAGCCCCTGGTTATTGGCAGGATCGATCTCCTTAAATGCCTTGCCGCCAAAGCGGTTTCCTACCCGCGGCGGCGGCAAAAACGGCGTGTAATAGCAGTCAAGCGCACCAAAGCACTCCGCATGCACGCGACGGAACACATGCCCGGTAATCCCCTCCATGGGGGCAAGCGATAGAATCATCTACTCTTCTCTCATATCAACGGATGTGACAAAGGAACCGCCCCCTTGTTACATGCATTATGCCTTGTGCTCCAGATGATTCACAAGGCAGAGGCAGCAGCTTGACGATAATCACCCTTCCATCCGGCGCCTCATACAACGAAGGTGAATGGTTTTCCGCGAAGTGAACGAGTGAAATCGGACCCTCGATGCATCGACACTTTTGGAAGGCCAATTCCTGCGGTTTTATCACTCAAATCCTGCGGTTTTAGCGTCGAAAAACGTGGGTGCTTCAGGGGTCCAAATTAGGTCGTTCACTTCTCGGGAAACCATTCACCTTCGATTTACTAATGCTCACGAACGGCAAGATCGCAGCGATTGCGCTCATCATGGCATTCGTAGCATGTCTGCTGATCCTGCCACTCCAAATGATCAACGACATTGTGTTTCGCCAAAGGGAACTCCAGCCAGCGTGCTCGCCACGCAAGCCGCCGGCCGTTTGCTCAAGAACGGCGATAACAATCTCGCGCGCAACCTGGGCGGCGCCGCCGAGCAGCTTGCCATCGCGCAAGATGCCTTGGAGCCCATGTGCGAAAGCGTCGCGGATTAGCCTTATGCTCTCTGCAAAGAAGAGCTAGAAGCTTGCGTTCTGATTTCCGCTCGCAAACGCCGTCTATATTTCGAGGTCTAATACTTTCCCCAGAAGTGAATGGCTGTATTTTGACCCCCGAAGCATCGACATTTTCTGACGCCAAAACCGCAGGATTCAACGATCAAAACCGCAGGAAATTGCATCTCAAAAGTGTCGATGCTTCGGGGGTCCATTTTGACTCGTTCACTTCTTGGAAAAGTATTAGACCCCGATTTCGCGAGGGTCTCAATGTAACAAAGGGACTGTCCCTTTGCCACATTATTCGGAGCGCAGGGCTTCTACGGGGTCTTTCTTGGACGCGCTGCGGGCGGGCAGCAGGCCGGCAACAACCGTCAGCAGCACCGAAATCGCGATGAGCACCAGCGCATCCTGCACGGGCAGGCTCATCAGATTGGGCACTTGTTTGGCAGCAAGCGCCCAGGCATTAACCGGAAAGCTCACGGCCACCACGACGACAATGGCAAAGACGCCGGCGATGAGGCCCTCGATAAAGGTCTCGGCATTGAATACGTTGGCCACGTTGCGCTTCGACGCGCCGATCGCACGCAGGATGCCAATCTCCTTTTTGCGCTCCAGCACGCTGATGTAGGTGATGATGCCGATCATGATGGAGCTCACCACCAGGCTGATACTCACGAATGCGATGAGCACCAAGCTGATGGTGTTCACGATGTCGGTCACCGAACCCATGATGATGCCCATGTAGTCGGTGTACGAAATTGCCCGATCATCATGGCCAGCGGCTTTGACCTGCTTGTTGTACGCATCGATGTGATCGAGTACGCGCTCCTTGGCCTCAAAGTCGCGCGGGAAAATCTTAACCGAGATGGGGTCCGCCTCATCCGCATAGCCCAACGTGGTCAGATTGTTGTCGTAGGTGAGCTTCGACGCCTTGGCATAGCTCATCATGAGCGAACTCAGATCCTCGGCGTCCATGTTGAAATGGATGGCACGAGCAAAGGCACTCGCATCCACGTGCATGGCGCTCGCCAGGTTGGCAAAACTCGAAGACATCTGTGTCGCCATCTGGTCCACGAGCCCTGCCATGAGCCCTGCCGCGCCCGCCTTGAGCTGGGACGATACCGTCGATGCTATCTGCTCGCTGATCGCCTTCATCACCTGATCCATAGCCTGCTGCAGATACGGAGCCAGCTGCTTTTGCACATAGTCGGTCATCGCCTGTTGCAGGCGCTCGGCCAGGGCATCGCCGCCGAGTGCCTTGAGCTGAGCCAGGTATTGCTGGGCTGCGGCATCATTCTCAAGATACGTCGAGAATGCGGCAGCGAGCTTTGACGCGTCCCTAAGATCTTCGGGCGACAGTGCCCTAAACTGATCAGATTGCAGAAAGCTCTCAAACAGCTGGTTGGCTAGTGTTCCCACCTGCTGCATTTGCTCGGGTGTGAGTTCCAGACCGTCAAAGATACCCGAGAAATCTGGGGTTGGCGCTTTGGCCATGATGTCGCTGAAGTCGATGTCCTTACCAACGCCAGAAAGGTCAATGTCCAGCCCGGACAAGTCGATGCCAGAAAGGTCCATACCGCCGGCAGCGCCCGAGAGCGCAGGCGTATCGAACGAGAACGCGCTCTTCAGCGCCGCCTCATCCACGCTGAACATACTGCCCAGATCCACGCCTTGTTTGGCCTCGCACTGCAGCTCATCGAAAGACTTGCCCGTAAAGACATCCGTCTCGGGGTGGGCGAGTTGCTCCTGCACAATCTGCGAATCGGCGGCGCGCTCCATAAGCTGGCGAGTCAGCGCATGCGTGTAGGCAATGCCCGGGGACAACGCGCTCGCGTTGGCCGTCTCGTTGGGTCGCACCACGCCCACAATGTGCACGTCGATACCGTCGGCAACCTTGGCGGACATAAAGTCGGCGTCGCCAGACATATCGGTCCACATGCCGGTCTCTTCGTTTTTGCGATACGCATCGGCCGGCGACAGCACCTTAAACGTCGTGGACAGCGCATCGTCGTAGGTAAAGTCGGTGCCGGTCTCGGGCGTTTCGACCCCACCGTCGGCCGCCATGGCGCTGTTAACCAGGTCATTGAGCTCATCAATATCCAGCGCACCGATGCTGTAGAGCGTGTAATCGCCCACCGTGCCACGGCTCGAAAGCACCATCACGGCTTCGTTGGCGGACGTAGGCCAATGGCCAGCGACGACATCGTACTGGCTGTCGAGCAGACTCTGGTCGTCGATCATCTCGTTAAAGACCGAGGTTCCCATGGATTCCATGCTCACCGTTGCCGCCGAACTTGCGCCTCCGCTCATGGCCTCGGTCATAGCGTTGGGCACCAGCCGGACGGGCTTCTCGTCACCCTTACTCGAACGATAGACAACTGGCGTCACGCCGTAGCCATACTGGATGGCGTTGACCTCTTTGTCGATACCATCGCCGCCGTCGTCAAGCCATGCCTTAAAGCTCGTCATGTCGTTGGACTTAACGCTCGCAAACATATCCTTTACGGCCGTGACCACGGGAATCTTATCGGTTCCCTGAGCCTTGCCGTCGGTACCGTCGTCGGACGAATCCTCGCCGTTGGACGCCTCGTCATCCGTGGCCCCCTGCCCGCCCATCATGGACGACAGGTCGTAATCCTGCTTGAAAATGGTGAGCGGGTAGCTCGAGAGCGTATCCTCCTCGACCTTTTTGATGTAGCCGTTTACGCCGTTGGACAGCGCCAGAATCGCCGCAATGCCGATAATGCCAATCGAGCCCGCAAAAGCAGTCATGGCCGTGCGACCCTTCTTGGTCATGAGGTTGCGGGCAGAAAGCCCCAGCGCCGTCACAAAGCTCATCGAGGTTTTGCGCGTAGGCTTGGCCTCGCGGCGCGTGGCGTCAGCGACATCGAAAGGGTCGGAATCGTCGGTGATCTTACCGTCCGCCAGGTTGACGATGCGCGTGGCGTATTGGTACGCCAGCTCGGGATTGTGCGTGACCATAATAACCAGGCGGTCGCGCGCCACGTCTTTGAGCAGATCCATGACCTGTACGGATGTCGTTGAATCCAAAGCGCCGGTCGGCTCGTCGGCCAGCACAATCTCGGGATCGTTAATCAGGGCGCGGGCGATGGCCACACGCTGCATCTGCCCGCCCGAAAGCTGGCTCGGGCGCTTGTTAACGTGCTCGCCCAGGCCGACTTTCTCCAACGCCTCGCGCGCACGCTGGCGGCGCTCGGCGTGCCCCACACCCGTGAGCGTAAGCGCCAGCTCCACGTTTTCCAAAATGGTCTGATGCGGAATGAGGTTATAGCTCTGGAACACAAAGCCGATGCGGTTATTGCGATAGGCATCCCAATCGCGATCGTGAAAATCCTTGGTCGAAATACCGTCGATGAGCAGGTCGCCGGAATCGAAATGATCCAGTCCGCCGATGACGTTGAGCATCGTAGTTTTACCCGAGCCCGAGGGACCCAGAATGGCCACGAACTCGTTATCGCGAAAAGCCAGGCTTACGCTGTCGAGCGCCACCTGCGTAAACGACTGGGTAACGTACCTTTTGCAAATACCTTTGAGCTCCAGCATCGATGGGCTTCCTCCCCGCACAGGGACGGGCACGTCGGCCTTTCCCCATCACTCGCGTGTAATGCGTTTTTCCTACCCCATCTCACCTTTGTCATACACGCTAGCAGGAGAATTGGCAGTGAGCTAGAGGATTGGATCACTTGTGGTGCTGCATTGGCTCCGGGTCCCGCGTTGGTGCCGACCCTAAGTAGGAGCCGGCTCTACGGTCGTACCAACGATGCTGCGAAACCGGTCCCGCAACGGCTCCAAACGGGACTTCGGCAACGGTCTCACGTCAGCTCCAGACCCCAACGAGTGGCGGCAAAGCGCTCATTTCCGGCCAAACCGCCACTCGTTCACGGCAGTCCTCGTTCAAAGTTGCCCAAAAAGGCCCTACTTCTCCAATCCACACGGCATCACGTTATCGCTACCGCGACGGTCTTTGGTCACAGCAGCAAAGAAACGATAACCGCCCGAGAAGTTATAGCAGTCAAAACCGTGCTGAGCGAGAATGCGACAAGCGATGTAGCTGCGAAGACCACTTTGGCAAATAACATAAACAGGCTTTGCCACGTCAAGCTCCCCCAAGCGAGCGCGCAAGTCATCAACAGGGATGTTCATAAAGCCGTCGATATGACCGCGACCATACTCGCCAACCGTGCGAACATCGAGCAGCTGCACGCTTCCGTCGCGCGGCAGATCAGGCTCCTGTTCCCAATGCCACTGCTTGAGGATGCCCGAGTCAACGTTCTCGATCATAAAACCAGCCATGTTTACCGGGTCTTTTGCCGAAGAATATGGCGGCGCATAAGCCAAATCAAAATCCTTGAGCTTATCGGCCCGAATACCGGCCTGGATTGCCGTCGCCAGCACGTCGATGCGTTTATCGACGCCATCGACGCCCACAATCTGCGCACCCAGCAGACGCAAGGTTTCCCTCTCAAACACGACTTTCATGGTCATGGGCGTCGCTCCGGGATAATAGCCCGCATGCGATCCGGGCGACAGCACAACGCTCTCGCAATCAATACCTGCCGCACGCGCTGCTTTCACAGAAATTCCCGTGCTCGCAGCTGTCAAGTCGAACACCTTGATCACCGAAGAGCCCAACGAGCCCTGATAGTGACTGTCTAGGCCACAGATCACATCGGCGACGATACGCCCCTGTTTATTGGCGGGGCCCGCAAGGGAAATCACTGCGTCCTCGCCCGTCACCTGATGCTTGACCTGCACGGCATCGCCCACGGCATATACGTCGAGAGCAGATGTCTCCATGCGATCGTTCACCACAATGGAGCCCTTGATGCCCAGCTCGATGCCAGCTTCCTTTGCCAAATGGCTCTCGGGGACAACGCCGATAGCGAGCAGCACCATATCGGCCACGATAGAATCTTCGCCCGCCACATGAGTGACCACACGGCCATCGACCTCTTCAAAACCCGTCACGTCGGCACGAAGTCGCAGGTCAATGCCATGCTCGCGCACTTCCGTGTGAAGCAGCGTTGCCATATCGTAATCCATGTTGTTCATTAGTTGACGAGGGCGCTGCAGAAGCGTCACCGTAAGGCCCAGGTCGCGCAGGTTCTCGGCAGTCTCGATGCCGATAAAACCGCCGCCGATCACCACAGCGCTCTTCGGCCTATGCTCTTGTACATAGTCATGGATATGCAGCGTGTCCTCGACCGTTCGCAAGCTGAAGATCTTATCCGAATCGATCCCCGGAAGCTCAGGGCGAATCGGGTGCGCGCCAGGCGAAAGAATCAGCTTGTCATATGTCTCGACAAATTCTTCGCCGGTGAGCAGGTTGCGGACGTCAACCGCATGCACATCGGGGTGAATGGCGATCACCTCATGACTCGTCTTCACGGCAATGCGGAATCGATTCCAAAATCCCTCGGGCGATTGCAGCGTGAGCGCAGACTCCTCCTCAATCACGCCGCCAATAAAGTATGGCAATCCGCAATTGGCATAGGACACATAGCCCGTGCGCTCGAAAACAACAATCTCCGCCTGCTCGTCAAGCCTGCGCAAGCGCGCCGCGGCCGATGCGCCGCCGGCAACGCCTCCCACGATAACCACCTTCATGGTTAACGCACCACCTTTCCACCGTAGCTATTGATTCCGCCAATGTTCTTCACGTTGCTGTAGCCTGCACGCTGGAGAAAACTCGTGGCACGACCGCTACGAGCACCACTCAAGCAATGTACAAACAGCGGGGCGTCCTTCTTTGGATATTCGGCAAGCACGCGGTCGATGCTATCGAGGGGAATGTTGACGGCCCCGGGGATATACCCCTGCCGATACTCATCGGCGCCGCGTACATCAATCAATACCGCGCCTTCGGTCGCCTGGCACTCCTCAACACCTTTGTTGATATCCACCCCAGCAAATAAATCAAACAATCCCATGATGAGCTCCTTTGCTCGCTTGTCCTATCGCTTGATGCCAGTATGTCCGGAAGACATAGGCCGGTTCCGTGACCAAGTCACCATATGGGTGGTTTTCTTGAGAGCAAGCAGCGAGCAGCGGGCGGATAGGCACCACAGCAAAGTCATCGCTACGGCAGGCGCGCCAAACCGTCGACATCCAGAACAAGGATGCGCCCGCGCTTCACCTCGATAAGGCCCTCATCGGCAAGACGACGCAACACGCGTGTCACCGCCTCGCGAGCAGAGTTGATATCACGCGCCAATTCGTCTTGAGTGATCCGGAGCTCCATCGACTCCGCTGCCCGGCATCGCTCAACCAGATAGTCGGCAACGCGCTGGTCAAGGCGCCTGAAGAGCATCTGCTGCAGCACGCGAACCACCTGGGAGTAGCGCTGCGCCTCTACTTCGAGCATGAAAACCTTGACGTGGATATTAACGTTGGCAAGATGCTCGCAAACACCAATAGGAACAACGAGGAGCGTGGATTCTCGTGTCGCAGTTACGAGCGTGTCGAATGAGATTTGCCGAATAACGCACGACGCGGTGGTGACGCAGCATTCTCCCTCACCGAGCCGAAACAGCGTAACCTCCTTGCCCTCCTCGGAAAGAAGGCTGACGCGGATATCGCCGTGGACAATGAGGAAGACGCCCGTGCAAGAGCTGTCGCTGCCGCCAATAAGCTGTCCGGCATCAAAGGCGCGCAAGGCGGATTGCCCTAAAACAAGAGCGCGTTCGTCGTCAGACAAATGCTCCCAAAACGGAAACTTCTTTACGATATCTTGCATCCCGTCCATTTGTGGCTCCTTTCCCCATTAGGTTTAATCTAGCAGGAAAGATGCAGGTGAAAAGGGACGGCGGCATATAAATGAGCTGCCTCCCATTTCTTGGAAACGAGAACATAACAAGAGCAGATTTGATCTCGAAGAATCGAAATCAAAGAGGCCCCAGGAATCCCGAGACCTCCTCAATATACATAGTTCAGCTTGTTTATTGCTCGCTATTCGCAATCGCCTGGTCAATAAGTTTGTTGAGTGCTGCGCGCTGCTCGGCGGAGCTGATGGCTCCCACGATGGGCTCCCCTACGATGTTGCCATTCTGATCGATGACATACGTTGTCGGGAACGAGAACAAATTTGACGTAAACTTACCGGCCTCGCTATCCGACTTGAACCAGATGTTCTTATATGTCACGCCCTTCTTGCTCAGCACGTCCTTGGCATCTGCAATCTCGCCCTTGTTGCCATCGAGCGTAAAGGAATTGACGCCCACGACCTGGCCGCCCTTCTCGGCAAGCTCCCGATTCAGTTTCTCAAGATCGCCCAGCTCGCCCACGCACGGCTTGCAAGTAGTGAACCAGAAGTTCATGACGGTGACCTTGTTCTTAGAGAACAGCTCGTCGCTGCTCACGTCGTTGCCATCCAGGTCCTTGCCCGTAAAGCTGGGGAACTTCGTCGCCTCGCTCGAAGCATTGGCACCAGCCGTCATGCCAGCGGCCGAAGCATCGACGCTCTCGCCTGCGCTCGGCGTGCTTCCACAGCCGGGGAACTCCTTCTCCAAGCTCTCGAGCTTGTCCTCGATCTCCTTGATCTGCTGCGCACCGGCCTTGAGCGTCTTAAGCTCATCCGCCGTGAACTCATCCTTGGCGCCGTCGATGGTCTTGAGCAGGAAATCGCCGTAATTGCTGCCGTCCTCAATCATTGCCGAGTCTTTATTTGCCGCATTGAATACCTTTTCCCACAGCGCGTTATCA
>DBFZQW010000206.1:0-13428 GCA_048521445.1 Collinsella sp. | reverse complement strand
CGCGTGCGCACGCCGACGTCGCAGAACCTGGCGGGTCTGACGCATGCGCTGCAGGGCGTGCTCCTTGCCAACGTGCCCATGATTATCCTGACCATCGACCCCTGCATTAGCTGCACGGAAAGGTAGGCGCGGCATGAGTTTACTGACATTTGCCAAGACGGCCTTGGGCTCTATGGTCAAGCAGCCGGTAACGGTGTGCTATCCGCAGGAGAAGCTCGCGGCACCCGAGCGCCTGCGCGGGCATATCGTTAACGACATGAACGTGTGCATCTGCTGTGGCATGTGCGCGCGCCGCTGCCCGGCGGGCGCACTCGCGGTCGATCGCAAGGGCGGAACGTGGTCGATCGACCCGTATGCCTGTGTGGTGTGCGGCGAGTGCATCGAAAGCTGTCCTAAACACTGCCTGAGCATGGACACCGCCCGCACTCCGGTTGCGGCGGACAAGACTCCCACGGTAGAAACCAAGCCGGAGTAGCGTTTGGATGGGGCCGGTGGGGCAAAAATGCCCCACCGGCCCCGCGCGTGAACGCGCGGTTGGGCCGCCACGAACAAAACTATGCCGGTTTACGGAGCTGGATAGCGAACCTCCGACCATACGGAAAATCCCAAAAACAAAACCGCAGGTAGATTGCTTGCTGTTTTTCAAAAATAGGGGGTATGGATGAGGTCTCCGAGCTTAGCCCCGTAATCTGGCATAGTTTTGAAATAGCACCATATCCGTAAAAGCCCTTGATCTCCCGTGGACAGAGGGAAACGGATCATTTTTGCCTTGCGAGGGCTGCCGCGTGACCCGTCTGCCACGAAATGGGCCTATCTACTACGTTTAGGCGGCAGCCCTCGACCACGTCAAGTAATGCGAAATGAAAACCGCAGGTAGAACGCTTGCGGTTTTTCATGAAAAGCGGCTATGGTCGGGGGTATCGAGTCAAACGTAGTAGATGGCCCGATTTCGTGGCGAGCGTTACCAACTGATCCCCCGGGGACGGAGGAAAACGGATCATTTTGACCTGTTGGCTCCGAGTCGCATCCGTTTTCCTGCGAAAACTCTCGTGTCTCAACTTTGGTGAGACATTTGTCTCACGCCCAAAACCGAATCTGGAACATGTGTCACCTGCCCTAATTGTGTCTCATTCCGTAACTTTAGGCTGATGCAAGGTCTGAGCCCGCGAGAAGGGAGACGCGATGAGCAGGTACACGAGGGGTCTCTTGGCGGTGATACTGGCCGTAGTGCTGGCGTTGCCGGCTGCAGCATTTGCCATGTTGCCCGAGGCCAACGCTAGGTCCAGCACCGGAATGGACGGACCGGCCATGACCGGAAAAACGGTCGTCGACTACGACACCAGCAACCACTGGAAGTTCTGGGCCGGCGGCTATAACGGAAAGGAAATAACAACTCAAAACGTCGGCCGAATCTGGACCGACAAGACGGTCAGGGCAGTCGAGAACGGGGATTCTGATTTCCTGACCACGCTGTCTGCTATCTCTTCGACATCCGATACGACGGTCTCCGGCAAGCCGCTCGACATCGTGCTGGTGTTGGATGCCTCTGGTTCGATGAGTGATCCTATGGGCGACGGAGGCCCCATCAAGCGTATCGATGCGCTGAAGACGGCTGCCAATAGCTTTATTGACACCATCGCCAAGGAAAATGCAAAGATTTCGGACGAGTCCAAGCAGCATCAGGTTGCCGTCGTTAAGTTCTCGGGCAATAAGTCCACCACGGTCGGAAATGACTTTTATCGTGATGATGGGTACACCTACAACTACTCACAGACCATGATGGGCTTGACCAATTGTTCTGAAGCCAGCGCGACTGAACCCGGCGCAACTGATCTTAAGAAAACAATCAACGCAATTAACCCCGCCGGTTCTACACGCGCCGACTATGGCTTGCAGCTGGCTGATGAGGTATTTTCGTCTGGTCGCGCCGACGCCAAGAAGATCGTTGTCTTCTTCACTGATGGTTCACCTACGAGTTCTAGTGGGTTCGAGAAAAAGGTTGCCAATAGCGCCATCAAAAGCGCCAAGGACCTCAAGGATAAAGGTGCCGACATTTATACGATCGGTATCTTTAGCGGCGTAAACCCCAGTGCCGTCCCCACGGCTGAAGACACAAGCAAAGAGAATAAGTTCATGCATGCCGTGTCGAGCAACTATCCTGCCGCCTCATCCAGCATTTCTTCCTGGGGCGAATGGACCATCAACTTTGGTGCGCGCGCAGAAAACGCCAATTACTACAAGTCGGCAACCAGCGCCTCTGAGCTCGAGAAAATCTTCGAAGAGATCTCGGGAAGCATTATCCAAGCTGGTTACCCGACCGAAGTTCACGGCGGTTATGGCGAGCATAAGTCTGGCTACATTACGTTTACTGACGAGCTGGGCGACTTTATGCAGGTCGACAACTTTACGTCTGTCGTGTATAACGGCACGACGTTTGACAAGCCGACAAAGAAGACCGAAGGCAATGTCGACACCTACAAATTTACGGGTGCCGCTGCGAACCTGGTCATCACCGTTCAGCATACCGAAGAGGGCAAGCCTCAGGCCGGCGATATCGTAACAGTCAAGATTCCTGCGTCGCTGATTCCGCTGCGCCACTTTAAGATCACCGATGGTGTTCTTACGGTCGACGATACTGAGCCCATCCGGGTGAACTACACCTCGAGCGTTAAGAGAGACGCGCTCGACAACCTGTTTGCGCCCGAGAAGGTAGCGGGGCTCAAGGGCTACATCGAGAGCAATACGATCACAGCGGAGAACGGTTCCAAGATCGTGAACTTCTACGCGAACAAGTGGAACGCTGGCGCGTTGGGCGATACGATCGCAAACTTTGAGCCTGCCGACACCAACCGTTATTACTATTTCCAGAAGCAGACTCCCATTTATGTGGATAAGAACTGCACAACGCCTGCGACGGGCTCGCTGGCTGCCGAGGGCATCTATTACTACAAGGATGAGTTCGAGGCGAAAGGCACAGACAGTAAGGTCGAGCCCCGCACAGCTATTATTGAGTTTACCGGTGGACATGCCGCGCAGTTTGAGGGCGCAATCGTGCGCGATGCGAGCGGCAACCTGTCGTTTAGTGAGGGAACCGCGCGACTAGCCTTTATTGACGAACTTCATACCACCAAGGAACTCGTGGGCGGCAACCCTACTGGTACCGCGGCCGACGTGCTCAATCCCAAGTGGAACAACACGTCTGCCAAGTCGGACGCCACGGAGGTTGACGTTCACCTGGGCAACAACGGCAAGATCAGCTTTAACGTGACGCCGGCAACGGTGGATACCAAGACGAGCTTTGGCCTGACCAAGGTGCTCGAGGGTCGCGAGTGGACGGATACGGACAAGTTTAAGTTTGAGCTCTCCGCGACGTCCGAGAATGACGCCCCGATGCCCGCACCCGCGACCGCGACTGTGACCAAGGCGAACCTGGATGACAAGGGCAAGGCGGCCATTAACTTTGGCGAGATCACCTACAACAAGCCGGGCGAGTACACCTATGAGGTCCGCGAGGTCAAGGGCGACGCCGGTGGCATCACCTACAGCAAGAACGTTGCCACGTTCAAGGTGACCGTGGCGGTTAAGGCCACGGGTGGGCTTAAGGCTGACGTTGAAAAGATCTCGGGCGAGACCGAGTTCAAGAACATCTATAGCGCCAAGACGGAAACCTCGCTGACTCTTGAGGCAACCAAGAAGCTCACGGGGCGCCCGATGGCCGATGACGAATTTAAGTTTGCGCTGAGCTATGCGGGGCACGACGAGGTTCTGCTGGATGCAACCAACAAGGGCGGCAAGGTTGAGTTCGGTCCGCTGACGTATACGACCGAGTCGCTTGCCAAGCTGGTCGAGGAAGAGAAGGCGTCGTTTGACGATAGCTCAGACAAGCCCACGTGGACCATTCGCTACATTGCTGCCGAGCAGATCGGCAAGCTGCCTGCGGGCGTGAGCGCCACCGTGTCGGCAATTGACGCATGTGTAACCGTTGTCGACAACGGCGATGGTACCCTGACGGCGACGGCTGTCTACGGCGATGCCGGCAACGAGTTTGTGAACACCTACACTGCCGCGCCTGTCGAGGCATCGCTTGTGGGCAAGAAGAATCTGCAGGTTCCTTATGGCCTGACCCCGGCTGACATTACCGGTAAGTTCACCTTTACCGTGACCGGTGAAGAGGGCGCACCCATGCCCGCGAACGCGAGCGTGACCAATGATGCCAAGGGCAAGGTCGACTTTGGCAAGATCACCTTTACGCTCGACGACCTTAACAAGGCCCTGGGCGAGAAGCCCGAGAAGCGCGAGCATACCTTTACCTACACCGTGACCGAGTCCGGCGAGGTCGCTGGCGTGACCAACGACGCCAAGCTGTCGCGCGAGGTTTCCTTCACCGTGACCGATGACAGCAAGGGCAAACTGAGCGTGTCCCGCAACCCGGATGGCAACGCAGCCTTTACGTTCACCAACACCTATAACGTGACGCCTGTCGAGACGAGCGTCACCGACCAGATCACCGCGACCAAGGTCCTGACCGGCCGCGACATGGCTGAGGGCGAGTTCTCCTTCGAGCTCGTCGAGGGCGAGGGCAAGGACGCCAAGGTCGTCGCCACCGGCAAGAACGCCGCCGATGGCAAGATCACGATGAGCCCCATCGAGTACGACAAGCCCGGCAAGCACACCTACACGCTGCGCGAGGTCAAGGGTGACGCCGGCGGCATCACTTACGACGGCAAGACCTACACCATCGAGACCACCATCACCGACAAGGGCGACGGCACGCTCGAGGCGAAGCATGTCCTGAATGACGCTGACGAGGCGAAGTTCAGCAACGGCTACAAGCCGAACCCCAGTGACTCCAGCGTCACCGGCCAGGTCACCGCGACCAAGGTCCTGACCGGCCGCGAGATCGGCCTCGTTGCCGGCGAGTTCCGCTTTGAGCTCGTTGAGGGCAACAACGTAGTCTCCACCGGCACCAACAATGCCGACGGCAAGATCGTAATGGATCCCGTCACCTACACCGCGGCTGGCGAGCACACCTACATGCTGCGTGAGACCAAGGCCGGCGCTACCGAGAACGGCATTACCTACAGCACCGCTGAGTACACCATTGTGACCATCGTCAAGGACAACGGCGACGGCACCCTCAGCGTGGAGCACAAGCTGCAGAACGCCGAGAAGGCGATCTTCGAGAACACCTACACCGTAACCCCCAAGAGCTTCAGTGTTACCGATCAGATCGCGGCGACCAAGTACCTGACCGGTCGCGACCTCAAGGAAGGCGAGTTCTCCTTCGAGCTCGTTGAGGGCAACAATGTTGTCGCCACCGGCAAGAACGATGCCCGCGGCAAGATCACGATGAACCCCATCGAGTACACCGCTGCCGGCAAGCACGCCTACACGCTGCGCGAGGTCCAGGGCGACGCCGGCAACGGCATCACCTACGATGGCAAGACCTACACCATCGAGACCACCATCACCGACAAGGGCGACGGCACGCTCGAGGCGAAGCATGCCCTGAAGGGCGACGACGAGGCGAAGTTCAACAACAGCTACAAGCCGAATCCTGACGAGTTCAGCGTCACCGACCAGATCACCGCGACCAAGGTTCTGACCGGACGCGAGCTTGCTGCCGACGAGTTCTTCTTCGAGCTGGTCGAGGGCGAGGGCGAGGACGCCGAGGTCGTCGCCACCGGCAAGAACGCCGCCGACGGCAAGATTACGATGAGCCCCGTGAAGTACACCGAGGCCGGCAAGCACATCTACACGCTGCGCGAGGTCAACGGTGGAACCACCAGCAAGGGCATCACCTACGGTGACGCCAAGTACACCATCGAGACCACCATTACCGACAACGGTGACGGTACCCTCAGCGCTACGCACGAGCTGAAGAGCGCCACGCCTGCGACCTTCGAGAACACTTACAGCGTGACCCCGACCGATGCAGACCTCGACTTTGACCTGAGCAAGGCCATCGACGGTCGCGACTGGACGGACTCCGACAAGTTCAGCTTTACCATCACCGCCCCCGAAGGCGCCCCGCTGCCCGATCCCGCAACCGTAACCGTGAGCAAGCACGATGCGAAGGACGGCATTGCCGCCATCAAGTTCGGCAAGATTCGCTACACGGCCACCGGAACCTATAAGTACGAGATTCGCGAGAACGCGGGCAGCACGGTCGGCATGACGTATGACGCGCATGTCGCAACCGCCGAAGTGACCGTGACCGAGGACGGCGAGGGCAACCTGACCGCCAATGTCACCAAGAAGGAAAACGGACGCTTCACCAACACGTACCGCACTGAGCTTAACTACACCGCGGCCGGCGGCCTCAAGCTCAGCAAGAGCCTCTCCGGACGTCCTATGACCGAGGGTCAGTTCACGTTTACCGTGAAGCCTGCCGACGAGGCCTCGGCCAACGCGCTTGGCCTGCTGCCCGGAGTCAACAACTTCAAGTCCCCTGCGACGGCAGAGGCAACGGTCGGCCTGATCGACATCCTGGCTGGCCATGAGGTCAAGTTTACGCAGGCAAGACCTTCACGTACACCGTAGCCGAGAAGAATGACGGCAAGCCCGGTTACACCTACGACGACGCCGTGCGTACCGTGACGATCGCCGTTGCCGATGACGGTGCCGGTACGCTTGCCGCCACGACGACCGTCTCCGGCGGTCCCGAGGGTACGCATACGACGGTCCACAAGAGCGGTGAGAACAAGGTCGAGAGTGCCCTGGTCCCGTTCCACAACAGCTACAGCGCTACGACCAATACGCCTGGTGGTACCGCTGCTCAGGTTGTCGCCACCAAGACTCTGACCGGCCGCCCGATGGCCGACGGCGAGTTCTGGTTCGGCATCGCCTATCAGGGTGAGCTTGTGGCATACGAAAACCTCAAGCCCAATATCGGCGGGCACGTGAGCTTTGATAAGCTGCACTACGACACTAAGATGCTTGCTAATCTTGAGGCTGCTGGGCTTGCTTATCGTACCGATAAGGACGGTAAGCTTGCCTGGACCATTAACTACACGGCCTACGAAGATTTATTCGGGCTGCCGAATGGCGTTTCCGCTACAACGTGGAGCTTTGGCTTTAAGGTTATCGTCGTCGACAACGGTGACGGTACCCTGACGGCAACGGTCGACTACGGCGGCGTCGAGCCCTTGTTCGAGAACGTCTACGGCGCCGAAGCCGTCGATGCCGCGCTCACCGGCACTAAGAAGCTCCAAGCTGCCGAGGGCCTGACCCCGGCTGACATCACGGGCAAGTTCACCTTTACCGTGACCGCCGACGAGGCTGGTGCCCCGATGCCCGAGCGCACGACCGCAACCAACGACGCGGCCGGCAACGTGGACTTTGGCAAGATCCACTTTACGCTCGAGGATCTCAACCGCGCCCTGGGCGTGACGGACGATGCTTCTGACGACGCATCGAGCGATGCCGAGGCCAACGCCGGCGAGGCCGAGGTTGACGCCGACGCTGCCGACACCGACGAGTCCAACGACGAGTCCGAGCCCGCAGCCCCCACTGCCCCGCGCTCGCACACCTTTACCTACACGGTGACCGAGTCCGGTAGTGCCCCTGGCGTGATCAACGACGCCAACGCCACGCGCAAGGTTTCCTACACCGTGACTGACGACGGTGCCGGGCATCTGGGTGTCGTGCGCAACGGCGACGACGGTGCGGCCTTCACGTTCACCAACACCTACGGCGTGGCGCCCACCGATTCTTCCGTGACCGATCAGGTCAAGACGGTCAAGCGTCTGACCGGCCGCGACCTTGCAGCTGGCGAGTTCACGTTTGAGCTGCTCGAGGACGGTGCGGCTGTCGCTAGCGGTACCAACGACGTCAACGGTAACGTTACGCTGAGCCCGATCCGCTACGAGGCACCCGGTACGCACACGTACACGCTGCGCGAGGCTTGCCCCAACGCGCTCGGCCTGTACAAGGGCGTCACCTATGACGGCACGACCTACACCGTCGTGACCACCGTCTCCGACAATGGTGACGGCACGCTGACCGCGACGCACAAGCTCGAGGGAACTACCGAGTCGGCTGGCTTTACCAACAAGTATCACGCCATGCCCACGCAGGTTTCCATCGGCGCGGTCAAGGTGCTCGAGGGACGCGAGCTCAAGAAGGACGAGTTTAGCTTTAAGCTCGTTGGCGAGGACATCGAGTCTACGGTTACCAACGGTGCCGACGGCAAGATCAACTTCGACAAGCTCGAGTACGACGAGCCCGGTACGTACGTCTACACCATCAGCGAGGTCAAGGGTGACGAGGCCGGTATGACCTACGACAAGTCCGTCTTTACCGCGACCGTTAACGTGGTCGACGACGGCGAGGGCAACCTCAAGGCGAACGTTGCCTTTACCAAGGGCGACAAGAGCGTCGAGGGTATCGTGTTCAACAACACGTACAAGAAGCCCGAGACGCCCGTGCCGACGCCCGACCCCGGCACGCCCAAGACCGTGACGAACATCGTCAAGACGGTCAAGGGTTTCCTGCCCACCACGGGTGACCAACAGGCCGCCGCACTGCTCATGGCATTTGTTATTGCCATGGCCGGTGTCGGTGCCCTGGTCTGGGGTATCCGTAAGCGCTAGGCACGCTGGCAGCGCCCGGGGCCAAAAGGCCCCGGGCAGCCGGCGGGGAGCCAGAACACAGCCCCACCCCCAGCCCCAGCCGCCACGGAGGTATCTCCCTCCTCCGTGGCGGCGCTTTTGTGCGTAGGCGAGAAGGGCCTGCCACGAAACCGGCCCATCTACTACGTTTAGCCCCTTACCCCCAACCATGCCAAAAAGCGCGAAAACAAAACCGCAGGTAGAACGCCTGTGGTTTTGTTCAAAACGAAGGTATGGTCATGGGTATCGCGTCAAACGTAGTAGATGGGCCGATTTCGTGGCGAGCGGTTCCGGCTGATCCCTTGGGGACGGAGGAAAACGGATCATTTTGGTCCCGCGAGGCTGGCGGAGGCACTCGTCCAGGGCCGCCCGAACAAAACTATGCCGGTTTACGGGGCTGAGTTACGAGTCCCCAACCATGCCGATATTCGTGAAAATAAAACCGCAGGTAGACGAGCCGTCATTTTGCAGAAAACGCGGGTATGGATGGGGGTCCTGAGTTTGGCCCCGTAAACCGGCATAGTTTTGAAATGGCCTTAAATCGGTAGCAGCCATTTTGCTATGCCGGAAGGGTCGGTCTTCGGGCAACTACCCTCGCAGGTAGGCGATAGCGATCTGCGTGCGGTTGCGCAGGCCCATCTTTGCCAGGATTGAGCTGATGTGGTTGCGCACGGTGCCTTCGCCCATGTAGGCGGTGGCGGCGATCTCTTTGTTGTCGAGGCCGCGGGCGATGAGTTCGCCGACTTCGAACTCGCGGTCGGTCAGGCTGGCGAAGGCTGCGGGCCGGCGGGGCGTGCCCGCCTCGACGTCCGTTCCGTCAAAATCGATGTCCTCGATCGCCTTGCCCTCGAGCACGCGTTTGCCGTCCATGACCTGCGCCAACGCCGGCGGAATGGCAGCGACATCGGTCTTGATCAGGTAGCCGCGGGCGCCCAGCTTGAGCGCCGACACAATGTACTCGTCATCCGAGAACGTCGTCAGAAACACCACGCGCGCCGCAGGGTCGTGCTCAAGGATCTCGCGCGCGGCCGAAAGGCCGTCGCGTCCCGGCATCTGGATGTCGAGCAGCGCAATATCGGGTGCGTGCTCGGCGTAGAGCGCCACCGCATCGTTGCCGTTGGCACCGGTGCCCACCACTTCGATCTGCGGCTGGGCGCCCAAGATAATCTTGAGCGAATCGACCACCAAGCGGTCGTCGTCGACAACGATGAGCCTCATCGGCCCTCATCTCCTTGCTGTTTGGGAACGGTGGCAAACACACGCCAGCCGCCGGCGCCGGCACGCGGGCCGGCGGTGAAGGTGCCGCCAAGCGCCTCGATGCGCTCGCGCATGGAGGCGAGCCCCATGCCCTCTGCGGTGCCGCGGCCGCTTGCTTGGACCTCACCCACGCCATCGTCGGTAACAATGAGCTGGTAAAACGACGGATGCTCCATGCACCGTACGGTGACGGTCTGGGCGCAAGCGTGGCGCATGGTATTGGAGAGCGCTTCGCGCAGGACCGCTGCAAAGCAGTTGGCGACGTTTGCGGGCGCATGTTCGGCCATAACTTCAAGCTCAATCTGCGGGCCGCCGTCCGAGCGTGTGCCTTCGACAATGCGTTCGAGCTGCACGGAAAGGTCGACGGCGTTGTCGTTGAGCGCGTGGACGCTGGTGCGCACAAGCTGGAGCGCCTCGTCAACCGTGCGTTTAACGTCGGCGAAATCGGCGGCGACGCCAGGCTCGTCGGCGTGGACCACGCGTAGGGCTTCGGCCTGCAGTGAGGCGCGCGTGAGCTGGTGCCCGACGTTATCGTGGATCTCGCGCGCGATGCGGGCGCGTTCGGCGAGCGTCGCGAGCTCGACTTCGTAGTCCTGGCGATCGGCAAGATCGCGGTTGCGCGCCTCGAGCGCGAGGGCTCGTTCCTGCAGCTCGTCGCGGGTGCGGCGCATGCGCCGCTGCTCGCGCTCCAACTGGGCGGTGCGTAGCGATAGCAAGGTGGCGGCAACCGAAAGGATGGCGGTTAACAGCAGCGTTCGGGTGGTGAGCACGCCACCACGAAGGTCCGCGACAAGCGCGCAGACAAACACGGCGCCAATCGCCAGCGCGGGCCAGATTCGTTCACGGCGAACGCGTCGCGCGATGTCATAGAGAGCGAGAGGCGCAAACGGCACAAACGGCGGCACGAAGACAGCCGCGATGATGCAGGCGTAGCTCGCGGCCTCGCTCACACGGCGGGCGCGGTTTCCCTGTACGACCTCGGCCAGCGAGGTGGCAATAACGCCAAGGCAAAACGCCGCGACCAGGCGAGCGTCCACAGCAAGACCCATGGCGGCCGCAATACAGCACGCCAGCACGATCGATTTGTCGAAAAGCCTGTTCATACGGGTATTGTACGCGAAGCCGCGCGTGGTGGAGGGACCGCCTGCGCAACCGTGACATTCCTCCCACGCGGCAAAGCGGGGACGTCGGCAGGCCGCACGGCCAAGCTCCGCACTCGTGACAAAGCTCACTGGTGCGCGCCGCTCGCTCCTGCGATGATGCAATCGTACCGGGCCGCAATCAACAGAAGGGCCGCCTCATGACAGACATCGTCCACGTCGAAAACCTCGTCAAGCGCTACGACGACCTTATCGCGCTCGACCACTTTAGCCTGAGCATCGCCCCCGGCGAGATCTTTGGCCTGCTGGGCCCCAACGGCTCGGGCAAGACCACGTCCATCAACTGCATTCTGCAGCTGCTCGCCTACGACAAAGGCACCATCGAGCTGTTCGGCGAGCACATGACGCCCGCCCGCTACGACCTCAAGCGCCGCATCGGTGTGGTGCCGCAGCAGGTGGCGGTGTTTGACGAACTTACGGTGCGCGAGAACATCGACTATTTCTGCAGCCTTTACGTCAACGACCGCAAGCGCCGCCGCGCGCTGGTGGACGAGGCGATCGACTTTGTCGGGCTGGGCGACTTTACCAAGTTTCGCCCCGGCAAGCTCTCGGGCGGCCTGGCGCGTCGCCTCAACATCGCCTGCGGTATCGCGCACAAGCCCGAGCTCATCTTCTTTGACGAGCCCACGGTGGCGGTCGACCCGCAGAGCCGCAACGCCATCCTGGAGGGCATCTGCCGCCTGCGCGACGAGGGCGCCACGGTGGTGTATACCAGCCATTACATGGAGGAAGTCGAGCAGATTTGCAGCCGCATCATGATCATGGACGGCGGACGTGTGCTGGCGCAGGGCACCAATGACGAGCTCAAACGCATGATTCAAATGGGCGAGCGCGTGACTGTCGAGGTCAGCGCCGTAGAGACCGCCACGGTCGAGCGGCTGCGCGCCCTCGAGCACGTGCTTTCGGTTGAGTTGTCCGGCGGCGAGCTCGTCTGCACCTGCGAAGCGAGCCCGCACAATTTGGTCGACATCCTCGACACGCTGCGCGCCGCCGATGTGGCGCTCGGCCGCGTGTGGAGCGAGCCGCCGACCCTCAACGACGTGTTCCTCGAGATCACCGGCCGCGAGCTGCGCGACTAGGGGGCAGCCATGTTCAACACCATTATCATCACGGTCAAAACGCTGCTGCGCCGGCCGAGCACGTGGGTCTGGGGCGCCCTCTTTCCCATCGCGCTTTCCACGATGTTCATGTTTATGTTTGCGAACCTGAGCTCCGACGGCACGGTCGACCCGGTGCCGGTTGCCGTCGTGGCGGACAAGGTCTGGGACGCTTCGACCTTTAAGGATGTGGCGACGTCGCTTGCCAAGGAAGGCGACGACCAGCTGCTCGAGATCCACGAGCTCGACGACGCAGCCGATGCGAACCGTGCGCTCAAGGCCGGTGAGGTCGCGGGTATCTATACGGTCGACGCTGCGGGCACGCCCAAGCTCACACTGCTATCGAGCTACGACAGCTCGCGCGCATCATCGGTGCTCACCGACCGCAGCATTTTGGAGACGGTGGCAAGCTCGTATACACAAAATGCCGAGCTCATATCCCAGATTGCCCAGGACAACCCGGCGGCGCTCGCCGACCCGGAGGCGGTTGCGCGCGCCCTGTCGCTCGAGGGCGGCACCCGCCGCGTAAGCCTGACACGCACCACACCCGATGGCACGGTCATCTACTATTACGCGCTCTTTGGCCTGGTCGCGATGATGTCTGCCGAGTTTGCCGCCTTGAGCGTCGTCGATCTGCAGCCCAATCTGTCGGGCCTTGGCGCGCGTCGCTGCGTGGGCGGCCTTTCCAAGACGGCGTCGCTGGCCGGCATCTTTGTCGGCTCGTGGCTGGTTTCCTTCGCCTCGATGGCGATCGCAATCGGCTACGTGCGCCTGGTCGTGGGCGTCGACTTTGGCGGGCGCGAGGGGCTGTGTCTGGTGGGCGGCGCCGCTTCCGCGCTTGCCGCCACGGGCCTGGGACTCTTTGTGGGCACACTTCCCGTTAAGGGCGGCAAGGCGTCCAAGTCCGGCATCCTCACGGGCTTTGCTACCACGTGCGCCCTGTTCGCCGGCCTCTACGGCGAGCCGGCGATGGCGCTTGCCGACGACGTCGCCCGCGCCTGCCCGGCCGAGTGCTGGTTCAACCCCGTCAAGCTCATCTGCGACATGTTCAATCGCCTGTATTTCTTTGAGGACCTGGGGCCCTTCGCTGTTCGCGCGGGCGCGCTCGTCCTGATGGCCCTGGTGTTTGTCGCCGCCGCTACGCTGATCTTTGGAAGGAGTCGCTATGAGCACCTTTAAGACCGCGCTTCGCATGGCGCTGGCGCACCCGTTCTACCTGCTCATCTATACGGTGTTCATCTCGCTCATGGGCGTATTCATCGCGGCATCGGTGAGCTGGAACTCGTCGCAGCTCACCGAGTA
>DBFZQW010000205.1:0-6039 GCA_048521445.1 Collinsella sp. | reverse complement strand
TCGAGCGCGGAGCGAGCTGCGGCGCCTTGATTATCAACTTTATCCGAACACCTCCCACATTCATCCGCACATGTGCGGATGAATGTGGGAGGTGTTCGGATAAAGTTGATAATCAAGGCGCCGCAGCTCGCTCCGCGCTCGAGTTCCTTCGCAAGTTGACAGAATCGCTCGGGTTGATAGAATAGCCTGCAGATAGCAAAACCTTCACGGTTTTAGGGGCGGACTTGCGCAAGCGACTCTGCCCTTTTTTTTATATTCACTCGCTATAGGAGACGGGTGATACTTGGGTCAATTAAGGGAGGAGCATCGCATGGCGTCAAGCGCAGAATACCTGGAATACGTCCTCGACCTGCTGGCCGACGTGCCGGAGGTCTCACATCGGAAGATGATGGGCGAGTATCTGCTCTATGCGTCGGGCAAGCTCTTCGGCGGCGTCTACGACGACCGCTTTCTGGTGAAGAGCACGGAGTCCTCGCGCGCGCTGCTCTCGGTGCCCGCCGTGCCCTACGAGGGCGCTGCGGAGATGCTGCTCGTGGACGTGGAGGACAAAGCCGCCGTGCGCGCCATCGTGGAGGGCGTGCTTCAGGAGCTGCCCGAGCCGAGGAGGCGCCGGGCGTAGATTCCCGCGGGTCTGCATATCGTCACCGGCATCAATCACCCGTGCCTGCTCATATGGCGATTGCGCCATCACCACGCTTAGAAACCGAAGATCTCCTAGGATTCCTCCAGGAGACCTCCTAGGAAGTCTTCGGGTACCCTACGCGGCAGTTATGGCGCTTACGACCCGGCGGCCGGCGCCGCGCTTCCCATACGAGCGCTGGTGGGCCGCGTGGAGCTGGCCATACCGGCCGGCTCGGAGGAATCCGACATAGCCGCGGCGGCGAGGGCGACGGCGTCGCTGTGAACCCGTTCACCACGCCCGACGCCATCTACATCTCCAGGAAGCCCCAGGACATGCGAGCTCAGGGCTTTGAGTTTTGTTTTGTCCCAAAGGGCGCCATCGGGACGTTTCCCTTGGTTGTTTTCTTATCCGAGAGAACTCCGCGATAGCCCTACTCTCGGTTTCGAAACTCGATTTTTTAAAGTTTCGTAACCGGGGAAGCAATATGTTCAGGGATGCGTCGGGGAGCGAATCTCAGTCGCACCATGCCAGCAGCGATGCCGGGCGCATTCACGCGTGCTACAATGCGGGCACCAGAGATGAAAACACAGTCCCCGTCGGGTAGTCGCGGGCGTGCGGGAGTCCGCATCAGTAACCTGCCTCCTTGGTTGTCCCTTCTCTGCATGGTCATCTACATAAAGGAGGAACCAGCCATGCAGATCAGCGTGTCGTCCACCCTGACCGTATATCACGACGGCCAATTCTGGGTCGGGCTGGCGGAGCACGTCGAGGGCGGAAGGTACGGCGTCGCCCGCATCGTCTTCGGCGCGGAGCCGTCCGATGAGGAGATTCTGAAATTCGTTGTCGGCAAATGGGAGAAGCTCTCGTTCTTCGGTGGCAAACCGGCTGAGGCAAGCAAGCCCGCGAAGAACCCCAAGCGGCGCGCCCGCGAGGCGGCGAAAGCCCTTAAGCGGCCCGCGGTGAGCACCAAGGCCCAGCAGGCGCTCGCGGCACAGAGAGAAGCGATGAAGCGGGAGTCGGCTCACGCGAGAAGCCGACGCCGCGCGGAAGAGGCTGATGCGCGCTACGAGCAGAGAAAGCTGAAGCGCAAGCAGAAGCATCGCGGGCGTTGATCGCCATTCGCAGCAACGCAAACCTTATACAGCAGCGGCGCCAGTTCCACTTGAAGCCGACGCCGCGTAGACGCTGATGGTGACGGCTATGCACGGGCACGGGCGCGCCACCGCACTTCACAGCTTGTTTCTCAAGTATTTGGGACGCACACGCGGCGTTCAAAAATGCGGAGCGACTCCGCATGGCTCGAGACTGAGCCGAGGTGCCCTACTTCTCGCCCTCCAACAGCCCCACGATGCGGTCGATGTCGACGGCAAAGCGGGGCCCGCATCGCTGCAGGCCCCTACAGGTGGGCGATATTCTACACCTTGCGGCACCCCGTCGCCCACGGAGGTTAAACGTACACGTAAGCCGTACTCTGAAAGCCGCGGCTTCCGGCAAGTATTTTTTACCACGAAAGGTCGCTTTCAATGCGCCTAGCTCGCAAAATAACACTCGCTGGGCCGTCACCCCTGGCAGTTACCCTCCAATCTTCATTGGAGTCAGCAGGGCAATTCATATAGTCATGGGGGGGTTTATCCTAAAGTAAATCAAATTTATACCCCCATAACTAAGGAATTTTCTATTCCCACTCGATGGCTTCAGCCCTGCCGTCCCGTCATTCCAGTTGCACCCAGTTTTCGGTGACGTCTCGAGCCGAGTGCCGCCAGGTGACATAATGTCGCGCTTCGTTGGCCCCGGAGACAAAAGCTGGGACAACTTCAAAACTTTTTTTCAAACTCAGGACGTTGAGTTTTTGTTTTTGTCCCAAAGGCCGCGATTGGCCGCCTTTAGAGGCTCGATAGCGCCGAAAATGCCCGTTTTGAAACTCAGCCGCCCTTTAGCTTGCAAGCCGCCAGCTGTAATCGTAAGTGAATTAACGCGGGTGGCTTTCAAGCCGTTCGCAAAACCGCAGGTCATAAGTTTCAACTATTGATCGCAAAGAGGAATCGTGCCAGGTGGCTATCTCATGAGTTCATCCGTGACCGCCGTGGCAGCCAGTGCGCCGTGCGGTTTTACCCATCTTGAAGCCAAAACTGACATCGCGCGCACGATGCTATCGCCACACGATGTCAGACATTGTTCCCGACTTGACCTGATTGCTTCGCGATGAATTTCATGGTCCTAGAGGAAAAAGTCCCTCGCGCTCACGATGCGAATGCCGCCGATGTCCGTGTCGTAGGAACCCTGCCTCACGACCACGATCTTCTCGTGGTTGTCTCGTATCGACTTCAGAGGGGCGATCTCGCGTTCCCTGGTCTCGCTTGCGAACATCTCGTCAGTCACCTGCACGTAGAGCACGCGCCCGTCCTTCGTCGCGACGAAGTCAACCTCCTTGCCATAGAGCTTGCCCACATGCACGCTCCACCCTTTGTAGAGCAGCTGGAGATACACGGCGTTCTCGAACAGGCGCCCAGTATCCGTGACCCTATAGCCGGCCATCCAGGTCCGGAAGCCGGTGTCGACGATGTACTCCTTCGGATTCGTCTTAAGGAGCGCCTTGCCGTGCAGATCGTAACGCGTGGCACGATAGAACAGGAAGGCCTCCTCGAGCGCACCCACGTACGAGGAAACGGTCTTGTTCGTGGTCTTCGACCCCGCAGAAGTTAACGCGCCGGCAATTCGGTTCGACGAGCACTCGTTGCCGATGTTGTCCGCCAGGAATTCGGCCACATAGCGCAGCAGAGAAGGGTCGGTCACCGCGCTTTTGCCCTTCCCGCGCTCGCGGTTGACGATATCGCGCACGGCGATGGCCTCGTAGACTCCGGACATGTACGCCGAGTGCTGCGCCTGGGTCGTCGATAGGGATGCAATGGCTGGCATGCCCCCGTACTCAAGGTAACGAGTAAGCATATCGTCAAAGAGAACGGGGTCCCCCTCGGGGGTGAGAGCCACCGACCTTCCCGATGCAAACTCGATCCCGCAGAAGTCAGCGAACTCGGAGAAGGACAGGGGCAGCATCTTTACCTCTACGTAGCGCCCGGACAGATAGGTGGCCAGCTCGCTGGAGAGAAGATACGCGTTCGAGCCCGTGAGATAGATGTCGCAATCGAAGTCGACCCTCATCGCATTGACCGCATCCTGCCAGCCATCGATTCTCTGGGGCTCGTCTATGAAGACGTAGGTGCGCCCCTTGTCCGACAGGCACCCGCGAATGCGATCGTAAAGCTGGTCTTCCGTCTTGATGCCCGCACCCTTGCTTTCCAGGTTGACGCTCACAAAACCGCGGCCAGCGACCCCCTCGGACTCGATGGTTATCCTGATAAGGTCGAGAAGGCTCGACTTGCCGCACCTGCGCACGCCCGTAATCACCTTGATGAGGTCGGTGTCACGGAAGAGCATTGCCTCCTCGAGGTACCTGCCACGGTTCTTGAGCCTGCTGCACTTCAAGAGCTGCTCCTAAAACTCGAATCTGGTTACGCTTTTAGGAGTATCATAACTCTGGGCCACAAGATGAGCAAAGAGCGCACCTCGAGACGAATCGACTAAAGGAATTGCGCGCCTGCCGGGAGGCAGGGCAGCCTGCTCGATCATCGCGGACTGCCAATTGATAAACCCCAAAAGCCGGAGCGATCGGCGTCACTCGTTTCGCTAAATCGACTTTATGGGATGACGGATCACGGTCTTGAGCTTCTCCGGCGCGCACTTGCGCTGGTCGGAGAGGTAAATCTCGTGATGGAGGCGGGATTCGGAGAAGTCGGGCGCATATCCCTGTTCCGCCGCAAATGCACGCATGGCGCCTATGATAGTCAGCTCGTCATCGTAAGGCCCGTATAGCAATGGGCGCGGCTTCGGAAGACGCCGCGCCCATTGGCAAACATTATAGCATAGAATCGAACACCTGTTCTACTCCCACTCGGTGGTTATAGTTTTGCCGTCTCGTCACTCCAGTTGCACCCAGTTTTCGGCGGCATCTCGAAGTGAGTGCCGCTGAATGACGCGACGTCGCGTTTCATCGGCTTCGGGGACAAAAGCTGGGACAACTTCAAAAACCATTTTCAAACTCAGAGTATTGAGTTTTTATTTTTGTCCCAAGGGGCACGGAGAGCCGCCTTTGGAGGCTCGATATCGCCGAAAAACGCCCGTTTTGAAACTCAACCGCCTTTGAGCCTGCAAACCACCAGCTTCAACAGTAAGTGAGTCGACGCGGGTGGCTTACGAGCCGTTCACAAAACCGCAGGCCACAGGTCTTTGTCAACGATAAGCAAAGTGAATAGTCTCAGGTGGCTTGCCCATGAGTTGGCGTAAGCCTGTTTAGCAAAAGGCTAATCGGACACGACAGGCCGCCCGCATGGCGACGGCGTTTCCCGTGCGGGCACAAACAGCCCTGCGTGCCCTGTCGCGCGATATCCCAATGCGACGTTCAGAACCCTACCCGCCAAGCAGCCACCTCGCGAAATTCAGCACGAGCACGCCCTCCCGGGTATGGGGCTCATGCCTCGTGCGAGTGATGAGAATCTTCGGGAATGCATCCCCGATGGATAGAATCGGCGCAATCTCCCTCTCGAGCGTCGAATCGGCGCCGATATCGTCGCTCACATACACTTTCCTTCCCGGTTTCGAAACTTGGAAGGCAGTATGCGCAAGGATGCGTCGAGGTGCGATCCCAGTCGTACCATGCCAGCAGAGATGTCGAGGCACATTCGTTCATGCTGCAATGCGGGCATCGGAGATGAAAAACAGCCCGTCGGGTAGTCATGGGCGTGCGGGAGCCCGCATCAGTAACCTGCCTCCTCGGTTGTCCCTTCTTTGCATGGTCGTCTACATAAAGGAGGAACCAGCCATGCAGATCAGCATGCTTGCCCTTCTTGGGTCACGGACCGGGGAGGCGAGGGCCTCCGTCGGGACCGCCCCGAGCAACCGGCATATCCAAGGAATGACAAGGCTCGATTGCTGTGCTGGTCAGGATGCCGAAGCGGGCCGTCCGCCAATCGGAATGCGGGTCAGGATGCTGCAACGTGATTCCAGCTGCAGGATACGGCTCCTTTGCGGTTGCCGCAAAACCTGCTGGCAACATTCTTACTATCCGAATGATGTACGCATCCCTTGGGATCGTTTCGCCTGACCAGGGCCATCTTCAGCGCCTCATCGGCCAGCTCGGCAGGCGCCTCTTCCACGCGTAATAGCCCTGGCGGGTCACCTATGCAACCAAAGATACAAAAGGAATCGAACGGCCAGAGAGGATGGTTGATTTCCGATCCCAACCGAACACATTGAGCTGACGGCACGCTCCCGCAGTTAACCGAACGCCCCCGAGGTCCTATCCGGGCCCCGGGGGCGGCATTTTCCCAGTTGAAGGAATGGTGGAGATGTGTTTCGATGGG
>DBFZQW010000204.1:0-5853 GCA_048521445.1 Collinsella sp. | reverse complement strand
AGGTGAGGGGGATCCAGCCCGAGGGGATGTAGGAATGCGATAGAAAAGTCATAGATGCGGGCGTGTTGGCTAAAATGGGTCGGCCGGGATTGGTCAATCTCGGCCGACTATATTTGGCTAAATTATTCCGACGCTAACAATTACGCTCGTCTCTCTAAATGTCTCTCTAAAGAGAAGGTTGGTTAGAGAGATAGCATTAGGCAATCTAGCAGCGAATTCGATACATCTCTCTTAATGTCTCTCTAAAACAAGGCGCTTATCTCTCTAAAGTTAGAGAGATAAATCTATTGTTTTAGAGAGACGGAATGCCAAAATTCGTCTGTCCGTTACCATCTGCCAAAAATGGCGGATAAAGGGCTCATCGAAGTAATGGGTTCATCGACGAGTCGTAACCGCCGATATCGGAAGAAGTAGATGCAGCCGGGTCGCCTCTCTAGTGTCTCTCGAGGCCAGATGGGTGCTGGAGGGGCGATTGTCTTGCGATATTTCCCCAGATAAAACCTGCCAAAATAAACCTGTCCCTTTTTGGTAGGTTACTGATTCATGTTGCCGTGGATGTAGGGGGTGACCTCGGGGGAGATATGGTCGCAGCCCAGCTCGCGCAGCGCGGACTCGATAGCGGCGGGCAGCGGGGTCTTGCCCTTGTCGTCGACGGCGGCACCGCCGAGGGCGGCGATCTTGGCGACATCTGCGGGTGCGGCCTCGATATGCATGCAGCCGCCGACCAGGCGTGCGCGGACCTGAGCTAAGTCAAGATCGTGCAGGTAATCCTCGCAGGCGCGGATTAAATCGACCTTCTCGCGCGTAAGCTCCTCGCCCGTGGGGACGCGCGTGGCAAGGCAGGCTCCCGCCGGCAGGTTCCAAACGGGATAGCCCCATGCGCGCAGCAGCTCGCGCTCTTCGTCCTTGGTAAAGCCGACCTCCATAAGGGGTGAGCGTACGCCGAGCTCTTCTGCCGCACGCATGCCGGGACGGTAGTCACCGCGATCGCTTGCATTGCTGCCATCGATGACGGTGGGAAAGCCGAGCGACTTGGCGTGGTTGACGATGGCGGTAAAGCCAGCGTGCTTGCAGTGGTAGCAGCGATTGGCATCGTTGCAGGCTACTTGGGGGAGCTGCAGCTGATCGACCGAAAGATTGAGCACGGGGAGCTTAAAATGCGCCCCTTCATTGGCTTGTCCATCAACGGACCGCTCAAACGAGGCCTGTTCGGGCGTGCCGATGAGCGGCGTGGTGAGATGGACGAGGAGGGTATTGGTAGGCATGATGCGGGCGCATACGGCGGCCAAAAAGCTGCTGTCGACGCCACCGGAAAACCCGATAGCCACGCGCCCGTATGCCAAAAGCAGCTGTTCGAGCGCCGATAGCTTGTCTTGAAGCTCCTCTGCGGGTGCCGTGGTGTCTAAAATCATGAAACGATCCTTACCATTGAGTACTCGGTCGAAAACTATAATCCTAATGCGTTACTTGCCATAAGTCTTCTATCTATGTAACGAAAGTGCAATATGCTATATACGTTATATACAAGTTTGTAAGTGCGGTAGAGTGGTAGTAACACAATCCGGTGAGGGGGCCGATATGATCAAGGCTGTTATTTTTGACATGGACGGAACGCTGGTCGACACCGAGCGTTTGGGGATTAAGGCCTGGAAGGCAGGCGCCGCTGAGCTGGGGCTCGCGATTGATGATGCGCTGATCCATCAGTTTATCGGTCGCACGCTGCCCGATGTCATGGACATCCTCGATAAGCATTACGGCAGCCACGAAACCACCGAGGCGGTCTATGTCCGCCACAAGGAGATTCGCGACGAGATGGTCAAGACCGAACTGGAACTTAAGGCCGGCGCCGCCGAGTGCCTAGACGAGCTGCTGGCTGCGGGCTATCACGTGGGTCTAGCGACGTCGTCGCGCCTCGTTACGGCCGAGCGCAACCTTAAGATGGTTGGCCTCTTTGACAAGTTCGAAACGGTAACGTGTGGCGAGGACGTCGTGCACGGCAAGCCCGACCCCGAGATGTATCTGCTCGCCTGCGAGCGCGCGGGCTTTGCTCCCGAGGAATGTGCCGTGGTCGAGGATTCGCGCAACGGTTGCGTCTCGGGCATTACGGCCGGCTGCCATGTCTTTGCCGTCCCCGATATTGTGCCGCTGCCGCAGGACGTGGTGGATGGCTGCGAGGCCGTGCTCGATACGTTGTTCGACCTGGCGGCGGCAATCAAGGCTGTGCGCTAGAAAATTGCGGCGTTAAAACGAGCGGTTGCTCACGTTTGCGCTTAAGCAAAAGGGGCCCGGCAATGGTCGGGCCCCTTTTGCTTAAGCGGCGACTTAGCATACTCGCGGGCGTGCTATAGATACGCACCGAGGTTGATAGCCGTGGCGTCGGTCTGGCTGCTTGCCTGGGTGCTGGCGCGTTCCAGTAGGAACGGCCGCACGAGTTCTTGGCGGTTGATGTCCTCGATGGCCGTGACCGCGGTGACGGTGCGCGCGGCAGAGCTGACGTGGATATGCTTGGTCTTTGTCGGGACCTTGTTCTCGATTTGCTCCATGAGCAATTGAACGCCCTTGCGGCCAATCTCATAGCCCGGGGGCGCTACCGTAGTGAGCGGGACCGATCCGCTCCAAGCGAGTGGGTTGCCATCGCAACCTGCTACGCGTACTTGCCCGGGGACGGCGATGCCTTTGTCGACCAGCGCCGAGATGACGCCCGAGGCCAGCACGTCGGTCAGACCGACGACAAAATCGGGGCGTTCGTCGGCGGGGCGCTCGGCGATTTGGTTGCCGATACCATAGCCGTCGGCCGCCGTGTTCCATTCGCCGGCGTCGATGACTTCGATCTTGATATCGGGGTGCAGAGCGAGGGCCTTGTGAATGCCAAGCACGCGTAGGGTGAGCTGCATAAATGCTGCTCGGCCGACGACGACAATATGGTGCGCACCGCGGGCGATGGCGAGTTCGGCAATGATGCGACCCTGGGCCTCGTTGTCGGCCGCTACGTAGTAGCCGGGCTCGGAACAGTGGATGTCCAGATGGACGATCGGTACGGGCATCTTGGTCATGGCGGGGTGCCAGTCGGGGGATGCCATGGGCTGAACCATGACGCCGGACATCTGCGTGCCCATAAAATAGCGCAGGTAATGGTCCTCGAGAATATCGTCGTTATCGGCGTTGGCGATGAGCAAGTCATAGCCGTGCTTGCGGGCCTCGTTGTGGGCGCCGCTGGCGATTTGGAGCGAAAAACCGTGATCGAGGCGGGGGAGTACCAGGCCAAAGGACTTGGTGGCGCCGCCCGCGAGCTGACGAGCGCTTTGGTTGGGCAGGTAGCCAAGGCGACTGATGGTCTCGTTGATGAGCTTGAGGGTCTCGGGCCGCAACTTTTCGGGATGGTTGAGCGCGTTGGAAACCGTGCCCAGCGAAACCCCGGCCTCGCGCGCGACGTCGCTGATTTTTACCTTTGCCATAGCGGCCCCTTTGATGCGTTTCAAGTACAAGCCAGATTGTAGCATCCCAAACCTACCAAAAAGGGACAGGTTTATTTTGGCAGGTTTTATCTGGGGAAACGCCGTTGCCAGCGCGACCACCACAAAGGTGCCTGTCCCCATTGTGGCGGTTTGGACCGGCTGGGCATGTGTGCATAGGGTGGTATCTAAGTTGAGATACCACTTCTGGTATATCAGCTTGCGCTTGCGTGAGTACAATACTCGAACGTTGTACGTCTCAGCGCCCCCTGTGCGTGGACGTCTTGCAGTCACGCGAACGAAGGGATTTATCCTATGTGCGGAATCGTCGGCTACACCGGCTCTGATATTGCAAAGAACATCCTGGTCACAGGCCTCAAGCGTATGGAGTATCGCGGCTATGACTCCTCGGGCGTCGCGCTCGAGGTGGGCGAGGGCGCCGCGGCGCACCTCGACGTCATCCGCCGCGTGGGCAAGGTCGCGGGCCTGGAGAGCGAGCTTTCCAACATCGACAGCGACGCTACCTGCGGTATCGGCCACACCCGTTGGGCCACCCACGGCAAGCCCTCCGTCGTTAACGCCCATCCCCACACCAGCTGCGACGGTCGTATCGCCATCGTCCACAACGGCATCATCGAGAACTTCGCCGAGCTGCGCGAAGAGCTGGAGGGCCGCGGCCACCACTTTAAGAGCGAGACCGATACCGAGGTCTTCGCGCATCTGATCGAAGAGGCTTATGCCGAGACGCACGACCTGATGGCCTCCGTGCGCGAGGCTTGCACCCACGTGGTCGGTGCCTATGGTCTGGCCGCCGTGTGCGCTGACGAGCCCGGCGTGATCGCCGTGGCCCGCAAGGATTCCCCGATCGTAGTCGGCGTGGGCGAAACCGGCTCCTATGTTGCTTCCGATGTCATCGCGCTCATCGACGCCACCCGCGATGTCGTGGTGCTCGAGGACGGTCAGTTTGCCAAGCTCACGCCCGCAGGCGTCGAGTACACCGACGAGGCCGGCAACGTTATCGAGCCCAAGGTCACCCACATCGACTGGGACCTGGACATGGCAGAAAAGGGCGGTTATCCCGACTTTATGCTCAAGGAAATCCACGAGCAGCCGCGCGTCGTGCGCGACACGCTGGTCGGTCGTATGACGCCTGCCGGCGAGCTCGATATCGACGAGCTGGGCCTTTCGCTCGAGGAGCTCAACGACATCGACCGCGTCTACGTGATCGCTTGCGGAACCAGCTATCACGCTGGCCTCATTGCTAAGAATCTCATTGAGGGCTGGGCTCGCATCCCCACCGAGGTTGAGGCAGCCAGCGAGTTCCGTTATCGCAATCCCATCATTACGCCGACGACGCTTGTCGTTGCCGTGTCCCAGTCGGGCGAGACGGCCGATACCCTTGCCGCCATTCGCGACGCGCGCATCAAGGGTGCCAAGGTCTTCGGCATCACCAACGTGGTGGGCAGCCCCGTGGCGCGTGAGAGCGACGGCGTCATCTACACCAAGGCCAACAAGGAGATTGCGGTCGCCTCGACCAAGAGCTTTATCGGCCAGGTTGTGAGCCTTACGCTTTTGGCCCTGCTGCTGGCGCAGGTCAAGTACCGCTTGACCACCAAGCAGGCGCGCATGCTGTTCCGCGAGCTTTCCGATACGGCCGAGCAGATCCAGTGGATTTTGGATACCCAAACCGAGGCCGTGCATGAGGCCGCCCTGCTGTGCAAGGACGCGCAGTCCGCACTGTTCGTGGGTCGCGGCATGGGCGCCGCTATTTCCTACGAAGGTGCGCTCAAGCTCAAGGAGGTCAGCTACCTGCACGCCGAGGCCTACGCCGCCGGTGAGATGAAGCACGGCCCCATTGCCCTGATCGACCCGGGCTTCCCTGTCATCGCTGTGGCCACCAAGAGTGCCACCTACGACAAGACCGTGTCGAACCTCATGGAGTGCAAGGCGCGCGGCGCCAAGGTCATCGTCGTTGCCACCGAGGGCGACGAGGAGATCAACAAGATCGCCGACTGCATCATCCGCGTGCCAGCAGTCCGCGACGTGTTCAGCCCCATCACGGCGAGCGTCCCGCTGCAGCTGCTCGCCCGCGAGGTCGCCATCCTGCGCGGCTGCGATGTCGATCAGCCCCGAAACCTCGCCAAGAGCGTGACCGTGGAATAGTTGGTTCCGCCGTTCTAGCGACTAAGGCCCGGCTCCGCATCAAGACGGAGCCGGGCCTTGTTGCATTTGCCCAGATAAAACCTGCCAAAATAAACCTGTCCCTTTTTGGCAGGTTAGCGGAGCTTGCTGGTCTCGAAGTACTTGGGATATTGGTCCAGGACCTCGGTCTGGTTGCGGAACATCATATGCAGGTGCTTGCTGACCAAAAAGCTCGCCTCGATGGGGTCGCGGCCGGCGA
>DBFZQW010000203.1:0-17115 GCA_048521445.1 Collinsella sp. | reverse complement strand
GCAGCGGATTTGCGCTCATGCTGTCCCTCTCTGTATATGGTGTACTCATAGGTGTACTAAACCCTAGGAATCTTCTCGGAATAAAGTTACTATGGGTTCGGCGTTAGTCAAGGGAAAACCCGACTAATCCACTCGACTTTTTAGATGTGGGACATAATAATCAGGCTTGTTTGCCCCGCGTGCATAAGATTTGGGACAAACAAGCCTGGTATTTTGTCTCGGCTACGATGAGAGGGTAGGTATGCTCATTTCTTCTAAGGGCCGCTATGCCCTCCGTCTGATGATCTATATCGCAGCGCTTGGTGACGCCGAGGGCAAGATTGCCCTTCGCGAGGTCGCTGACCGCGAGCATATTTCACAAAAGTATTTGGAGCAGCTGGTTCGTCCGCTCATGAAGGCGGGCCTGCTTAAGAGCGTACGCGGCAAGGGCGGCGGCTACATGATGGCCAAGGATCCAGCCGAGGTGCGTGCCGGCGACATCCTGCGCGCCGTCGAGGGCAGCACGGCGCCCGTGGCGTGCGATGGCATCGACAACAGCTGCGCCCGCAGTGACCTGTGTTCCACCGTCAAGTTCTGGCGTGGTCTGGACGAGGTCATCGAGAACTATGTCGACGGTGTAACGCTGGCTGACTTGGCCGCCGTCCCCGAAATCAACTTCGATATTAAGCTGTAGGGGTGCAAATGGCATCTCTCGACAAGGTGTACAAGCAAATCGAAGTTTTTGCTCGGGAATGTGACGCCGAGAAGGTTGTGCTGTTTGGTTCCCGCGCTCGAGGTGACAATTTGCCTAAGAGCGATATTGACATCGCCGTAGCAGGTTGCCGGGATTTCGGCCGTTTCTCATATTTGATCGAGGAGCGTCTTGATACTCTTTTGGATGTAGATGTCGTCAATCTCGACGAGTCCTTATCGCAGCAATTGCTCGATGAAATTGCCAGGGATGGTGTGATTCTGTATGAAAAAATATGAGAACTTTGCCAGCGCCTTGGTGAATCTTGAGGATGCGCCCAATCAGGATCTCAACAATGATTTTGTTCAGAGTGGATTGATTAATAAGTTCAATCTTCAATTTGAACTGAGCTGGAAGCTCCTTAAGCGTCTGCTCGAGTATGAGGGCGCCACGCTTGCCGCGTCGGGGTCTCCTCGTGCCATTTTGAAGGAGTCCTACCGATTCTACGACTTTATTGATGAGGCGGCCTGGCTAGATATGCTCAGAGATCGCAATACGAACGTCCATATCTATGACAACAAGCTCGCTCAAGATTTGATTCAGCGCATCTTGAACGTCTATATCCCTGCTTTCTGCCAGTTGAGGGACGGGTTGATGGAGCGTTACGGCGAGCTTCTGTTGGCGCCCGACGACCAGTTTGTTTAATTTCTTAAGATTTCGTAATTCCTTAAGATTTCGCGGAGGGTTGTTGCCGTTTACCGAGGGGTTGTTGTGCAACAACGGGCGAGCTGCAATACTTATTTTATCTTTGCAAACTGAACTTTAACTACACCAATGCAGGGAGGATCTTATGCAGCCCAAGCATTCTGCTATTGTCGCGGGCCTGACGCTGGCGCTTTCGTTTGGCGCCGTTACCGCACCCGCGCCCGCCGCCGCCGAGGAGCCCACGCCGGGCGTTGCCTCGGATGCCACCGATATCGACAAAGGTCTCTACACCCAGCAGTCCTTCTCGGGCGTGCTGAGGTCGGTCCAGGGCGTTTCGTTTGTCAACGTGACTCCCGAGATGAAGTACTTTACCAAGTACGAGAGCCATGGCAACTACAACCAGGGCTTTTCGTATGGCGACGGCTACAACGCGCTGGGTTATTACCAGTTCGACCGTCGTTGGTCGCTCATCCCGTTTATGAAGCAGGCCTACAACTACAACCCCGAAAAATACTGCATGCTCAAGGATGCGATTGATCGCGGCAGCGAGATTTCCAACACGAGCAATGCCATGTACGAGAACGGCCAGCTCACCGAGCTGGGCCATATCGCGCAGGATGCCTTCCAAGGTGCTTATAACACCGATCCTGCTGAGTTTTCGGCTCTGCAGGATGCGTATGCGTACAACTCGTACTATGCGGTGACCGAGGCGTGGCTTAAGAGCGCTCTTGGCATTGACATCTCCGGCCGCGCCGATTGCGTCAAGGGCATGGTGTGGAGCATCACCAACATGTGCGGCACCGGTGGCTGCAGAGACTTCTTCCGCTGGGCGAATCTTTCCAACGATATGTCCGACCGCGAGTTTGTGACGGCGCTTTCCAACAGCGTGGTCAATAACGTGGCGACCAAGTATGCAAGCCAGCCCCAGTACCACGAGGGCTGGAAGAACCGCTACCGCAACGAGCTAAAGGACTGCCTGGTCTATATCGCCGAGGACGAGGCTGCCGCTGCGAAGGACAACAAGCCCGTGCAGCCCGAGCCCACGCCGGCGCCCTCGCCGACACCTGATTCGAATGACGACTCGAGTGACGATCCCAACGATGACAGGATGGATGCGCCCTCGACCGATGCTGACGGTAATGGCTCTGCTGGTGGCACTACCAACGACGGCTCTACCTCGAACGGCTCCGATTCGAACGGCTCTGCTGTGGGCGGTTCGCCTTCAAGCTCTGTTGGCAATACGGACAGCGACGTTTCTGGTTCGACCGACGCTGACAACTCTAACTCATCTACCGGCTCGAGTGATTCGTCCATTGGCACCGGCTCTAACAACGGCTCCGGCTCTGGCGCAACCCCTGATTCCGATGCTTCCAAGGACGACTCGAATAAGGCGCCGGACGCTCCCGTTGCTTCGCCGGACAAGAAGCCTTCTTTCTCCGTGCAGCTTGGTTCTACGCTGGGCTCTTCGCTGATGGCTGGCGTCAATAACGGCTCGGCCCAGAACAAGGGCAACTCTGATCAGGTTTTCACGGAAAAGACCGAGGCCGCAAAGGGCGACTCCAAGGACAAGGCTTCCGAGAAGAACGAATCCGATAAGGGTTCTAGCTCTGGGGAGAAGGACGACAAGTCCGCTCAGAAGAAGGACGAGGGTAAGAAGTCTGAATCTGAGGATAAGGACGAGAACAAGGGCAAGACCGAGGACGGAAAGCAGCAGGGCGAGGACGGCGGCAAGGGCAACACCGACAACCAGAACCAAGAGCAAAATGACTCCAAGACGGTGACCACTACAACCACGACGACTACAACGACCAAGTCATCTGGCGGTAACATGCCCAAGACGGGCGACCTTATCGTTATGGCGAGCCTTGCCAGCGCGAGCTTGGCCACGCTGGGCGCTACGTCCATCGTGAGTGGTAAGCATAAGCTCGATCAGCAGAAGAAAGCTTCTGGGGAGGACGGCTCGGAGGAGTAGCCTCTTGGTTGCTAGATAACTAAAGAGTTGGGACGGGGTCCGGTGCGAATGCATCGGGCCCCGTTTTGTTGTGCAACGATTAGTTATGCCCCCTCACACCTCTTGTTGCTACCGTTGCCCGATATGTTCGCGCGGCGTCGTCGGTACGCGCGAGGCGGTCATTACAATTGGCATCGTGCAGCGATTTAGGGGGGACGTTTTGGTGTCTGAACAGGCAAATGTTGATTGTGCTGCTGGCTTTGGCGTGCGCTTGATCGGCTGTGCCGACGATGCGGTTTTGCCCATTGGCATGCACGACTATGCGGAGGCCCTTGGTTGCTGCATGCTGGTTGACAAGACCATGTTTATTGCCGATGTGTTGGACTGCGACGCGTCCGTTGTGGTGTGCTGTCGACCCGAGGGTTTTGGCAAGAGCATGAACTTGTCGATGCTCAGGGCTTTTCTGGAGCGTCCAGCGGTCGGTCGCTCTGGTCAGCGTTTGTTTGCCGATGCTCAGATTTGGGATGCGAACGGCGGGCGCTATCGGGATGAGTATGCTTGCTATCCGGTGATATCGCTGGACTTTTCTGGCGCTGCGAGGCGTGGCCTCGCTGTTGCCGGCGTCGTGCGCGATGCCCTTTCGGGCGAGTGCGCTCGCTTGTTGGCGCTCTTGGAGGCTCCGGATTTAGCTCGAGATAAGGTGCGTCACATCGAACGTGTCGCGCGTGGCGTGGCGAGCGCGGACGAGATTGACTCGGTGCTCGGTGTGCTTATAGAGCTGCTGGAGATTGCCTGCGATGACCAGGTTGTATTGCTCGTTGATGGGTACGATGCGGCGTGGTCTCGCCATGCGAGCGCGAGGGACGCTTCCGACGCCGATCCGGCAGAACTACTTGACCGTGTGCTGTTTGACGCCATTGCTGCCGCGGGCCATTCGCTACGTTTTGCTTGTCTGATGGGGGAGCGTCCCAATCCTGCCGAAGCGGCGCTTTCTTCGCGCAGTTGCTCGTATTGTCTGTCGACGCCGCTTTCGACGTGGTGTGACCGTTGGTTCGGCTTTTCGGATGTCGAGGTCGAGGCTCTTTTGAATCATGCTGGACGCGAGGAATACCTGGATGATGCGCGTGAATGGCTCGAGGGATATCGGTTTGGTAGGGCCTATTGCTCGAGTTCGGAGCGTGTGATCGGTTTTCTGGGCCGAGGCTGCACGGCGCCTGTGCGTGCCGATCTGTATGGATATGCCGATTGCCTGAGTAGGGTAGTTGCCGGGTGGAATCTCGACCGCCTTTCGGTCTTGTTTGATTTGCTCGAGGCCCATGGGTGCGCTGAGGTCCCGCTTTGTTTGGGCACTGCAGAGCCAGATGTCTCGCCTGACGATGGCATGTGGACAGCGCTGTATCTGTCCGGTTTTCTCACGACGGATATGACTGAGGAGCCAGAGCATGGCGATCGCCTCCGTGCTTTGCGATTGCCCAATAACGAGCTTCGCCAGGCCTTGCGTCTAGTGATTATTGAGTGGTTTGAGTGCGCTGCAGAAGACATTCGAGACGTCGATGTGTTTCGCGACGGGCTGTGCCATGGGAACGAGGATACCGTGAGGCGGGCGCTAAGCCGCATCTTGGGAGATGCGGGAATCGGCGAGACCGACCCAGATACGCCGCTGCCATATCATCTGCTCTTGCAGGGGCTCTGCTTTGGCTTGCCGGGCTATGCCAATCCTGCCTCGAGGCGAAAGTGTGGCGCGGATCGCTGGGACATCCAGGTTTTTCCCACGGGCGCCGTGTTCGACATAGCCGATACGATCGGTATGCTCGATGAACGTCCGCTGATAACGATCAACATGATGTATGACCCCGGTGTGGATGCGCTGGGCCTGGAATTGCTGGCCGTGCAGGCGCTGCTCGACATAGAGCGCGACGGCATCGACGAAATCCGTGTACCGCGCCCCGGCGTGGGTCGCATGCGCTGGGGGTTCGGTTTTGATGGGCAGCATGTGGCTACGGTGTGCCAGCGGCTTTAAGCGCCGAGGTGTTTCCGGCTTCCGTTACTCGGTGTCCTTCATGGGCGGCATGGGCTTCCAGTTGGGATCCTTGATGATCTTGCGGGCGTCCTTCATACCTCGGCGCAGCGCCGGAATGCCGGTCTTAAAGCACTTGTCGACCGCGGCCAGGCGAATGAATTCCTTGCAGAAGGTCGCGGCGTTGCCCAGACGGAACAGCATAGGGTGGTAGTCGCCGTAGATCTGCATGTAGCGTGCCAGATAACCGCGGTTGCGCATGATGTAGTAACGGTTGGTGTCGCTCGTGGAGTTGAGCTGGCGCTTGCCGGCGATATCCCAGTTAGAGACGGCGCGGGCGCGCTTGAGCACCAGGTCGGCCACAACGGCGGCGGGGAAGTGCTGGCTGGCCACGTAACCATAGCAGGCATCGTCGCCGTAGATGAAGAATCGCGCATCGGGCAGGCCGATCTTGTCGACCACGCGGCGCGAGAACATGCCGCCCTCAAAGCATAGTTGGTTCATGGCGCGGTAGCCCTCGGGTCCCAGGTCCCACTTGGCGACAGGGTTGGGAATGCCGAGTGAAAGGATGAGTTGGTATTGCCAAAAGAAGGCGCCGCCGTCAAAGTCCAGGCGCGAACCCTGGATAACATCGTAGCGGTCGGTCCACTTGGCAAGACGCTCGATGCCTTCGGGGATGACGAGCACGTCGTCGTCCATCACCCAGAACCACTGGGCGCCCAGGTCGTAGGCGCACTTGGTGCCGGCGGAGAAGCCACCCGCGCCGCCGCCGTTTTCAAGCTGCGGCGCGTAGATAACGCGGTCGGTGCCGCCCTGCGCGTCGGGCTGCTCGGTGTCGATGCCCCACAGGTTGGCCAGGCGCTCGTTGAATGCGGTGCACATGGTCTCGGTCTCGCGCGAGTTCTCGTTATCGACAATCACGATGCGCCAGGGCGTTGCCGTGAGCTCGGTCATGGAATCGAACAAGTTGGCCAGGAGTTCCTGGCGCTTGTACGTAACGACGACGATGGCGAGCTTGTCGATGGGGGCGGGAAGGGTTGAAGGCATGGGGCAATATATCCTTTCACGCGCGGCGCGCATGCGCTGCACGGAAGCTATCGAATACGTCCTTGGGACTGTCCTATTGTAAAGGCTCGGCGCACCTTGACGGCAAGCTTTGAATAAAACGCAGGAACCTGCCATGGGCCCGCCGCATGACGTGGGGCTGCTTTGCCCGCAAGAGGCTCCATAGATTATATAAACGCCCGCTGGCGCGCTGACCCTTTGATACCATGAAACGACAGGTATTTCCTAAGGAGCACATTTGTCTACTAACACCTCTGGCAGCCCTGTTCTGTCGCTGCTTATTCCCATTTACAATGTTCAGCGCTACCTGCGCGAGTGCCTCGATTCCGCCCTGGCGCAGACGCTCAAGGATATTGAGATCATCTGCATTAACGACGGGTCGACCGACAACTCGCCGGCGATTATCCGCGAGTATATGGAGCGCGATAGGCGCGTCAAGATGATCGACAAGGCCAACAGCGGCTACGGCGACTCGATGAACTACGGTCTGGAGATGGCGCGTGGCAAGTACGTGGGCATCTTGGAGTCCGATGACTTTATGGCGTCCGACGCTCTCGAAAAGCTTGTCTCGGCCGCCGATAGCAATAATGCCGACTTTGCGAAGGCGAACTTTGATTTCTACTGGTCTAAGCCCGAGGAGCGCCGTTCGCTGCACGAGATGTTTAAAGCCAAGGACTGTGGCAAGCCGGTGCACCCGAGCGATACGACTCAGTTCTTTAAGCAAAAGCCGTCGATTTGGTCGGCCGTGTACCGTCGCGATTTTCTTGAGCGCAACGGCATTAAGTTTCTGCCGACTCCGGGGGCATCCTTTCAGGACACGTCATTCGCCTTTAAGGTGATCGCGTGCGCCGATAAGGCTGTTTACCTGCATGATGCCGTGTTGTCGTATCGCCAGGACAACGAGAATTCTTCGGTCAATTCTTCGGCTAAGGTCTTTTGCGTCAATACCGAGTATGCCGAGATTGAGCGTTGGATTCGAGAGGATTATGCCCGCGGCCACGCAAGCGGCGACGTCGCGCGCATGCTCAAGTTCAACCAGCTCATTAAGTACGATTCGTACATGTGGAACTACGTGCGCCTGGCGCCCAAGTTCTATAAGGAGTTCCTGGTTCAGATGGCCAAGGAGTTCCAAGCGGCCTTGGACGCCGGGGACTTTTCGCTTGATGACCTCAAGCCGTGGAAGCGCGCAAATCTCGCTGCTATCCTCAAAGATCCTGAGGGCTGGGTTGACGAGCATCCGAGCTTTGCGACGGATGGTGCCTTGGGGCGTGCTAAGTATTACGCCTCGGTTGGAGGCCCAGGCGTGGTCGCCGCTTTCCTCATCGAATCGCTGAGGGGGTAGGTCGGCATGGGAGAGGCCTCGTGTCCTAAAGCTACCATTGTCGTCCCCGTTTACAACTCTGCGCGCTCCATTCAGCGATGCCTCGATTCGCTGTTGGCCCAGTCTGAGCGTTCGATTCAGGTTGTCTGCGTCAACGACGGTTCGACTGATGATTCGTTGAACGTTTTGCGCCAGATTGCGCAGGCCAACGATCGCGTACTGGTGATTGACCAGGAAAACGCGGGCGTCTCGTGTGCTCGAAATGCCGGCATCGATGCCGCCGTGGGCGGGACCGTCTTTTTTGTGGACGCCGACGATTACATCGATGCGCAGACGGTCGAGCGCGTGCTGCATGCCATGGAGTCTGCAGATGCCGAGGCCGCCGTTTTTGGCGGCGTCTGTGAACCTGCCGATGCTGCCCCCAAACGCGTCCAGCAACTCATGAGTCCCAAAGCTGGTATCTTTGGCGCCCGTGATCCCCAACTGCTGTTCCATTCGAATGCGCAGCCCTATGCCTGCCGTGCGGCTTTTTCGCGCGAGCTGCTCAATCGCGAAGGCATTCGCTTCGCCCCCGGTCTGGCTTTGGGCGAGGACGTCGTCTTCCAATTTGCGGCTTATGCGCTTGCCCGCAAGACCGTCGTCATGCCGGACAAGTTCTACCACTACGTGATGGAGAGTGAATCGGCGACGCACGAGTTCAACAGTGCCGAGGCTCGCGCCAAAAAGCTTGACGCCCACATGAGGATGCTCGAGGAGGTCTTGGAGGACTGGGCGGCCTACGGTCTTTTGGACCTGTGCCCCGGCGAGCTGATAACTTGGTTTTTGGACCTCATTGTGTTCGACCTGGCGCGCTTGGATGCCGATGACTTCCATCGCGTGGCGGCTCGCGTCAACATGGACCTTACGACGTTTTTGGGAACGGAGTGGGCGGATATGCCTGCTAAGGGCGCCGTTTGCCGTGTTGCCCAGAAGCTCGTTGCGGCGACCTCGGGCGTTTCGATGGCAGACGCCACGCTGTTCTATCTTTCGACTCGCGGTCTCAAAGCCTGCCTGGAGCGCTTTATCTAATTCCAAGCGCTGCCGCCCGCCGCAACTCGGCTGCTAAAATAACCCTGTTACACGCTATTCAACAGGAGGTTCTCTTGCAGAACTCTGATACCCCTAAAGTTTCGCTGCTTGTCCCCATCTGCAATGTTGAGCGCTACCTGCGCGAGTGCCTCGATTCCGCCGTGGCGCAGACGCTCAAGGACATCGAGATCATCTGCATCAACGACGGTTCTACCGATAGCTCGCCAGATATCATCCGCGAGTATATGGAGCGCGACCCCCGTGTAAAGATGATCGACAAAGCAAACAGCGGCTACGGCGACTCGATGAACCGCGGCCTGGAGATGGCGCGCGGCGAGTACGTGGGCATCCTTGAGTCCGACGACTTTATGTTTGAGGATTCGCTCCAAAAGCTGGTCGCCAAGGCCGATGCCGAGCATGCCGATGTGGTAAAGGGCGACTTTTACCTGTATTGGTCCACGCCCAGCGAACGCCGTGAACTGTTTGGGATTATCGACGAGCATATGACGGGCGCCGCGTATCGCCCCGTCGATCGCCCGGGCATCTTCTACCGCAAACCATCCATTTGGTCGGCTATCTATCGGCGCGAGTTCCTCAACGACAATCAGATTCGGTTCCTTCCCACGCCGGGTGCCTCGTATCAGGACGCAGGCTTTAACTTTAAGGTTTGGGCATGCGCCGAGCGTGCCGCGTTTATTGCGGACCCCATTTTGTGCTATCGCCAGGATAACGAGAAGAGCTCCGTTAATTCGCCCAACAAGGTGTTTTGCGTTTGCGACGAATATGCCGAGATGCAGCGCTTTTTGGGCGAGCGTCCCGAGCTCAAGGCTCAGCTCCAGGGCATTTTAATGCGCATGAAGGTCGATACGTACCGTTGGAATGATGAGCGTCTGGTCGATGAACTGCGTGAGCAGTTTTGGAAGAAAGCCTCGTCCGAGCTCAAGGCCGATTGGGATGCCGGTCGCTTTGACCTGTCGCTGTTCGATCCGCGTGGCGAGACCGACTTGCGCCTGATGGTCAAGTCGCCCCGCGCCTATATCGATTCGCGCTTTGACTTTAAGAAGCCGGGCAAGCTCAATACGTTTAAGCATTACTTTAAGATTGGCGGCCTGCCGCTGGTCTGGCGTGTGCTGACGTATCAGCGCACCTACGGCGACAACCCGCATCCCGATGACATTCCGGCCGCACAGTAGGAGCGAGTGACTATGGCTACCCCCAAGATTTCCGTTGTCGTTCCCATCTATAAAGTGGAGGAGTGCCTGGCCTGGTGCCTGGACTCCCTGCTTGCGCAGGACATGCCCGATTGGGAAGGCGTGCTGGTCAACGATGGCTCGCCGGACGGCTCGCGCGATATTGCGGCTGCCTATTGCGAAAAGGACGCGCGCTTTACGCTGGTCGATAAGGAGAACGGCGGCCTGTCGAGTGCGCGTAATGCAGGCATCGCCGCGTCCACGGCGCCTATCGTTGCGTTTTTGGATTCCGACGACCGATTTACGCCCGATGCATGCCGCGTGATCGTCGATGCCTTTGAGCGCGAGGACTGCGACGTTTTGACCTTTGGCGCGAATCCGTATCCGCTCGAGGCGGGGTATCCGTGGCTTAACTATGTGCTGAGCCCGCGCGATGTGTCGTTTGAAGGCTATAGCTCTGACCTGCTGTTTAAGGAAGCGTCTCGCCCCTTTGCATGGCGCGCCGCCTGCGGGCGTGAGTTTTTGTTGGGCAACGGGATCGTGTTCGACGAAACCGTCAAGTATGGCGAGGACCAGGTCTTCGATTTTGCCGTGTACGGTCGCTCGCGCAAGACCGCGCTTATCTCGAACAAGCTGTACGATTACCGTGTGGCGCGCAAGGGCTCACTCATGGACACTATGCGCTGCGACGCCGAGACGCGTCTGCTAGAGCATGTGAAGATTTACTCCGCGGTGCTGGCTGACTGGCAGCGCGACGGTCTCGATGTACGGCACGCCGATGATCTGGCATATTTCCTGTGCGATCTGGTGCTTTACGACGCGCTCAGGTTGCTGGGCTCGGACTGTGGCAAGGTGTTTGCTGCCGTCGCCGCGGCCCTTGCCGGTTCTGCCGTAGGCAACGATGCCGCGCTCGCGCAATGTGCCCCGTCTGTTGCCGCTATGGTGCGTGCGGCGCTTACCAGCAAGGCCCCCAATGCCCGTGAGTGCAAAAAGCTCATGTTCGATTACGACGTCTTGAGGTTTGGGCGCCTGGGTGCCTGCAAACGCATGGCAGCGAACGCCCTGGGAAAGCGAGAAGTGTAGATGAGTATCAAGCGTTTGGCACTTTGCCGCAGTCAGGGCCGTCTGTTTGTGCTGCTTCGTTTTGCCGGTCAGGATGTCGCCGCGCTTATTGAGCGGGAGGGTTCTCAAGCGTTTGCCCATGCGACGACGAGCGGTTCTTGTGTGCCGTCGCTGGTGCTCCCGGTTGATCATGGCCGTGTGCTGGCGCTTTGCCCTTCCGTTTCCGATTACGAGCGCGAGCTCGCCGTCTTGGTGCTTCCGTTTTTGGATGGCTCGTCGATGGATGTCGTTTTTGCATCCGGTGGTCAAAGGTTGGGCTCCATTCACCTCGATAGCCGCGTGGCCAAGCTGGAATCCAAGATTAACTACAAAGCAAAGCCTGCGCAGTGCGCGCTTATCCGCGATGCGCAGCGTGGCGAACACTGCGTCCGCTACGAGATTGATGCCATTCGTTATCTTCCGGCCGATTCGGGCGCCGTGTGGCGCTACGAGGTTACATGGGCGGGAGACCTCCAGTGCACGCCCCAGCTTGAGATATTCGATACGCATATGAATGCCATCGATGCTACCGTGCATGTGTTTGAGTCGCAGATCGATGTGCCGCAACAGAACGGATACTGCGTCAATAAAACGTATCTGAGCGTTGAGATGCCTCAGGATATACGAGATTTTGTCGCGACTGTGAGCGATTCCACAGAGCAGATCCAGAGTGGTTTTTGCGCTATGGACGGTCGCCTGTACAACGGCATGGTCGACGACAGCTGGAACCGCATGAAGGACGCGCGTGCAGACGACGCAGCTTATCGACGTTGGTTTGAGCAACATCGCGCAAAGCCGGGCGATTTGGCGTGCCAGCGTGTCGCTTCGGTGGCTTTTGCCTATAGACCGCTCGTGAGCATTGTGGTGCCGTGCTACAAGACTGATCGGGTCTACCTGCACGAGCTGCTGGACTCGGTGCTAGCCCAGAGCTATGGCAACTGGGAATTGCTGCTTATGGACGCCTCGCCCGAATGGGACGCGGTGGCCACCCTCGCGGCAGGCGTCCACGACGAGCGCGTTCGTCGCATTGGGCTGCCCGGCAACGGCGGCATTGTGGTCAACACCAACGCAGGTATCGAGCAAGCGACGGGCGACTACATCGCGTTCTTGGACCATGACGACATTCTGGAACCGGACGCGTTATTCCACTATGTTGCCGCGCTGAACAAGGCTGTCGAGGGCGTGCGTCCCCAGGTCCTGTTCTGCGACGAGGACATGTTCCAGAAAACGGGGGAGTGGGGCCAGCCGGTCTTTAAGACGCGGCTCAACGTCGACCTGCTCTATAGCCATAACTGCGTGACGCATTTCCTGATGGCGGAGAAGGCGCTCATCGATCACATTGGCATGTCGCCAGAAGACGTCGCGGGTGCCCAGGATTACGACCTGACGCTTCGCTGTCTTGCAGCCGGCGCGCGGTTTGAGCATGTTGCGCATGTGCTGTATCACTGGCGTGTGCATCCCGGTTCAACTGCCGACGGCTCTGCCGATAGCAAGCCGTATGCTATCGAAGCCGGCCGTCTTGCGCTGCAGCGCCACTTTAACGCGCTGGGCATTTGCGGAACGGTCGAGGAGACCGAGACGCCGTTTGTCTATCGCATGCGTTATGCGCTGCCGGAGTCTGCGCCGCTGGTGAGTATTGTGATTCCCACCAAGGATCACATTGAGACGCTCGATGCCTGTGTGATGTCGATCGCCCAGAAGGCAACGTATGCCAACTACGAGATTGTCTTGGTGGAGAACAACAGCGAAGCCCCGGAGACGTTTGCGTATTACGAAACCCTGCCAGAGCGCGTGGCTGCAGCATCCGAAGGCAAGGGCATCGCGCGCGTTGTGTACTGGCCGGGTGAGTTCAATTACTCCCAGATCATTAACTTTGGCGTGGAGCACGCCAAGGGCGATTATCTGCTGCTGCTCAACAACGATACCGAGGTCATTAGTCCCGACTTTATTGAAGAGATGATGGGCTATCTGCAGCGTCCCGAAGCGGGCGTGGTGGGTTCCAAACTCTACTTTGCCGATCATCTGGTGCAGCACGCTGGCATTGTGGTTGGCGTGCGCGGCGCACTTGCCCATGCCAACCAGGACTTCTCGGCAAAGCGCGAGGGCTATCTTGCCCGTGCCGTGCGCCCGGGCAACTTTAGCGCCGTGACGGGTGCCTGCCAGATGGTGCGACGCGACGTATTTGAGCAGGTCGGCGGCTATAACGAGGAATTCGCCGTTGGCTTTAACGACGCAGACTTTTGCCTGCGCGCATGGGAGGCGGGCTACCGCACCATCTTTACGCCCTATGCCGAGCTGTACCACTACGAGTTCACCTCGCGCGGCAGGGAAGAAGCCAACGAGGAAAAGCTGCGCCGCTGGAAGCGCGAGCAAGCGCTGTTCATGCAGCGCTGGCCTGAGTTCTTCTTGACGGGCGATCCGTGGCTGGGGCCGAACTTATCCGCTGAGAGTGAGTACTTCTCGCTTTAGCGCGAAGTGATTCCGAGTTTGGGTAGCGATTCAGCAATCGTGTTGAGCTCATGTTGCTGTAGGTAGGCGGGATTGAGAGCTTCTTTTCTATAGGCTAGGTAGCTGTCTCTGGTCAGTTCCCTAAGCTGTTTAGTAAAGAACTGCTCCCAACTGAAGAACTTCTCGCAGTCGATGAAATCGGCAGGATGAAGGAGCATGTCTTGCGTTTCGACATCGTTGAAGAGTCCCGATCTCAGCACAAGCCATTCAAACGATTCCGGCAAAAAGAGCTCGATCTCCTTAAATCTCCTGAGCGAATAGACATAGGGCATCTCGGGCCCAAAAGCGGCCCCATCTGCAATTACGAGCAACTTTTGGGCTGGGGAGCTCAGGGCGGTTTCGTATATGTTTGATTTGCCACCGGCACTTACGCAGCGAATTTTACTTTTGGCGCACAGGACTTTAAAGAACTCATAGCCGGCATTGCTGTCTTCGACGATGACTTCTTCTGGCCGATCTCCATCGTAGGGCTCGTCTCCGTAAATGCGGTAGGTAGAAGTGTACGTGCGTGTGTAGACAGGATATTTTGTTGTTGCCCTGTTGGTGTTTTTGAGGCCATAGATCTCATCCACGCTATAGGGGAGCTGGGGCAATTCGTCCCTCGCAACGATGACGTAATAGTTGGAACTGTGTCGAGCTGCATGCTGGAATGCATGGCTCCTTACGAATTTTTGCGTATCGTCCACAAACACTATGCTGTTATCGATGCGGCCGAGTTGCGCTTCCCAATCTTTGCCGCCGATGACGCGGCAGGGGGCTGCGCAATTAACGATTATCCCGCTTTGGGCTCCTAGGTTTTCGTATGCACGGAGGCTGTCCAACAGGGTGGTTTTGCCTGTTGCGCTTTTGCCTTGGATGATGGTGAGGTTTCGGCGAATAGTGAGTTTGACCTGAACTTTATTGGTCCTTACGGTCAGCTGGTATTCCCCTCTCATGCTCGAGCCTCCCTGAGACATTTTGCCGAGATAAGGACAAGCTCATCCATGGTATGAACAATCTGTCCGGAATTGATGACACGGGCTGTAAAACGCGCTTTGCCAAAATCCATCATATGGTAGAGGTTGATGGTGATGTCATGTTTATAGGCGATGCGCAAGATCCAATAGGCGCAATTATCTCCGCAGGTTGAGGCGTTGTAGAGGTTTTGAGGCATAAAGAGCATCAGTAGAAGTGTTTTGGTGCCCGTTGATAGTTTCTCTGGCGGAATAACGCCAAGCACCTTGGTGTCAATTGCGTTTGCGCCAAGAACAGTGCCATTATCAATAGATTTGATAATGCGCTGTGACAGGGGATCTTGCAGCCAAGAGGGAGAATAGCTGTAATCAAAGAATGTCGACGTGTCATAAATCACATCGTCTCTGTCGCCGTAGTGAATGCTGAGCATTGTTCCTCCATGGTTGCCTGTTGCGTCTACTTTACCATTTTGGGGTCGATTTCCCTCAAGCAGTGGGTAACGGGTCAATCAACATGTCTGTTAGAACGAACCGATGACTTTTACAGGTGTAACAACTTTCTATCCTGCGGTAATTGCCTGCCTCCATATGTTGAATTTAGCGGATCGAAACAAACGATATTCCGCGATGAGCTTATACAAGTTTATATATTCCGATAGATCTCGATATAACTTACGATAGGAATATAAAGATGCGATTTGATATGAAACGACAGATTGAAATGCTTGAGACTCTTAAGAAGCCTCTCGTACGGGAGTATTTTTGCTAATGAAAATGACAACTCATAGGCTTCTATTTATCTTAATTACTGTAGTGACATTTCTATTTTGTGCTCCGTTGTTGGTGAATGTTCTATTTATGTATGAGGCGCCCTGCGCTGTCTTTGAAGCGCGTTTTGATTCAGGGGATTTGCTTGGATATATCGGCTCTGCTGCTGTTGGCGCCGGTTCCATTTCTCTTGCACTGTATTCGGTCTACCAGACCGAGAGATTGAATAAGCTCGATCGTAATCTGCAGAGGCAACAAGATGAGTTTAAACGGGAAAATACTAAGCGTCCGTTTTTTATAATCGATAAGGTGTTGGTTGACGATAAACCTGTCGACATCGATGGAGATAAGGGTATCTGGACAAGCACGGTAAATGAGGCCGTGCGTCTTTCTATCGAAATTCGCAATGTTGGGGATGGGCCGGCCTGTCGACTTCGCCTGAGGGATGATTCGGCTTTTGGCAAGGCTTCGTCTATGGATCAACATCGTCTATGCGTTCCTCGGGACGGGGTTTATACATTTACAGCTTCGTTGGCAAGCTTAAGAAAAAAGGGAGTCGTACTGCTTTTATTCAGATATGAGAACATCGTTGGGTGCCCTTTTGCGCAGCAGGCTGATATTCAAATATCCTATATTCCGGAACACGGGAAAGAATCGATAGAAACAGACGATGACGTGCTTGGGTATGAGAAAATTGACGAGAATGTCGAATTGTCCGTTAGTTCTTTAACTGCTCAGATTGTGGAAAAACCAGAATAGATTTTATCAATCTATGGTTGTCAATTAACGAAAGAAGCTATGCGTTACCTCGCCAGTACCGTCAAGACTCTTTCGCAAATGGACTTAGCCGTCCTCGATCCCGTCCTCTTCTAGCTCTTTGCCTTTCCCTTCAGCTCGTCCATCTCCTCCAGCTTCGACATATCCAGCTACCTCCTCTTGCCCCACTCGTGCTCCACTATGTGCGCCCGCGCGACTTGGGGCCGGACCCCCTCGGCCTGCCCTTGGGCTTGGGCCTGAGCGCCTCGGCGCCGCCCTCGCGGTAGAGCGCGCACCATCTCTTGAGCGGCGCCAGGGACATGACCCCGAACGCCTCCATGGCATCCCGCTTGCTCATGCCGCCGTCGACCACGGCCGAGGCGGCGGCGACCTTCTGCTCGTATGTGTACCTGGTCTGCTTGCCGTCCATGGATAGCAGCACCTCGCTTCCGAACGACCGGTATACGTAGAGCCATTGTCTCACGGTGTTGCGCGGGACCGACAGCGCCTTCGCCGCCGACTTGAAGCCGTGCCCTCGCTCGAAGAGCCCGATCGCCGCCCTCCTGGCCTCGATGTCGTGCTTCACCCTCAAGTCGACACGCATAAAAAGCCTCCCATTTCTCGTGCCCAAGATTTGGGACGCAGTTCAAGGCGGCCCCGGGCCGTCGTTTCCTCAGTTGAAGGAACGGTGGGGATGTATTTCGATGGGTTCGGTGGCCATGCTCCGCCAGCCCCTCGGCTCCGCTTCCCAGACTCAGCCGAACGGCCCCGCGCGCCCTATCCGGTTTTCCGAAGCGCTAGGCCAGCGGGGCATCGCCCCTCTCGGCCCTCTGTCGTAGGACATCGGCATCGCGCCGGCCTCGGCGCACTCGTCCGCGTACTCCGTGTGCAGGAGCCGCGTCCGCGACATGTTCAACGTGGAGCCGCCCTACATGGACCACTGGGCCGCGCCCGCCGCATAGGGGCGGTAGAATGGTCGCACCGCGATACACGAGGAGGGGTGAGGCCATGCCGTCGAACATACCGGCCACGACGATCAACA
>DBFZQW010000202.1:0-5720 GCA_048521445.1 Collinsella sp. | reverse complement strand
CCTGTTCGACGTCTACCGCGATCCCATCCGCATCGGAGCGGGCAAGAAGTCCATGGCCTTTGCGCTTACGTATCGCTCCGACGACCACACGCTCACCAGCGAAGAGGTCGAGAAGGCGCACCAGAAGATCGTCACCAAGGTGTGCAAGGGCGTAAACGGCGAGGTCCGCGGCTAGGGCTTGCGCTGGGTATAGGCCAGCGGTGGCTGCCGCCGAGTCCTACGTGATTGCTATGCTCGGTATAAGGCACTGATGAGCCTGCATATATGACACGCGCATTACATAACGGCGTGCTGCTTTGTCGGCAGCGCGCCGTTTTGCTATGATAGCCCGCGGCGTGTTACGAATCTGACAATACGTAACACTGACAAGGTGATTCAGGCGGCGTTGCAATTCCGTGCGCCGACAACCGGGAGGCGTACATGCACATTCCAGATAATTATCTGTCCCCGCAGACCGATGCCGTCATGGCAGTGGCGATGGTGCCCGTTTGGGTTCACTGCATCAAGAAGGTGCGCGCCACGCTCGATCGCGAGCACATGGCGTTCCTGGGCATCTGCGCCGCATTCTCCTTCTTGCTCATGATGTTCAACGTGCCGCTGCCCGGCGGTACCACTGGTCACGCCGTTGGTGGCGCGCTCATCGCGCTGCTGCTGGGCCCCGAGGCTGCTGCCATTGCCGTCTCGGTCGCGCTGGCGCTGCAGGCGCTGCTGTTTGGCGACGGCGGCATTCTGTCCTTTGGCGCCAACTGCTTTAACATGGCCTTTGTGCTGCCGTTTGCCGCTGCTATCGTGTTCCGTGCGCTCAACAGCCGTCTGCACGACAAGAGCTGGGGCACCTCAGTTTCTGCTATCGTAAGCGGCTGGGTCGGCCTGTGCCTGGCGGCCCTGTGCGCGGCAACCGAGTTTGGTATTCAGCCGATGCTCTTTACCAACGCTTCGGGCGCTCCGCTGTACTGCCCCTTCCCGCTGTCCGTGGCTATTCCGGCCATGTTGATTCCGCATATGCTGGTTGCCGGCGTGGTCGAGGGCGTGGCGACTGCCGCGATCTACGGCTTTATCAAGAAGACGGCGCCGAGCGTTATCGTCGGCCCCGAAGCCGCCGATGGACAGCTTGCCGGCGATGGTACTGCCAAGAAGACTTCCCTGGTCCCCACGCTCATCTTGGTTGCCGTGCTTGTCGTGGCTACGCCGCTCGGCTTGCTTGCCACAGGTGACGCATGGGGCGAGTGGGACGCCGAGGGCGCCGCGACCGCCGTTCAGGAGGCTGGTGACGACAGTCTGCAGGCTTCGGTCGGCCTCGATGCCCCGACCTTTGCCGACGCTCTGCCTACGGGTGATTACCTGCAGGCCTATTCCGAGGAGCAGGGTCTTGGCTTTGCCGGTCAGGCTGCCATGTATATCCTGTCCGGCGTGATTGGCGTGGCGGTGCTCACCATCGCATTCCGCCTGGTCTCGCTGACGGTCAAGGAAAGCGGTGCTCATGGCAATAGCCGAGCTGCCTAGCTGGCTTGCGGTCGAGCAGCGATACGAGCCCGTGGGGGCTCGGCATCGTGTGATGCAAAAGAATGTCCTGCACCTGGCGAGCCTGCTTGAGCGGGTTCGCTTGGGTGGAGGCGCGCACGAGGGCGGGTCGATGGTCGACCGCGCCCTTTCTTGCGTTTCGGCTCCGGTGCGCCTGGTGGGGATGTTCGTCTGCGTTCTGTGCGTGTGTCTGACGCAGAGCCCGTTGTACCTCATGTTGATGGCGGCTATCGCGCTGGTGCTGGTCGCGGTGCGCCCCGCACGCGGGCTGCGTGCGACCATTGTACCGGCGCTCGGCGCCACGGGGCTTGCGGTGGTTCTGGCGTTGCCTGCCCTGCTGCTGGGCGCGTCTGCCACGGGCGCCATGCTCAAGATCGCGCTCAAGACCTTCATTAATGTGTCGCTGGTGCTGGGCGTTTCGTGGACGCTTACCTGGAGCCGCATGTCGGCGGCGCTCAAAATGCTGCACCTGCCCGACGAGGTCATCTTTACCTTTGATATGGCACTCAAGCACATCGAGGTGCTGGGACGCACGGCGCACGATCTGTGCGAATCGGTCATGCTGCGCAGCGTTGGCCGTGCGCCTGAGGGATTTTCGCGTACCGATTCGATCGCGGGTATCATGGGCATGACGTTTATCAAGGCGATGGAATGCAGCCGCGCGATGGACGAGGCCATGCTCTGCCGCGGCTTTGCCGGTGCGTATCCGGCTCCTGCGCGGGGCGGCTTTGGCTGGCGCGATGCGGTTTACGCGGTCGTTGTGGTTCTGCTCGCCGTGTTGTGCGCGGTGCTGTAGCGCGGGCGGTCTAGCCGTCGATGTGAGTAGGGAGGGGCGACGTTTTGACGATCGATATGAATAGTGCGGCGGGCACGAACGGTGCGGGCGGCGCCGAGGGCGCGCCGCTTATTGAGTTGCGCGACGTGGTGTTCTCCTATGCGGGGCATACGGTTGTCGATGGCGTGTCGCTGCAGGTCGATCGTGGTGAACTCGTTGCCCTGCTCGGTCCCAACGGCTGCGGTAAGACGACGATTATGCGTCTTATTAACGGCCTTGAACTCGCGGACGCAGGGGCATACCTGTTTGACGGGTGTATGGTCGATGCGGCATATCTCAAGGATTCCGCGACGGCCCAGCGGTTCCATCAGCGCGTGGGCTTTGTGTTCCAGAATGCCGACGCCCAGTTGTTCTGCGCTACGGTGGGTGAGGAAGTTGCTTTTGGTCCCGCGCAGATGGGGCTGCCGGCAGACGAGCTCGACCGTCGCGTGCACGATGCCATGGAACTGTTTCAAGTTGCCGACCTGGTCGATGCCTCGCCCTATCAGCTTTCGGGTGGGCAAAAGAAGCGTGTGGCGCTGGCGGCAGTCGTATCGATGAGCCCCGATATCTTGGTTCTCGACGAACCTACTAATGGGCTCGACGAGGATTCATGCGACATCGTGGTCAACTTCTTGCTGGCCTACGTCGCGGCGGGTAAGACGGTCTTGATGAGCACGCATCACCGGGATTTGGTGCGACGCCTGGGTGCCCGTGCAATCTATATCGATCGATATCACCATGTGGTCGAGGCGCCTTCGCCGTCGTATGGAACCGAAAGCGGTGCTACGGACTAGTTGCTGCGTAGAGCGTGCGTAGCCGCCCGCGCGGCTTTGCCGTGATGGTATAGTTATCCAGGTTTTTTATGGGGGTGGCTATGCCAAGCTGGAACATTCATATCGCTCAGACGGAGCGTTTGCTGGAGCGCACCGGTGCGCTTGCCAAGAGCGTGCGCGACCGCAATGCCTTTTTGTTTGGCTGCGTGGTTCCGGATATTTTCGTGGGCTATATGGTCCCTGGCATCGCCGATCCCATCCCGTACCGCATTACGCACTTTGCCAAGCCCGAGCCTATCCCTAAGCCGCGTGAGCACGAGTTCTGGGATACCTATGTGGCACCGTTGCTTAAAAGTTCGCCCACCGGTGCGTCAGCCGCGGCGACCTCGATTATCGAGGAGCGCGAGCGACTGAATCGCGTGCACTATCCCCAGCGCTACAGGGATGCTGAGCCGGTTGTCGGTCCCGGCGCTCGTGAGTTCTCGCTTGCGTCCGAGGACGTGGCGCAGTCGTTGCTCGATTTGACACTGGGTGTCTGGTCGCATCTGGTGGCCGATACCGTATGGAATACGCGCGTGAATCAGTACCTGGAGGCGCACGGCGGCAAGCCGTGCGAGGAGTTCCGCATTAAAAAGCAAGGCGACTTTGACTGGTTTGGCAAGACGCTCGGCATTGTTTCGATTCCGCGCGCGACCGATCGCCTGTATACTGCGGCGACGCGTTTTGGGCAGTATCCCATCCATAAGGAGTATGTGCTCAAGACCATCGGCGTCATGCACGAGATTGTACGCGAAAACCCCGGCGATCCCGACCATCCGCCATACCGCCTGCTAACCGAGGAATTCTTCGACGCAACGTTTACCGAGGTCATCGAGCTGACCGAGGCGGGTTTTGCCGCCCGTGTCGAATCGCCCGATGTGCCTGCGCTGCCCCTGATTGCTAGCTGCTAGCTGGCCGGCCCGGCAGTGAATAGCTCAACCCAATCGACAAGTAGCTCTTGCCGTAAGGTATCTTCGGCAATGCGCTCCTGTTTGGTCTTTGGGATGTGGGGAAGCCCGGCCTTTTTATGGATGAGCTCGGCTATGTGGTCGAAGCTCTTCTTCTCCTTGATCTGGTCATAGGTAATTTGGATGACGTCGTAGCCCATGCTTGTGAGTGCGGTGGCGCGCTCGGCATCGGAGAGGCTCGCGGCTTCGCTGTCGTGGGCAGAGCGGCCTTGGCATTCCAGAATGACGCCCATGCTGTCGGTGGCGCTTTCGATGAGGATATCGGCGTAGCAGCAGGTTTTGTCATACAGCGAACGTGCGGCTTCACTGAGCGGGATGCGCGCGTTGTTGGCGATCTCGATGCCCTGGCCGCCCTCGTCGCGGGGGAGCGAGATAAGCATGGAGGTCTGTACTTCGAAGGGCGAGGCGGCCTGCCCCGTCATGTGCTCGGCCGCCCAGCGCAGTTGTTTGACGCCGCGCAGGCCTGCGGCTTGCTTGGCGAACGCGGCGATATCCGTTGCGGTAAGAAGCGGCGTGCGCTTCCACAAGTTGGTGTCATTGCCCTTGGTGTCGTTAACTCGCTCCCACCCGCAGTTGGGTGGAATGAACTTAAGCGAAATAGCTTCATCGAGTTGTTGTTGCGTTCGCTCGCAGGGCTTAAACACTGCAAAGGAGCCGCACATCTCGTAGCAAGCCATGAGTAACTGGTTGCGTGAAACCTGCGTAGCAAGGTTGAGCAGCGTGAACTCCGGTGACGTGACATCAAACCTATGTTCAGTCTGCCTAAACGACCCCGGAGGTGGTTCTTGGGTCAGGAGGTGCGATTTAAACAGGCTTCGCGACCCGGATTGTGCCCGAGTGAATACAAGCCTGTGAAGTGGTGCGTGAAGCAGGTCTTTTACAACTGCATGACTTCCGAGGCCACAACATCTGCGATCCATATTGCCAAGGCTAATGGCGGGGTAAAGGCCTAATACCTGCGGCGGGATGCGGCAATAGTTAAAGGCGGATTGCCCACAAAGCGTCAGGTCCATAATGCCCTCCTGGCCGAAATCATCTCTTTGAAGCGAGTGATGCCAGCGTCAATCCGGAAGTATGCGGCAAAATCTGAACCCTATGAGCGGACCTGGCTTTTGAGGCTAGTTTATCAGGCATTTTGTTGCGAAAAAACAGGGTGTGCTCGGAGGTTCCAGAATTTGCCGCATGCTTCCGAAAACCAGGTCGATTTGGTTCTTGCTAAAACGATTTATCAGCCCTGTGTGAGGTGTGGGTTTGCCACCGGGCGAACACTTTTAGCGCTTGGGGCTTTATTTTTTGGGCCTCGAAGGGTGGATTTCGCGCTTTTGGTAAAGAAATGAGTGCGTGTTTTGCCGTGCGGCGGCATTGGCACAGAAAAAAGGCCCGGAAGGCGAAGCCTTCCGGGCCCTTTGCAATGCAAGTATGCTTGCAAGTTCGTTTTAGCGCACCTGAGCGACGTAAGCGACGTTGGTCGAGGAGACCTTGTCCTCGAGCTGGACGCTCATGCGGGGATCGCCGGCGGTAGCGACGGTCAGGTCGCCGGCCTCGACGTAGCCGAGCTCCTTAGCGGTCTCGATCGCCTTGACGATCGTGCCGTTGACGGTG
>DBFZQW010000201.1:0-6310 GCA_048521445.1 Collinsella sp. | reverse complement strand
TTGCCGCAACTCCGCCGTGCCCATGCTCGACCTTAAGGGCATCAACGCCCGCATCGAGCCGGGCGCGATCATCCGCGACCGCGTCGAGATTGGCGACCGTGCCGTCATCATGATGGGCGCCATCATCAACATCGGCTCCGTCATTGGCGAAGGCTCCATGATCGATATGGGCGCCGTGCTGGGTGGCCGCGCCACCGTGGGTAAGAACTGCCACATCGGCGCCGGCACCGTATTGGCGGGCGTCGTGGAGCCCGCAAGCGCCACGCCCGTCATCATCGAGGACGATGTCATGATCGGCGCCAACGCCGTGGTCTTGGAGGGCGTGCGCGTGGGCAAGGGCGCCGTCGTGGCTGCCGGTGCCGTGTGCGTCGAGGACGTCCCCGCCGGCGCCGTCGTGGCCGGCGTTCCCGCCCGCGTCATCAAGATGCGCGACGAGAAGACCGACAGCAAGACCGGCCTGGAAGAGGGCCTGCGCCAGCTGTAGAAGTTACGCGGTTTTACCAAACCGCGTAACGGCTCGACGCTGCAAACGCCCCTAAGTGGCAATCTGACGTTCAATCGTCGGGCATGACCAGAAGGTCGATGCCCTCCTCTTTCACGTCACCTTGCTCGCTCTGGGTCGTTTTCGCTGACGTATGCTCGACCTGCAACGTAATTCAGCCCCAAGTAAAAAGGCCGAAGCCCTCATCCGGGGCTTCGGCCTTTATTTTTGCAGCGTCCAAGCGCAGTTTATCGATTCTCAATTGACCCGATATTCTTGAGCTCGATGGAGATGAGGCCGTTGGGCTCATTGACGAACTCGATGTACTCGGAGTTCGAACCCATCTCGGCCGGGAAGCTGATCTCGATGCCCGTGTCGGTACGGATCTTGTGATTGCGCACGGCCGCGCGCTCAACTTGCTTGCGCTCCACGGGAACGCGCTCAGGCACCTTCTCCTCAGTCAGTGCCGCGCGCACGCTCTCCTTGATAACTGGTTCGTCCTCAAAGACCTCATCGACGATATCCCAAGGCGGCAGCTCCTCGTCATCCTCGACTTTCTCGGCAACGGCAGCCTTAACCTTGGCGAGCGCCACGGCCGTGTTGGCACCGTGCTCCTCGGCGACTTCCTCGACCACACGCGTCACGGTGTCGATGACCTCCTTGCCCGATACCCCCGTGTCGCACTGCAGCAGGCCATCGGGAATGAGCATGCGATCCTCGCCGGCAATCTTGCGCTTCTTATCCACATAGCCGATCTCCATGGTGCTTGCACGCACGATTGCATAGCTCGGCACCTTTTGCGAGGGGTTCGGCAGAATGGCGTAGTGGCGCGCGATGTCGTTGCGCACCTCCCCCTCTTCGCGGCCCACTTCGTGCATAAAAGCCTGCTTGGAGCCCAGCAGCATCACGGCAAACCAGCGGGCATCCTCATCGTCGTCAAAATCAGCCACGAGCACGTCGGTGGACTCGGCTTTCTCGGCTTTGGTGAGCTCGGAGGAGATAAACTCCGCAATCTGCTGCGACAGGTCCACGAACTCGCGCTCGCCAAAGAAATAGCCCTTGAGCTCACCACCAAACGCAGAGTTCTCGGCAAACGTGGCGCGTTTGTTGTCGGCCGAGGTACGAGCGCGCCGCAGGTGCGTGGTTACGAAATTACGCACGGTGCGGTTCTCGATATCCAACTCGCGCTGGCTCATAACGTTGACGGCAGAGTCAAAGTCCAGGATATGCAGAATCGCGTGATTGATTTTCATATACGGCATTCCGTTCTAGATCGATTTCGGCACGAACCAGTATAGCGGTCGATCCCGCCCCAGGCGCATCGAAGATTGGTGCATCGGGGACAGGTTGCTTTGCACCAATGGTTAGCGCAGGAGCTCGGACTGCCAAGCCTCGAGCTGTTCTGCCAAGCTCTTGCCGGCAGCGGGCATGTCGATCTGGGGACGTTTGGGCAGAAGCGCACACTTAAGAATCGCAACGATAGTCTGCGAGACAAAGCGTCGCGTATCCTTGTCAAAGCCTTGCGCAGCCTGGAGCATCACGGGCAGGCTCTCGCGTAGATTCCCAGCGATATCCGCAAACCGCTCAGCACCCGTAGCCTCAAGCACGGAGAACAACGCATCTACAAAACGCTCGCGCTCGTTAGGCGACACCGCAAGCAGCATCTCGCGAATGGAGCCATCAACGTATCGAGCACCGGCGGACAGGCGCTCACAGTACACGAAGTCGCGACCATCAACCACCCAGCTAAAGGGATTATGCTGAAGCAGGCTGAACTCGGTGCTCTCAACGATGGCATAGTCCTCCTGTGTCTCGAACATTATGCCAAAGATCGACGACCGAGGTAGCGTCTTGTCGATTCGACCGGATAGATCGGCGAAGGCGTTGCCGCTCAGAAACTCCTCGACGAAGCCCGGGCCATCATGGGAATACGCCCTTTCGATTCGCTCACGGGCGACATCGGGGCACATCGCCGCACCGTACACCGCAAGGTTTCCACCCTTGGAATGACCTCCGCACAAAAGCGGCCCGTCAATCGCATCCGCCGCCTCGTCTACATAACGCGCCGCGGATTCCTGGGCCGGCACAGGACACCGGAACGCCATGTTAAAGTCCTCTTTCCAGCCCACAATCGTGCTGTCGGTCCCCCGGAAGGCAAGATAGCTAAACCCCGCCGGAAATCGGAACGTCATGGCCGCAAACTGCTCCGTTGTCTCGGCATCACTCACGCTACGATAGCCGCAAACACGAACGCCACGGTAGCGAGGGCTTGCTGCCACAGCCTCCAACAGGGCACGACTCCCCTCCGGATCCCACAGGTCGCCAATCATGTCTTGGTAGCACTCGGCGCGCAGCAGCTCGCGTACGTCTAGGCCCTGCCAGTTCGTCAGCTCCGCCATATCACCCGGCAAACGCAAATAGGACAACCACGCAAAGACCAGGCTATCCACCGCGCAGAACGGCCGTTCCTCAAACGGATCAAACGCCGTCTGGGCATAGGTCAAAAAATTAGGCGAATCCGACATGGCCCTCCCATCAACTATGGTGCATTGGGGTGGTGCAAAGTAACCTGACCCCCCCTCGCACTAAAAAGGCGCCCGGACCGTGTGGCCCGGACGCCTTTCATTGTAGCCTGTTGCCCAAACGAGCCGAATTTAGCAGGAGAAGTCGACGCTGTCGATGATGTCCTTGAGGGCCTTGGCGGAGGCGGTGAGCTCATGCTGCTCGTCATCGTTCAGCGGCACGGGGACGCGGCAGACGACGCCGTCGCGGCCAACGACCGTCGGCATGGAGATGGCCAGATCGGACAGGCCATACTCGCCCACCATGAGCGAGGAAACGGGCAGAACGGTCTGCTCATCACGCATAACAGCGGTGCAGATGCGCTTAACGGCCATGGCGACGCCGTAGTAGGTGGCGTGCTTCTTCTCGATGATGGTGTAGGCGGAGTTCTTAACGTCCTCGGCGATGCGCTTCTCGGCGGTCTCATGCTCCAGGTGGCCGTGAAGCTCGCAGAAGGTGTTCAGCGGCACGCCGGCAACCTGGGCGCTGGACCAAGCGACAAACTCGGAGTCGCCGTGCTCACCCATGACATAGGCCTGAACGTCGCGCGGGTCAACCTCGACGTGGGCACCAAGCATCTGCTGCAGACGGCCAGTGTCGAGCACGGTGCCGGAGCCGATGACATGGCCCTCGGGCAGGCCGGACATCTTGATGGCAGCATAGGTCAGAACATCAACCGGGTTGGAGACGATTAGCAGAATGCCGTCGAAGCCGGACTTCTTAATCTCGGGGATAATGGACTTAAAGATGTTGACGTTCTTGTTGACCAGGTCCAGGCGGGTCTCACCGGGCTTCTGGGCAGCGCCAGCGGTGACGACGATCATGGCGGCGTCGGCGACATCGGAATAATCGCCGGCGTAGATCTTCATCGGCTCGGCAAACGTCATGCCGTGCGCGATATCCAGAGCCTCACCCTCGGCGCGGTTCTTGTCCACGTCGATGAGGACCATCTCGGAGAACAGACCGCTCTGCATCAGAGCGAACGCCGAAGACGAACCGACGAAACCGCAGCCGACAATAGCGACCTTCTTCTCGTTAACCATTAGAAACTCCCATCTCTCTCCACAAACAAGCCGCCCGGGAACGACCCGAGCGGCTTGCCGTAATCCCAATACATCCAATCGGGACTTTGATTATGCTCCTATTCGCAGCCAAAAATCGACCGTTTACCGAAATTGTTTGCAGAATTCGTAAAATAACTGCACGAAATCGGTTTCGAGCTATTGACGAGTCGAAATAGGTTTCTAATACAGGCCCGCCTCGCGAATGGCCTCGACAGCCAAAGCGATCTGATCGGGCGGCAGGACCAGCGCCATGCGCACGTGCCCCTCGCCCGAAGGGCCAAAGCTCGCGCCCGGCGTCACCACAACGCCGGCCTTCTCCATGAGCTCCTCGCAAAACGCCATGGAATCGGTGCGACCACCGGGAAGCTTGGCCCACACAAACATAGAGCCATGCGCGTTGGGACGCTCCCAGCCCAGGCCCTCAAGACCGTCGCACAGGGCATCGCGGCGCTCCTGGTACTTCAGACGCTGCGCCTCGACCTCATCGCGCGGACCGTTCAGGCAGGCGATGGCGGCCTTCTGGATCGGGAAGAACATACCAAAGTCGATCTGGCCGCGCAGCTTGGCAAAGGCAGAGACCACATCCTCGCGACCGACCAAAAAGCCGATGCGGGCACCGGTGACGTTAAACGACTTGGAAAGCGAGAAGAACTCCACGCCCACCTCAAGCGCACCGGGATACTGCAAGAAGCTGCCGCCGGGCTCGCCGTCAAACACGATGTCGGAGTACGCGTTGTCATGAACGATCAACAGATCATGCTCGCGGGCAAAGGCGATAATCTCCTCGTAGACCTCGGGCGTACCCACCGAGCCGACCGGGTTCGCGGGCAGCGACACGATCATATACTTGGCACGATCGGCCACCTCGGGATCGATACCCGCCACATAGGGCAGGTAATTATGCTCGGCAACCAGCGGATAGTATTCGAGCTTGGCATCGGCGATCTTGGCGCCCGCCTCAAAGACCGGATAGCACGGATCGGGAACCAGAATGGTGTCGCCCGGATCGAGCAGGGCCAGGCCCAAATGGCCCACGCCCTCCTGCGTGCCGTTGCACGACTGCACCATAGACGGCGTAATGCCCGAAACGCCAAAGCGGCGCTCGTAGTAATCGCACACGGCCTGCTTAAGCTCGGGCAGATCGCGCAGGGCATACTTCCACATCTCGGGATCTTGGGCCGTCTGCGTGAGCGCCTCGACCACGTGGTCGTACGGCTTAAAGTCGGGCGTGCCCACGCTCATGTTGTAAATGGTCTTGCCCTGAGCCTTCAGCGCGAGAAGCTTGTTGTTGAGCGAGGCGAAGACCTCCGCGCCAAAGCGGTCGAGACGCTGCGATGCCTGCATGGTGCCACCTTTCGATATAAAAAACGCGGCGCTCCGACAAGAGCGCCGCGCGATACGGGCCATCAGATTGCAAAAGTGTAACGCTTACAACCCCCGTATTGGTTCAATTTAGCCAACCTTAGTCAACTGGATTGAGCGCGTCGATCTGCGCAAGCCACAGACGCGAGCTAGCGTCACTCGGCATACGCCAATCGCCGCGCGGGCTGAGCGTCACCGAGCCCACCTTGGGACCATCGGGCAGACAGCTGCGCTTAAACTGCTGGGCAAAGAAGCGACGGTAGAACGTACGTAGCCACGTGTGGACGGTCTTGGCGTCGTAGACGCCCTCGAAGCTCTTGAGAGCCATGCGGTAGATCTTGCCCGGCTCAAAGCCAAAACGCAGCAGGTAGTAGAGGAAGTAGTCGTGCAACTCGTACGGGCCCACCAAATCCTCGGTCTTCTGCGCAATCTCGCCGTCGCCCGTGGGCGGCAGAAGCTCGGGGGACACCGGCGTATCGAGGATATCGAGCAAGACCTCGGCAATGCGCCCGCCAAAGACATCGGCGGCATAGCGTACCAGATGGCGCACAAGCGTCTTGGGCACGCTCGCGTTGACGGCGTACATGCTCATGTGGTCGCCGTTATAGGTAGCCCAGCCGAGCGCCAGCTCCGACAGGTCGCCCGTGCCAATGACAAAACCGCCAGCCTGGTTGGCCAAATCCATCAGAATCTGCGTACGCTCGCGCGCCTGGCTGTTCTCGTAGGTCACGTCCTGCACGGTCGGATCATGCTCGATATCCTTAAAGTGCTGCTCCACGGCAGCATGGATCGAGACCTCGCGAAAGCTCACGCCTAGGTCGCGAGCGAGCGACTCGGCATT
>DBFZQW010000200.1:0-10876 GCA_048521445.1 Collinsella sp. | reverse complement strand
CGCGGCGGTCGAGAACGACCTGCTGGGAGAGGTTCTTGCTCATGGTAGAACACCTTTCTCAATAAAATCCCTAGCGGTTGAGTAGAGTTATACCCTATCGCGCTCAAATGGGTCAACACGAAATAACTCAGAAACATACTTACCTTATGGGTTATTCCGCCTACCAAAAAGGGACAGGTTTATTTTGGCAGGTTTTATTTGGGAAAACGTCGATTATTGCAGCTGAGATAGCGCTTTGCAGACGGCATGATCGCTCGCAGCGGTCGCTATAATGGCGGCAACACGACACATATATAAGTAAGGAGATCGCGTATGAACGGTTATTCGTTTTTCGCGCCGACCATGACTTGCTGTTTTGTCTCAATCTGTAACAGTTAGACGGGAATTCGGGCCCTAGATGTTACAGATTGAGATAATTGAGCTGTGAAAACAAAAACCTCCGCAGGGATGCTTCCCTTGCGGAGGTTTTCCTACTCGTTGAGTAGCCTTGCAGCTTCGGCGGCCATGTTCTCGACCGTCATGCCGTTCTGCGCGAGCAGTTCGTTGGGGTCGTAGCGGTCGGGGAAACCCTTGGCGATGCCGAAGGTGCGCGTGCGCAACGGCGTGCAGGCCAGGTAGCACGCGACACGCTCGCCCCAGCCGCCGTCCAAGATGCCGTCCTCGAGGGTGACGACAACGCGATGCTCGGCGGCAAGGCTGTCGAGGAACTCGCGGTCGAGCTCGGTTGCAAAGCGCGGGTTGACGAGCGTGGCCTCGATGCCGTACTCGGCAGCCAAGCGGTTTGCCACGCGTTCGCCCAGCTCAAAGAAATCGCCGAGCGCGAGCACGGCAACGTCGTGACCCTGGCGCACCACGTTGTAGCGAACGGCGCTGTAGTCGGTGTCTTCAGCGGGCGCCAGATCGGGACGGTTCACCAGGCCAATGCCCGGCACGCGGATCGCCGCGGGATGCTCGCGGTGGTCGAGCGACCAGCTCAGCATGGACAGGTACTCCTCCATGCAGGCCGGCGCCAAGTAGCGCATGTTGGGAAGACCGCCCAGCATGGAAATATCAAAGAACGAAAGGTGCGTCTCGGACGTGGTGCCAAAGATCGACGCGCCAAACACCAGGATGGTTGCCGGGGCGTCGTTGAGGCACAGGTCGTGCCACAGTTCGTCGTAGGCGCGCTGCAAAAACGTGCCGTACACACCAAAGACTGGCTTGGCGCCCGAGCGCGCAAGCGCGGTGGCAAAAGTGACGGCGTGCTCTTCGGCAATGCCCACGTCAACAAACTGTTTGCCGGCGGCAGCGCGAAGCTCGGGTGTAAAGCCCATGATGTAGGGCGTGGCGGCCGTGATGCCCACGACCTGCGAATCGCGTTCGATGGCGGCGCTGAGCGCCTCGCCTGTAATGTCGGCATAGGTGCGTGGCGCAGGCTCGCTCGGATGGCCCGGGCAGAGCTTGCGCCCAGTCGCCATGTCAAACGGACCCACGTGGTGCCAGCGTTCGGGGTCGCTCTGGGCCGGCTCAAAGCCCTTGCCCTTGGCGGTGGAGACGTGCAGCACGATGGGATGATCGATATTGCGCAGTTCCTGCAGCGCGTCGACGAGGGCTAACACGTCGTTACCGGCGTCCAGATAGCGGTAGTCGAGCCCCATCGCGCGGAAAACGTTGCGCTCACAGGTGCCGTTGCTGGCGCGCAGCTCGGCCAGATTGCGATAGAGGCCGCCATGGTTCTCGGCAATGGACTGGTCGTTGTCATTGACGATGATGATCAGGTTGCTATCGAGTTCGGCGGCATTGTTAAAGCCTTCAAACGCCAGGCCGCCCGAAAGCGAGCCGTCGCCAATGATGGTGATGACGTTGTACGTATCGCCCGCCAGGTCGCGCGCGTGGGCAAGGCCGCAGCCCAGGCTCACCGACGTGGAGGTATGGCCCATGGCGAACAGGTCGTGCTCGGACTCGTCGGGATTGGCAAAGCCAGAAGCCTCACCATAACGCTCCGGATCGATATAAGTGTACGCGCGCCCCGTCAGCGCCTTGTGGGCGTAGGTCTGGTGCGAAACGTCAAAGACAATCTTGTCGATGGGGGAGTTAAACACGCGATGAAGCGCAACCGTAAGCTCAACGACGCCCAAGTTGGGGGCAACGTGCCCGCCGACGGCGGCGGAGCTTTCGAGGATTGCCTGACGGATCTCGCCGCAGAGCAGCGGAAGCTCGGCGCGGTCGAGAGCCTTGACGTCCTCGGGCGTTGTCGTTTGCGTAAGCAGCATCGTTGTGGGTTACTCCATGCGAATCGTGCGCCGGCACTCCCTCGGCCGGCACAATTGCACAAGACAGTCTCGCACATTTTGGCGTTTGATATGTGACGGCGGCGCGGTAATTCGCCAACTGGTGGGGCAAAACGTTTTGTCCGATGCCATACTGATGTGTTCCATGATGTTTTTATCGATTGTGCACAGGCCGTGGCTTGTCGCCGTGAGTCGCTGGAAGGAGGCAGCATGTCCGATGTCGTTCGTGCCGAGAAAATCGCGTGCGAAGTAGACCATGCTGCCCGTCAGCTGGCACAGGCGGGCCGTCTGGATCTGATGCGCGAGTTTATCCAGCATGGCGATGTGACGGTGTATGCGCATGTGACCTCAGTGGCGCGGGCAAGTTTGTCCTTTGCCGAGCGCCTGGGCCGCGTCGGTGTCTCGGTCGACCGCGCCTCGTTGCTGCGCGGGGCCTTGCTGCACGATTACTTTCTCTACGATTGGCACGATCCCGATCCGAGCCATCGCCTGCACGGATTTCGGCATCCGTTTTTTGCCCTAGCGCGTGCCGAAGAAGATTTTGAACTGACGCCGCGCGAGCGGAATATTATCGCGCGCCATATGTTTCCGCTGGTACCGGTGCCGCCGACGTGTCGTGAGGCTTGGATTGTATGCCTGGCGGATAAATGGTGCGCGCTGCGCGAGACGGTCGCCGGTCGTCTGCCGCGCAAAGGCGGCGCGAACGATTCGAACGAGGGCTCGAACGAAAAGAGGAGAGGGTAGACGGTGGGAACCGCGATTGATATGGCATTTGACGGCGCGACGCTTGCCGCCTGTCCGCTCTCGGCGCTGGTGTTCTCGTTTGCCTTCTACGGTTTTTGCGGCTGGGCGTGGGAGTCGACAGTCTGCGCCATGCTCAATCACGGACGATTTGCTAACAGCGGATTTTTGCTGGGGCCGTGTTGTCCTATCTATGGTGTGGGCGGCATAGCCTGCTGGCTTTTGTTGCGCGGGATTCCGGATGCCTCGAGCCAGTTTGTCGCTGCGGCGCTCGTGTGCAGCGTAATCGAGTACAGTGTGGGCCTTCTATTGGAAAAAACAACGGGCGCTCGCTTTTGGGACTATTCGCATCTGCCGTTTAACCTGCACGGGCGCATCTGCCTGTACTGGGCCTGCGCGTTTGGCTTGGGTGCGTTATGCATTTGCCGTTTAGTGGAGCCGGCATTGCTGGGGCTGCTTGGCCATCTGCCGGTGCTGATTGTGCGGCTGTCCGCCTTTATCGTCGCGGTCGCGATGATGGTCGACGCGGTGTGCTCTTTGGCCAGCTGGCGCCGCCTGTCCGATCAGCTGGAGCGTGTGCGCGCCGACCTTGCCGACCGCATCAACGAGTCGCTTGCCGATGCCTCGGACTCAATGCTCGAGCGCATTCCCGAATCGACGATTGACTCGGTGACACAGACGCACATCCGTAGCCGTGCCGTTAACGCATGGCTGGCCGAGCTGGGTGACGCGACGCTCGATGCCCTGCGCGAGAAGGCTTCGATGCCGACGTTTATCGCGGACGGCGCTCGCGGCCTGGCGCTCGCTGCCCGCCGCGTGGCCGATGCCGCGCCGAGCATGCCGCGTCCGTCGCTCAGTCGTCGCCTTGTCGACAAGCGCATGAGCCGTCCGGTGCCGAGCGTGTCACTCAGCCGCCGCGACCTACGCTTCTTTAACGCCTTCCCGCGTCTGCGCATCAATCGCTACGAAGGTGTCATTCGAGCTACCGACCTCCGCGACCGAGCCCGCGAGCTGTTCCGCCGCTAGCCGGGACGGGCGCGCTCACGGCTTCCTTGCTCGCGTATTTCCCGTTCGTTTCGCGTCCGTTGCCGCGCCGTTTCCAAGATTGCGGCACCGTTTCCATTCGACAACGCAGCGTTTAACAACGCCGTATCTGGTCTACACCAGTTGCCCCTCGGCCGCATTATGGGCGCCGACAACGTTCATGCGATCAAGGGGGAGCGAATGTACGATACGGGATCGACAACGTTTATGCTCATCTGCACCATGCTCGTGTTTTTAATGACACCGGGTCTGGCGTTTTTCTATGGCGGCCTGTCCAGGCGTAAAAATGTCATCAACACCATGCTTATGTGCTTTGGCACCATTGGCCTGGTTGGTGTGCTGTGGATTGTTGCCGGCTGGTCGCTGGCCTATGGCGGCGACGGTTCCAGTCCGTTTATTGGAGGCCTTGACCAGCTGCTGTGCCTGCCGGTGCTCAACCAGGTGCTGCAGGCGGCCGAGGGCAATGCTGCGGACGGTGCCGCCTACCCTCAGATCATCAACATCGCCTTCCAGATGGCGTTTGCCATGATCACGGCCGCTATCGTCACGGGTAGCCTGGCAGGTCGCGTTAAGTTTGGCGCTATGGCGGCCTTTCTGGGCATTTGGCTGCTCGTGGTCTATGCGCCGCTTGCCCACATGGTCTGGGGCGGCGAGGGCTCCTTTATCGGCGACATCATCGGCGCACTCGACTTTGCCGGCGGCGACGTGGTGCACATTTCGTCCGGTCTTACGGGCCTGATTCTCTGCTTAATGCTCGGCCGCCGTCGTGGCTTTGGCATGGTGAGCTACCGTCCGCATAACGTGCCGTTTGTGGCGCTGGGCGCCGGCCTGCTTTGGTTTGGCTGGTTTGGCTTTAACGGCGGCAGCGAGTTTAAGGCCGACGCCGTGGCGGCGCTCGCCATCCTCAACACCGTGACGGCCAGCGCGGCGGGCATGGTCTCGTGGCTTGCCGTCGAGCGTGTGCACACCAGTCGCCCCACGCTGGTGGGCGCCAGCACCGGTCTGGTTGCGGGCCTCGTGGTGGTCACGCCGGGCGCGGGTTTTGTCGAGCCGTGGGCGGCGCTGGTCATGGGCCTGATCGTATCGCCTGTCTGCTACCTGGCTATCAGCCATCTTAAGACCAAGTTTGGTTACGACGACGCGCTCGACGCGTTCGGTTGCCACGGCATCGGCGGCATCTTGGGTGGCGTGCTCACGGGCCTGTTCTGCGTGCCGGAGCTCTCGTGGACCGGTAAGGGTGGCCTGTTCTACACGGGCGACGTGTCGCTGCTCGTCTCGCAGGTCCTGGGCATTGTGGTGACGGTCGTTATTGTGCTGGTGCTCGACTTGGTGATCGCCGCGGTGATCAAGGCGCTGTTCCATGGCAGCCTGCGCGTAGACGAGGCCGACGAGGCGCTGGGCCTGGATGCGAGTCAGCACGGCGAGAGCGCATATCCCTCCTTCTCGGGACTTGACTAGCGGCTTCCCCAGGCACCGCACCTTGGGTTTCAAACCGTCGCTTGCGTACAAAAGTACGCGGCGCTCCTCTTTCAACCCAATCTGCGGCACCTGGGAAACCCGCGTCTCATGTAAAGGGATACGTTGATTATTGAGAGGAATTCACTATGAAAAAGATCACGGCTATCGTGCGCCAGGAGAAGCTTGAGGTTCTTAAAGACGCGCTGTTTGCTGCTGATGTTCGCGGTATGACTATCAACCAGGTGCAGGGCTGCGGCGCGCAGCATGGCTGGAAGGAATACGTGCGCGGCAACGAGTTACTTGTCAACACGATCCCTAAGGTGCAGTTCACCCTCATCTGCGCCGATGAACATATCGACGGCATTGTCGACATCATCTGCAATGCCGCCCGCACCGGTGCCGTTGGAGACGGCAAGATTTGGGTCGAGCCGGTCGAGGAGGTTATCCGCATCCGTACCGGCGAACACGGCCCCGCTGCGGTGTAGGACAATCTTTCGCCTGACGGGCGTGCCTCTCTTGGGGCGCGCCCGTTCTCGTCTACAATATCGTGCAGACGAAGGAGAGGCACGCCCATGATCAAGATGTTTGCGAGTGACTTAGATGGAACGCTGCTGAACGCCCTGCACGAGGCGGATGGGACCATCCGCCGTGCCATTCGCGAGCTGACCGAGGCTGGCCTGCATGTGGTTCCCGCGACCGGGCGCTCGACGTTGCCAATCGGCGAGCATGGCTTTACGGGGCTGGCGCTCGATGCCTGCTGCTCTAACGGCTCCATCGTGCGCGACAGTCATGGCGAGGTGCTCAAAACCTGGACCATCGATCCGCAGGTTACCGAGGAGCTGCTCAAGGCATTCCCGGACATTTGCTTTGATTGCTCCACACCCGATGGCATGTTCTCGAGCGGTTCGTTCGAGATGCACCAGGCGGGCTTTAAAAAGGACAGTCCTATCAAGCGCATCGTGATGCGCGGCATGCGTGCACGTGGCGGGTATCACGAGGAACAGTATTTCGACCAGTCGATCGGTGACATTCTGCGCCACGATGTGTGCAAGATCAACTGCCGTGTGATCTCGCCCGAGCTGGAGCGCGACCTTAAGGCGTATTTGGCCGAGCGCTCGGACCGCGTGGTCAACGCGCCGTTTGACCCGGTGATGTTTGAGATCACGGATGTGGCATGCAACAAGGGCGAGAGCGTGGCCTGGCTGGCGGGCTACTACGGCATTGCCGAGGACGAGGTCGCGGTCTACGGCGACGGCGGCAACGACATTGCCATGCTCAAACGCTTCCGCCACAGCTACGCGACCAAAAACGGCAGTGACGCGGCCAAGGCCGCCGCAAGCGCGACTATCGGTAGCTGCATGGCCCACGCCGTTCCCAAACACATGCTTGCCACCATGCACAAGCAGAATTCCTGCACCGTAATCGAATAATGTGACAAAGGGACAGCCCCTTTGTCACAGGTGACGCTGGTCTCTTGAAATACGAACAAACATTCGCATATCTAACTGCGCTTTGATAGAATTGATACTGTTGGCGGCAGTTCCATGTGCCGGGCAACGCCCTCCATCTGATGGGAGGTGATGCCCATGACCGATCTGATTGATTTCGTGAGACTTCTGACCGCTTTGGTCTCGTTCTCCACGGCGCTCGTCGGGCTTTCCGAGGCACTCAAGCAACGTTCGAAGCAACGTAAAAGGGGTCGCCGCCGCTAAGGCGTTGACCCCTTAATCCAAGCAACGGCGCTGCCCAGCTTTCCAGAACTTGGGCTGCCGTCGACACTATTCTACCCACGAATGACATTTTGAACAATCGGCAATGCCGCTCCAAAAGCCAGGTACAACTGGCACAACCTAGGCGGTCGCTGAATGTGACAAAGGGACTGCCCTTTGTCACATTCCAAATATTGCCTTTACGTGTTGATGCACACGGTGTGCAATAATACTCGCACTGTGCAATAGCGCACAGGCTGAGTAACAAGGAGGACGCTTGTCCCAGCTCGAGAAATGCGATCGCCGGTCCCTTCGCTCGCAGCGTGCCCTTCGCCAGGCGCTTGCCAGCGAGCTTGCCGAAAGCGGCGACCTTTCGCGCATTAACGTCGCGTCGCTCACCGAGCGCGCCGGTCTTACACGCCGCACGTTCTATTCGCACTACCACGATATCCCCGACTTTATCAGCCAGATCGAGGACGGCCTGCTTGCCGAGATTCGCGAGCGGGTGGAGCTTATCACCGCAGCTCAATTACCCGATCTTTACCGCAATATCGACGAGCTCGAGCCGGCACCCGGTTCGGTTGAGCTGCTTCGCTATCTTGCGGCTAATCGCGACCTTATCGGGGCCCTGCTGGGTCCGGGCGGCGACCCCGCCTTTATTAAAAAGATCATCGATACCGCACGCGAGGCCGTGGTGCCGCGTGCACAGACGGGCATTTTGGGCTTGGCGCTGGGCACCTTCTTTGACTACTACGTCACCTATGTCGTGAGTGCCGAGGTCGGCATGATCCAACGTTGGTTTGAGCGTGACCTTTCTGAATCGCCCGAGGCCATGGCGCGTATTATGGCGGTTATCGCTTTTGTGCGTCCCGGCGACTTATATGGCCAACCCATCGATATCAACGTGCCGGAATACGGCATGAAGCTATTGAACCTGCAGCTCGAGGACGCGGCCGACACCGCCGCAGCCGTTGGGTCCAACAACTAAGAGGAGAGACAATGAGCAAACTCGTCGAGGGCATTAAGGACCGTATGGTCGCTGCCGCGCGTGAGGCTGCACCCGCCGTGGTGGATGCCGCGCAGAAGGCTGCGACCGCAGCTGCCGAGAAAGTTGCCGAGGCAGTTGCCGATGCCAAGAGCGCGGCAGGCGAGACGTCCGTCGCTAGCGAGCCCGCCACCGCCGCTGAGCCCGTAGCCGCCGCCCACGCCCCCGAAGGCGCGATCTTCAACCCCGAGAACGCTCGCGGCAACCTGCACCTGGGCATCGACGTGGGCTCCACCACCGTTAAACTTGCCGTGCTCAATGACGACAACCAGATCGTCTACGCCAAGTACCAGCGCCACCACACCGACGTCCGTGCCTGCGCCCGCGACCTGTTCGAGGGCGCTACGACCGTGCTGCCGACGGCCCAGATGACCTGCGCCATTACCGGCTCGGGCGGCCTGCTGCTGTCCCAGTGGCTCGACCTGGAGTTTGTCCAGGAGGTCATTGCCAGCAAGCGCGCCGTCGAGACCCTCATCCCGGCCACCGACGTCGCCATCGAGCTGGGCGGCGAGGACGCCAAGATCATCTACTTCGATAACGGCATCGAGCAGCGCATGAACGGCACCTGCGCCGGCGGTACGGGCGCCTTCATCGATCAGATGGCAACCCTGCTGCACACCGACGCGAGCGGCCTTAACGAACTCGCGGCCAACGCCACCACCATCTGGCCCATCGCCAGTCGCTGCGGCGTCTTTGCCAAGACTGACGTGCAGCCGCTGCTCAACGAGGGCACCCGCCCCGAGGACGTGGCCGCCTCCATCTTCCAGGCTGTCGTGACCCAGACTATCTCGGGTCTGGCGTGCGGCCGTCCCATCCGCGGCAACGTCGCCTTCCTGGGCGGCCCGCTGCAGTATCTCTCCGAGCTGCGCCACCGCTTCTACCTTACGCTCAACCTGGACGAGGAGCACCGTATCGTGCCCCAAAACGCTCATCTGTTTGTGGCGAGCGGCGCCGCCATGGCGCACGAGTCCAATAAACTCAGCACGTTCCCGCAGCTCATCGAGGCCATCGATGCCCTGGGTGATACGCAGGGTGCCGAGGTCGAGCGCCTGGATCCGCTCTTTGCCACCGACGAGGACTTTGCCGAGTTCAAAACCCGCCACGACCAGGAAGTCGTCCCCAAGGGCAAGCTCGACGGCTACACCGGCCGCGTGTTCATTGGCATCGACGCCGGTTCCACTACCATGAAGGCCGCGCTCGTGGGCGAGGACGGTCAGCTGCTGCACACCTGGTACGGCAACAACAACGGCGACATCCTGGGCACGGCCAAGGTCATCATGGCCGATTTCTACAACCACATCCCCGCCGGTTGCACCATCGGCCACGTGACTACCACGGGCTACGGCGAGGCGCTGCTCATCGAGGCCCTCAAGGCCGACTCCGGCGAGATCGAGACCGTCGCGCACCTGCGCGGCGCCAAGGCATTCCTGCCCGGCGTCGAGTTCATTCTGGACATTGGCGGCCAGGACATGAAGTGCCTGCGCGTGAAGGACGGCGTTATCGAGCACATCATGCTCAACGAGGCCTGCTCGTCGGGTTGCGGTAGCTTTATCGAGAGCTTCGCCGTCTCTATGAACATGGACGTGTGCGCGTTCGCCGACGCCGCTATCCATGCCAAGGCCCCGGTCGACCTGGGCAGTCGCTGCACGGTCTTTATGAACTCGCGCGTCAAGCAGGCGCAAAAGGAAGGCGCCACGGTGGGCGACATCGCGGCCGGCCTGTCCTATTCCGTCATCAAGAATGCTCTGTTCAAGGTCATTAAGCTGCGTGACCCCAAGGAGATCGGCAGCCAGGTGATCGTCCAGGGCGGCACCTTTATGTCCGATGCCACGCTGCGCGCGTTTGAGCAGCTCACCGGCGTGCATGCCGTGCGCCCTGACATCGCCGGCTGCATGGGCGCCTACGGTGCGGCCCTGCTCGCCCGCGATCGCGCCGGCGCCGACGGCACTTCGACCATTCTTTCTGCCGAGGACATCGCGCACCTCACCGTGACGCAAAAGCACGTCCGCTGCGGCCGTTGCTCCAACAACTGCCAGCTCACCGTTAACGATTTTGGCGGCGGTAGGCGCTTCATTACCGGTAACCGCTGCGAGAAGGGTGCCGGCCACAAAAAGCAGAAAACCGAGGCTCCCAACCTCTTCAAAAAGAAAAACGAGCTGCTCTTTAACCGCGAGGTGCTGAGCCCCGACGAGGCCCCGCGCGGCACCGTCGGCATCCCCCGTGCGCTCAACATGTACGAGAACTACCCCTTCTGGCACGCGTTCTTTACGCGCCTGGGCTTCAGCGTGCAGCTGTCCGACCAGTCGAGCAAGAAGACCTACCAGGCGGGCATCGAGTCCATGCCGTCCGAGAGCGTGTGCTATCCGGCCAAGATGAGCCACGGCCACGTGATGAACCTCATCGACCGCGATGTCGACTTCATTTGGATGCCGTGCGTGCGCTGGGAGCGCAAGGAGGATCCGACGGCTGGCAACTGCTATAACTGCCCCATCGTCATGAGCTACCCCACGGCGCTGGCGCTCAATATCGACGAGATTCGCGAGCAGAACATCGAGTTCCTGTACCCGTTTGTGCCCTATCACGACAAGACCGAGCTCAAGCGCCGTCTG
>DBFZQW010000199.1:0-12648 GCA_048521445.1 Collinsella sp. | reverse complement strand
CGCGGCGGTCGAGAACGACCTGCTGGGAGAGGTTCTTGCTCATGGTAGAACACCTTTCTCAATAAAATCCCTAGCGGTTGAGTAGAGTTATACCCTATCGCGCTCAAATGGGTCAACACGAAATAACTCAGAAACATACTTGCCTTATGGGTAATTCTACCTACCAAAAAGGGACAGGCGCCTTTGTGGTGGTTCTTGCAGATGTGGTGGCCTGTCTCGCTGCTTTGTCTCAATCTGTAACATCTGCAGCCATTTTTGCCGAGTAACTGTTACAGATCGAGATTTTCTCTTCAGGGGAATTCGAATGTCTCAATCTGTAACATCTGGACGGTCAAAAGGTCCCTATCTGTTACAGATTGAGACAAAGGTCTGGGACTACGACGTCTTATCTAGATCTGTAACAGTTAGACGGAAATTCGGGCCCTAGATGTTACAGATTGAGATAATCGCGTCGCGCAAACAAAAACCTCCGCAGGGGCGCTTCCCTTGCGGAGGTTTTCTTACTCGTTGAGTAGCCTTGCGGCTTCGGTGGCCATGTTCTCGACCGTCATGCCGTTCTGCGCGAGCAGTTCGTTGGGGTCGTAGCGGTCGGGGAAGCCCTTGGCGATGCCGAAGGTGCGCGTGCGCAACGGCGTGCATGCCAGATAACATGCTACGCGCTCGCCCCAGCCGCCGTCCAAGATGCCGTCCTCGAGGGTGACGACAACGCGATGCTCGGCGGCAAGACTGTCGAGGAACTCGCGGTCGAGCTCGGTTGCAAAGCGCGGGTTGACGAGCGTGGTCTCGATGCCGTACTCGGCAGTCAGACGGTTTGCCACGCGCTCGCCCAGCTCAAAGAAATCGCCGAGTGCGAGCACGGCTACGTCGCGACCCTGGCGCACCGCGTTGTAGCGAACGGCGCTGTAGTCGGTGTCTTCGGCGGGCGCAAGGTCGGGACGGCTAACCAGGCCGATGCCCGGTACGCGGATCGCCACGGGATGCTCGCGGTGGTCGAGCGACCAGCTCAGCATGGACAGATATTCCTCCATGCAGGCCGGCGCCAAGTAGTGCATGTTGGGAAGACCGCCCAGCATGGAAATATCAAAGAACGAAAGATGCGTCTCGGACGTGGTGCCAAAGATTGACGCACCAAACACCAAAATGGTTGCCGGGGCGTCGTTGAGGCATAGGTCGTGCCACAGCTCGTCGTAGGCGCGCTGCAAAAACGTACCGTACACACCAAAGACTGGCTTGGCGCCCGAGCGCGCAAGCGCGGTGGCAAAGGTCACGGCGTGCTCCTCGGCAATGCCCACATCGACGAACTGTTTGCCGGCGGCAGCGCGAAGCTCGGGTGTAAAGCCCATAATGTAGGGCGTGGCGGCCGTGATGCCAACGACCTGTGGATCGCGCTCGATGGCGGCGCTGAGCGCCTCGCCCGTAATGTCAGCATAGGTGCGCGGCGCAGGCTCGCTTGGATGGCCCGGGCAGAGCTTGCGGCCGGTCGCCATGTCAAACGGACCCACGTGGTGCCAGCGCTCGGGGTCGTTTTGGGCCGGCTCAAAGCCCTTGCCCTTGGCGGTGGAGACGTGCAGCACGATGGGATGATCGATATCGCGCAGCTCCTGCAGCGCGTCGACGAGGGCCAACACATCGTTACCGGCGTCCAGATAGCGGTAGTCGAGCCCCATCGCGCGGAAAACGTTGCGCTCACAGGTGCCGTTGCTGGTGCGCAGCTCGGCCAGATTGCGATAGAGGCCACCGTGGTTCTCGGCGATGGACTGGTCGTTATCGTTGACGATGATGATCAGGTTGCTGTCGAGTTCGGCGGCATTGTTGAAGCCCTCAAACGCCAGGCCGCCCGAAAGCGAGCCGTCGCCAATGATGGTGATGACGTTGTACGTATCGCCCGCCAGGTCACGAGCGTGCGCCAGGCCGCAGCCCAGGCTCACCGACGTGGAGGTATGGCCCATGGCGAACAGGTCGTGCTCGGACTCGTCGGGATTGGCAAAGCCAGAGGCCTCGCCAAAGCGCTTCGGATCGATATAAGTGTACGCGCGCCCAGTCAGCGCCTTGTGGGCGTAGGTCTGGTGCGAAACGTCAAAGAGAATCTTGTCGATAGGGGAGTTAAACACGCGATGGAGCGCGACCGTAAGCTCAACGACGCCCAGGTTGGGGGCAACGTGCCCGCCGACGGCGGCGGAGCTTTCGAGGATGGCGTGGCGAATCTCGCCGCAGAGCAGCGGAAGCTCGGCGCGGTCGAGAGCCTTGACGTCCTCGGGCGTTGTCGTTTGCGTAAGCAGCATCGTTGTGGGTTACTCCATGCGAATCGAGCGCCGGCGCTCCCTCGGCCGACACAATTGCACAAGACAGTCTCGCACATTTTGGCGTTTGATATGTGACGGCGGCGCGGTAATTCGACAACTGGTGGGGCAAAACGTTTTGTCAGATGCCATACTGATAGATTCGATGATGATTGTTTCAATACGTGCAGGACGTGGCTTGCCGCCGTGAGCCGCTGGAAGGAGGCAGCATGTCCGATGCCGTTCGTGCCGAGAAAATCGCGCACGAGGTCGACGATGCCGCCCGCCAGCTCGCCCAGGCGGGCCGCTTGGACCTGACGCGCGAGTTTATCCAGCATGGCGACGTGACGGTCTATGCACATGTGACCTCGGTGGCGCGGGCGAGCCTGTCTTTTGCCGAGCGCCTGGGCCGCGTCGGTGTTTCGGTCGACCGTGCCTCGCTGCTGCGCGGAGCCCTGTTGCACGATTATTTTCTCTATGACTGGCACGATCCCGACCCGAGCCATCGACTGCACGGATTCCGGCATCCATTTTTTGCTCTGGCGCGTGCCGAGGAAGATTTTGAGCTGACGCCGCGCGAGCGGAATATTATCGTGCGGCATATGTTTCCGCTGGTGCCGGTGCCGCCGACGTGTCGCGAGGCGTGGATTGTTTGCCTGGCGGATAAATGGTGTGCTCTGCGTGAGACGGTCGCCGGCCGCCTGCCGCGCAAGGACGAGACGGACGATAGCGTGAGTAAAGCATCGAGCGAAAAGAGGAGAGGGTAGACGGTGGGGACCGCGATTGATATGGCGTTTTGCGGCGCGACGCTTGCCGCCTGCCCACTCTCGGCACTGGTGCTCTCGTTTGCCTTTTACGGGTTTTGCGGTTGGGCATGGGAGTCGACAGTATGCGCCATGCTCAATCACGGACGATTTGCCAACAGTGGCTTTTTGCTGGGGCCGTGTTGTCCCATCTATGGTGTGGGCGGCATTGCCTGCTGGCTGCTGTTGCGCGGGGTTCCGGATGCCTCGAGCCAGTTTGTCGCTGCAGCGCTCGTATGCAGCGTGATTGAGTACAGCGTGGGCGTGCTGTTGGAAAAAACAACGGGCGCTCGCTTTTGGGATTACTCGCACCTGCCGTTTAACCTGCACGGACGCATCTGTCTGTACTGGGCCTGCGCGTTTGGCTTGGGTGCGTTGTGTATTTGCCGTTTAGTGGAGCCGGCATTGCTGGGGCTGCTTGGCCATCTGCCGGTGCTGATTGTGCGACTGTCCGCCTTTATCGTCGCGGTCGCGATGATGGTCGACGCGGTGTGCTCGTTGGCGAGCTGGCGGCGTCTGTCTGATCAGCTGGAGCGCGTCCGGGCCGACCTTGCCGACCGCATCAATGAGTCGCTTGCCGATGCCTCGGACTCAATGCTCGAACGTATTCCCGATTCTACGATTGACTCGGTGGCACAGACGCACATCCGTAGCCGTGCCGTTAACGCGTGGCTGGCCGAGCTGGGTGACGCCGCGCTCGATGCCCTGCGCGAGAAGGCTTTGATGCCGACGTTTATCGCGGATGGTGCTCGCGGCCTGGCGCTCGCTGCCCGCCGCGTGGCCGATGCCGCGCCGAACATGCCGCGTCCGTCGCTCAGTCGTCGCCTTGCCGGCAAGCGCATGAGCCGTCCGGTGCCAAGCGTGTCGCTCAGCCGACGCGACCTGCGCTTCTTCAATGCCTTCCCGCGCTTGCGCATCAACCGCTACGAGGGCGTCATCCGAGCTACCGACCTCCGTGACCGAGCCCGCGAGCTGTTCCGCCACTAGCCGGGACGGGCACGCTCACGGCTTCCTTGCTCGCGTATTTCCCGTCCGTTTCGCGTCCGTTGCCGCGCCGTTTCCAAGATTGCGGCACCGTTTCCAATCGACAACGCTGCGTTTAACAACGCCGTATCTGGTCTACACCAGTTGTCCCTCAGCCGCATTATGGGCGCCGACAACGTTCATGCGACCAAGGGAGAGCGAATGTACGATACGGGTTCGACAACGTTTATGCTCATCTGCACCATGCTCGTGTTTTTAATGACACCGGGTCTGGCGTTTTTCTATGGCGGCCTGTCCAGGCGCAAAAATGTCATTAACACCATGCTCATGTGCTTTGGCGCTATTGGGCTGGTTGGTGTGCTGTGGATTGTTGCCGGCTGGTCGCTGGCCTACGGCGGCGACGGTTCCAGCCCGTTTATTGGGGGCCTTGACCAGCTGCTGTGCATGCCGGTACTCAACCAGGTGCTTCATGCGGCCGAGGGCAATGCTGCGGACGGTGTCGTCTACCCTCAGATCATCAACATCGCCTTTCAGATGGCGTTTGCCATGATCACTGCCGCTATCGTCACGGGCAGCCTGGCCGGCCGCGTTAAGTTTGGTGCCATGGCGGCCTTCCTGGGCATTTGGCTGCTCGTGGTCTATGCGCCGCTTGCCCACATGGTTTGGGGCGGCGAGGGCTCCTTTATCGGCGACATCATCGGCGCGCTCGACTTTGCCGGCGGCGACGTGGTGCACATCTCGTCCGGTCTGACGGGCCTGATTCTCTGCCTGATGCTCGGCCGTCGTCGCGGCTTTGGCATGGTGAGCTATCGCCCACATAACGTGCCGTTTGTGGCGCTGGGCGCCGGGCTGCTTTGGTTTGGCTGGTTTGGCTTTAACGGCGGCAGCGAGTTTAAGGCCGACGCCGTGGCGGCACTTGCCATCCTCAACACCGTGACGGCCAGCGCGGCGGGCATGGTCTCGTGGCTTGCCGTCGAGCGCGTGCACACCGGTCGCCCCACGCTGGTGGGTGCCAGCACCGGTCTGGTTGCGGGCCTTGTGGTGGTCACGCCGGGTGCGGGCTTTGTCGAGCCGTGGGTGGCACTGGTCATGGGCCTGATCGTCTCGCCCGTCTGTTACTTGGCCATCAGTCATCTTAAGACCAAGTTCGGCTACGACGATGCGCTCGACGCGTTCGGTTGCCACGGCATTGGCGGCATCTTGGGTGGCGTGCTCACGGGTCTGTTCTGCGTGCCGGAGCTTTCATGGACCGGTAAGGGCGGCCTGTTCTACACGGGCGACGTGTCGCTGCTCGTCTCGCAGGTTCTGGGCATTGTGGTGACGGTTGCTATTGTGCTGGTGCTCGATTTGGTGATCGCCGCGGTGGTCAAGGCGCTATTCCACGGCAGCCTGCGCGTGGACGAGGCCGATGAGGCGTTGGGCTTGGATGCCAGTCAGCACGGCGAGAGCGCGTATCCCTCGTTCTCCGGACTCGATTAGCGGCACGGCTTTCCCAGGCTCCGCACCTTGCCCTTCAAACCGTCGCGCGGCTTCCCCAGGCACCGCACCTTGGGTTTCAAACCGTCGCTTGCGTACAAAAGTACGCGGCGCTCCTCTTTCAACCCAATCTGCGGCACCTGGGAAACCCGCGTCATTGAATGGCAATTCATTTCTTTATTAAAGAGAGGAATTCACTATGAAGAAAATTACGGCGGTCGTTCGTGCCGAGAAGCTTGAGGTTCTCAAAGACGCGCTGTTTGCTGCCGATGTTCGCGGTATGACCATCAACCAGGTGCAGGGCTGCGGCGCGCAGCATGGCTGGAAGGAATACGTGCGCGGCAACGAGTTGCTTGTCAACACGATCCCTAAGGTACAGTTCACCCTTATTTGCGCCGACGAGCATGTCGACGGCATTGTCGAGATTATCTGCAACGCTGCTCGCACCGGAGCCGTCGGCGACGGCAAGATCTGGGTCGAGCCGGTCGAGGAGGTTATCCGCATCCGTACCGGCGAACACGGCCCCGCCGCGGTGTAGAATCGACCGCCTGCCATCCGCAACGTTAAAATACTGCAATGAGGCACAAGACTTGCGTTGCGGATGGACAGATTATGGGGCGTAATAAATATCCCGAGGAGACAGTCGCGAAGATTCTCGACGCGGCGCTGGAGCTATTCTGCGCACGGGGTTATGAGGGGACGAGCATTCAAGATATCGTCGACCGCCTCGATGGCATGACCAAGGGTGCTGTCTATCATCACTTTAAGAGCAAAGAAGAGATTTTCAACGCCGCATTTGATCGGGCAATGGCTCCGATTGTTGAGCGCCGCCGCGCGACACTCGGTGCTGGCAATATGACGGGAGCCCAAAAGCTCAAGCGGCTGTATGCGCCCGAGTCCGTCGTTCCGCAAATCGAGCTATGGGCTCGCATGCATCCTGCGGCGGATCCGGTAAAAAGCTCGCGTCTACTGGCGATGCAGTACCAGGGCTCGTTTGACGAGTCGGCCGATGGCTGCCTCTTGCCAGTGATCGAGGAGGGCATCGCCGACGGCTCCATTGCGTGCAAATGCCCGCGCGAAGCGGCGGAGGCCGTATCGCTGTTGGCGAATCTTTGGCTGCTGCCATTGTTCCGTCCGCTCGAGCCCAAGGAGCGAATGCTCGCTCGCGCACAATGTTTGGCGCAGATGGCGGCCGCGGTGGGGCTCGATTTGGGTAATGAAGTGCTTCAGACAACGGCGCAGATTTGGGACGTATGGGACTGCGCCGGGTGGTAATATAGATACCAACGGTATGTAATTGATTTGCAAGGGTAGCCACGGCTGCCCTTTTCAAGTCATTAAATACATACTAATGATATGTATAGGGGGCAGGCTTATGGCTGGAATGCGGAGGAGCAATGTCTCGTTGGCGCAAAAAACAGGGCGATCTATCAGGCTTTTCGGCCTTCTTGTTGCACAGCTGTGCGCGTATTCGATGTTGTCGGCACTGTGCTTTGCGTGCCCGCTTTACTTGTTCGACTGCAGCGGCTCATCAACGTTATATGGTGCCGTCGCGGCGATAGCGTTCATACCAGGCGTGCTCGCGACTCCGGCTGGCGGAATCTTGGCTGATCGGGGAAGACGTCGCGGGGTTCTTGTGGTACTCGGCATTGTTCTGATGGCTACATCACTGCTGTTTATCCCCGTGAAGCGTTCGCTGCCTCTTGCGGTTGTCGTGGCAGCAATGCTTTGCGTCCAATATGGCATCCAATCGCTGCTGAAACCGATGCTTCAAATTGAGACGGTGCGCATGACGGGCCAAGAAAAGGTTGAGCGTGCCACTGCGTTGGTCTCGCAGATAACCATGATGAGTAATATCTTGGGGCCTGTAGTCGGGACGGCAGTCTATGGGTGCTTTGGTATCGATACTCTTTGTGCAACCGCGTCGGTGACGTTTGCGATTTCAGCCCTGCTGTTCGGGGCGCACTCAAGCAAAATGCCTCATCTGAAACGATGGGAGACTGCGCGACTCGTACGACATGCCGAAACGATTTTCGGGAGTCGATTCGGTATCTGTTGCAAAATTCATCATTGGTCGCCGTGATTTTGCTTGCGGCAGTTTTGAACCTTGCGTTGGTTGGGCTAACGATTGGCGCTCCCATTATTGTTACAAAGCATCTCGGCATGCAATCGTCCTGCGTTGGGATAGTTGAGGTTGCTCTGGGCTTGGGTGGTCTTACCGGCAGTGGCTTGGTCGGCATTTGGCCGCATCGCTTTTCTCTCAATGGCATATGTCGATATGTTGCGATGATTTGTTTTGGAGTCATACCGATTATTGTTACGCTACTGAGCGGTCCTGATGAACTGGCGTTTGCCGCGCTTGCGGCCGGCTCGGCATGGGTCATGGCGTGGACAAGCATTACATCGGTCGAAATCGTTTCATTCGTTCAGCGGTCAGCGCCAAAGAAACTCTGCGGGAAAGTGCTGGCACTCGTTTATATGACGCTTTCCTGTGCAACGCCTATTGGCCAATTGATTTACGGGCTCGCATATGATCGATGGACGCCGGCGATTGTATTCGCAGGCATGTTGGCCTTGCTGACGTTGACGACGGCGCTGTTTTATCGGCTGAAAAGTCGCTTGTGGCGATTGTCTTAACGCGCTGGGGCACCGTGAATTTGTGGAGGCAGTGGCACGTCGCGTCGGAACGGCATTGTTTGGGTATGTCCGTTCTCGTCTACAATATCGTGCAGACGAAGGAGAGGCGTATCCATGATCAAGATGTTTGCGAGTGACTTAGACGGAACACTGCTGAACGCCCTGCACGAGGCAGATGGGACCATCCGCCGTGCCATTCGCGAGCTGACCGAGGCTGGCCTGCATGTGGTTCCTGCGACCGGGCGCTCGACGTTGCCGATCGGCGAACATGGCTTTACGGGGCTGGCGCTCGATGCCTGCTGCTCTAACGGCTCCATTGTGCGCGACAGTCATGGCGAGGTGCTCAAGACCTGGACCATCGATCCGCAGATCACCGAGGAGCTGCTCAAGGAGTTCCCGGACATTTGCTTTGATTGCTCCACGCCCGATGGCATGTTCTCGAGCGGCTCGTTCGAGATGCATCAGGCGGGCTTTAAAAAGGACAGCCCCATCAAGCGTATTGTGATGCGCGGCATGCGTGCACGTGGCGGGTATCATGAGGAGCAGTATTTCGATCAGTCGATCGGCGATATCTTGCGTCACGATGTATGCAAGATCAATTGTCGCGTGACCTCACCCGAGCTGGAGCGCGACCTTAAGGCGTATTTGGCCGAGCGCTCGGACCGCGTGGTCAACGCGCCGTTCGATCCGGTGATGTTTGAGATCACAGACGTGGCGTGCAACAAGGGCGAGAGTGTGGCTTGGCTGGCGGGCTACTACGGTATTGCCGAGGATGAGGTCGCGGTCTATGGCGACGGCGGCAACGATATCGCCATGCTCAAGCGTTTCCGTCACAGCTACGCGACCAAAAACGCAAGCGATGCAGCCAAGGCCGCCGCGAGCGTGACCATCGGCAGTTGCATGGTCCACGCCGTTCCCAAGCATATGCTCGCCACCATGCGCAAGCAAAACTCCCGCACCGTCATCGAATAATGTGACAAAGGGACTGCCCTTCGTCACATCCTAAATATTGCCTTTACGTGTTGATGCACACGGTGTGCAATAATACTCGCACTGTGCAATAGCGCACAGTCTGAGTAACAAGGAGGACGCTTGTCCCAGCTCGAGAAATGCGACCGCCGGTCCCTTCGCTCACAGCGTGCCCTTCGCCAGGCGCTTGCCAGCGAGCTTGCCGAAAGCGGCGACCTTTCGCGCATTAACGTCGCGTCGCTCACCGAGCGCGCTGGCCTTACGCGCCGCACGTTCTATTCGCACTACCGCGATATCCCCGACTTTATCAATCAAATCGAGGACGGCTTGCTGGCCGAGATCCGTGAGCGCATTGAGCTCATCACCGCAGCTCAGCTGCCCGATCTCTATCACAACATCGATGAGCTCGAGCCGGCACCCGGTTCGGTTGAGTTGCTGCGCTACCTTGCGGCCAACCGCGATTTAATCGGATCGCTGCTGGGCCCGGGCGGCGACCCCGCCTTTATTAAAAAGATCATCGATACCGCACGCGAGGTCGTGGTGCCGCGCGCACAGACGGGCATTTTGGGCTTGGCGCTGGGCACCTTCTTTGACTACTACGTCACCTATGTCGTGAGTGCCGAGGTCGGCATGATCCAGCGTTGGTTTGAGCGTGACCTTTCTGAATCGCCCGAGACCATGGCGCGCATTATGACGGTTATCGCCTTTGTGCGCCCCGGCGACCTGTATGGCCAACCCATCGATATCAACGTGCCGGAATACGGCATGAAGCTATTGAACCTGCAGCTCGAGGACGCGGTCGACACCACCGCAACCGTCGAGTCCAACAACTAAGAGGAGAGACAATGAGCAAACTCGTCGAGGGCATTAAAGACCGTGTGGTCGCTGCCGCACGCGAGGCCGCGCCCGCCGTGGTGGACGCCGCGCAGAAGGCCGCGACCGCGGCTGCCGAGAAAGTTGCCGAGGCAGTTGCCGATGCCAAGAACGTGGCAGGGGAGACGTCCGTCGTCAGCGAGCCCGCCACCGCCGCTGAGCCCGTAGCCGCCGCCCAGGCCCCCGAAGGCGCGATCTTCAACCCCGAGAACGCTCGTGGCAATCTGCACCTGGGCATCGACGTGGGCTCCACCACCGTTAAGCTCGCCGTGCTCAACGACGACAACCAGATCGTCTACGCCAAGTACCAGCGCCACCACACCGACGTCCGTGCCTGCGCCCGCGACCTGTTCGAGGGCGCTGCGACCGTGCTGCCGACGGCCCAGATGACCTGCGCCATTACCGGCTCGGGCGGCCTGCTGCTGTCCCAGTGGCTCGACCTGGAGTTTGTCCAGGAGGTCATCGCCAGCAAGCGTGCCGTCGAGACCCTCATCCCGGCCACCGATGTCGCCATCGAGCTGGGCGGAGAGGACGCCAAGATCATCTACTTCGACAACGGCATCGAGCAGCGCATGAACGGCACCTGCGCCGGCGGCACGGGCGCGTTCATCGACCAGATGGCCACTCTGCTGCACACCGACGCCAGCGGCCTTAACGAACTCGCGGCCAACGCCACCACCATCTATCCCATCGCCAGCCGCTGCGGCGTTTTTGCCAAGACCGACGTCCAGCCGCTGCTCAACGAAGGTGCCCGCCCCGAGGACGTGGCTGCCTCCATCTTTCAGGCTGTCGTGACCCAGACCATCTCGGGCCTGGCATGCGGCCGTCCCATCCGCGGCAACGTCGCCTTCCTGGGCGGCCCGCTGCAGTACCTCTCCGAGCTGCGCCACCGCTTCTACCTCACGCTCAACCTGGACGAGGAGCACCGTATCGTGCCCCAAAACGCTCACCTGTTTGTGGCGAGCGGCGCCGCCATGGCGCACGAGTCCAACAAGCTCAGCACGTTCCCGCAGCTCATCGAGGCTATCGACAGCCTGGGTGACACGCAGGGTGCCGAGGTCGAGCGTCTGGATCCGCTCTTTGCCACCGACGAGGACTTTGCCGAGTTCAAGACCCGCCACGACCAGGAAGTCGTCCCCAAGGGCAAACTCGACGGCTACACCGGCCGCGTGTTCATCGGCATCGACGCCGGCTCCACCACCATGAAGGCCGCGCTCGTGGGCGAGGACGGCCAGCTGTTGCACACCTGGTACGGTAACAACAACGGCGACATCCTGGGCACGGCCAAGGTCATCATGGCCGATTTCTACAACCACATCCCCGCCGGTTGCACCATCGGCCACGTGACCACTACGGGCTACGGCGAGGCGCTGCTCATCGAGGCCCTTAAGGCCGACTCCGGCGAGATCGAGACCGTCGCGCACCTGCGCGGCGCCAAGGCGTTCCTGCCCGGCGTCGAGTTCATTCTGGACATCGGCGGCCAGGACATGAAGTGCCTGCGCGTCAAGGACGGCGTTATCGAGCACATCATGCTCAACGAGGCCTGCTCGTCGGGTTGCGGTAGCTTTATCGAGAGCTTCGCCGTGTCTATGAACATGGACGTGCGCGCGTTCGCCGATGCCGCCATCCATGCTAAGGCTCCCGTCGACCTGGGCAGCCGCTGCACGGTCTTTATGAACTCGCGCGTTAAGCAGGCGCAAAAGGAAGGCGCCACGGTGGGCGACATCGCGGCCGGCCTGTCCTATTCCGTCATCAAGAATGCCCTGTTCAAGGTCATTAAGCTGCGCGACCCCAAGGAGATCGGCAACCAGGTGATCGTCCAGGGCGGCACCTTTATGTCCGATGCCACACTGCGCGCGTTTGAGCAGCTCACGGGCGTTCACGCCGTGCGTCCCGACATCGCCGGCTGCATGGGCGCTTACGGTGCGGCCCTGCTCGCCCGCGATCGCGCCGGCGCTGACGGCACCTCGACCATCCTTTCGGCCGAGGACATCGCGCACCTCACCGTGACGCAAAAGCATGTCCGCTGCGGTCGTTGCTCCAACAACTGCCAGCTTACCGTCAACGACTTTGGCGGCGGCAGGCGCTTCATTACCGGTAACCGCTGCGAGAAGGGCGCCGGCCATAAAAAGCAGAAGACCGAGGCCCCCAACCTTTTCAAAAAGAAAAACGAGCTGCTCTTTAACCGCGAGGTCCTGAGTCCCGACGACGCCCCGCGCGGCACCGTCGGCATCCCCCGCGCACTCAACATGTACGAGAACTACCCCTTCTGGCACGCGTTCTTTACGCGCCTGGGCTTTAGCGTGCAGCTGTCCGACCAGTCGAGCAAGAAGACCTACCAGGCGGGCATCGAGTCCATGCCGTCCGAGAGCGTGTGCTACCCGGCAAAAATGAGCCACGGCCACGTGATGAACCTCATCGACCGCGATGTCGACTTTATTTGGATGCCGTGCGTGCGCTGGGAGCGCAAGGAGGATCCGACGGCCGGCAACTGCTATAACTGCCCCATCGTCATGAGCTACCCCACGGCGCTGGCGCTCAATATCGACGAGATTCGCGAGCAGAACATCGAGTTCCTGTACCCGTTTGTGCCCTATCACGACAAGACCGAGCTCAAGCGCCGTCTG
>DBFZQW010000198.1:0-2798 GCA_048521445.1 Collinsella sp. | reverse complement strand
GGGCTCCGCGGTCCTCAAAACCGTTGCGAGGCGTGCAAAACGTCTTGGATGTGTTCGATTCACATACGTTCCCGCCATACGCTACCAGCGCTTTTGTGCTCGCGGTCTTGCTGCGTGCCGCAAAGGCGCTGTTTTGTTTTTGCACGGGTTTGCCGTGCCGTCCGCTTTATCGGCGACGGTATTTGGCTTCGCGTGCCGGGTTTCGAGCATGCCGATGGAGGTGTTTTGCCGTATGACTACCGTAAGACGTGCCGATCTTTCTTGTGTCGTCCAGGCGGGCGGGCTGTCCTCGCGCATGGGCTGCGATAAGGCGCGCATGGCGTTTTGCGGCGAGCCGCTCATCGAGCGCGTGCTGGGTCGGCTGGCGCCAGTTGCCGGCGAGTTGGTCGTGACGACTTCGCGTCCCAGCGAGCTTGCCTACCTTGAGGAGCACACGTTTGGCGGCCTGGTGCCGCGTGTGGTGGCGGATCTTGAAGGGTCGGCGGGCGCCATGCGCGGCATCGCGAGCTCATTGGCCGCGGCTCGGCTGCCTCTCGTGGCGATCGTTGCCTGCGATATGCCGTTTGTCTCGCCGGAACTCATCGGCGCGCTTGCCGATCGTGTTGAGGCCGAGGCGCTCGACGTGTGCGTGCCGCGCGAGGAGCGGGGGATTGAGCCGCTTTGCGCCGTCTGGCGCCGTGACGCGTGTGCGCCGGTTGCCCAAGAGCTGCTCGCCTGCGACCGCCAGCGCATTCGCTGCCTGATCAATCGCGTTCAGGCTGGTTATATGGATGAGCCGCAGATCGTTAAGGCCGCGGGCTCGACGCTCTGCTTCGAGAACGTCAATACGCCCGAGGAGTTTGCGGCGGCCGAGTTACTCGCCTAGACGATGGGAGTTGCCATGTCTCACGATATTTGCCCCGATACCGGGGAACCTTGCACTTGTGACGGGTCCGAACCCTGTACCTGCGGTTGTGGTGGCTGTGGACATACCGCGGAAGAGGAAGCGGCCGCCGCGGCGTATCGCGAGGCACACCGCGAAGGCCCGTCCGGTGATGCCCTCGACCATGAGCGCAAGATCATCGTATCGTTTGACAGCACCTTCGATGTGATGGAATGCGAGCAGCTGTGCCTGGATGCCGGCGTGCCCGGGCGCATTATGCCTTTGCCCGGCTCCATTACCGCAGGTTGCGGCCTGTGCTGGGCCATGCCGTTCTCGGGCGATGCGCTCGCCGCCTTCCGCGCTGCCACCGAAGGCCGCATAACCCCCGCCGACTACCATCAGCTCGTCCTCTAGCCGTCAACACCACCACAAAGGTGCCTGTCCCCAATGTGGTGGTTTGGGACACGTGGACGAAACAGCTTCGAAACACGCGATTTGCGCGTCGGGTGCTCAAAAACGCTTCTACCTGCATCGTAATCAAAACGAAACATCCGCTCGTCGGCTTATGCGAAACTTTGCTGCAACAGTGCGATATTATCCATACTCGATATAGTTCGCGGCGCATAGGGTGTCGCGACCGACATTTTCGTTTCCCATCATTGGAGGAAGCATGAGCTACACGCAGAAAGTTCTCGAAGAGCTCAAGGCCCGCTATCCCGAGCAGCCTGAGTTCATCCAGGCCGCGACCGAGATTCTCGGCACCATCCAGCCGGCGCTCGACGCCCATCCGGAGTACGAGGAGGCCGCCCTGCTGGAGCGCCTCGTCGAGCCCGAGCGCATCGTCATGTTCCGTGTTCCCTGGGTCGATGACCAGGGTAAGGTCCAGGTCAACCGCGGTTACCGCGTCGAGTTCAACTCTGCCATTGGACCCTACAAGGGCGGCCTGCGCTTTAACCCGACGGTCACCCTGGGTATGCTCAAGTTCCTGGGTCTGGAGCAGATCCTCAAGAACAGCCTGACCACCCTTCCCATGGGCGGCGGCAAGGGCGGCTCCGACTTTGACCCCAAGGGCAAGTCCAACAACGAGATCATGCACTTCTGCCAGTCCTTCATGACCGAGCTCTATCGCCACATTGGCCCCAACACCGACGTTCCCGCCGGCGACTTGGGCGTTGGCGGCCGCGAGGTTGCCTACCTGTTCGGTCAGTACAAGCGCCTGACCAACGAGTGGACCGGCGTCCTTACCGGCAAGGGCCTCTCCTTTGGCGGCTCGCTCGCCCGTACCGAGGCCACCGGCTACGGCCTGGTCTACTTTGTGGACGAGTACCTCAAGAGCCGCGGCGAGTCCTTCGAGGGCAAGAACGTCGTTGTTCACGGCTCCGGCAACGTCGCCATCTACGCGGTCCAGAAGGTCGCCCAGCTCGGCGGCAAGGTGCTGGCCTGCTCCGACACCCATGGCTGGGTCGAGGATCCCGACGGCATCGACTACACCGTGCTCGAGCATGTCTACAACAAGAAGCGCTCCGGCCACGACAAGGGCGTTACGCTCGCTATGTACGTTGACGAGAAGCCCAACGCCGTGTGGCACGAGGGCGACGGCCGCGGCGTTTGGCAGCTGCCCTGCGACATCGCGCTGCCCTGCGCTCGCGAGAACACGCTGCTGCTCGAGGACGCCCAGGCGCTCGTCGCCAACGGCTGCAAGGTGGTCGGCGAGGGTGCGAACATGCCCACGACCATCGAGGCCACGACCTACTTCCAGGAGAACGGCGTCGCCTTTATGCCCGGTAAGGCTGCCAACGCCGGTGGCGTGCTCGTGTCCGGCCTGGAGATGAGCCAGAACGCCGAGCACCTGTCCTGGACCTTCGAGGAGGTCGACGGCAAGCTCGAGCAGCTCATGCGCGGCATGTTCCACAACGTGGACGACACCGCCAAGGAG
>DBFZQW010000197.1:0-2792 GCA_048521445.1 Collinsella sp. | reverse complement strand
GGGCTCCGCGGTCCTCAAAACCGTTGCGAGGCGTGCAAAACGTCTTGGATGTGTTCGATTCACATACGTTCCCGCCATACGCTACCAGCGCTTTTGTGCTCGCGGTCTTGCTGCGTGCCGCAAAGGCGCTGTTTTGTTTTTTCACGAGCTTTTCGTAGCGCCGCTATTTCGGCGGCGGTATTTAGCTTCGTGCACCGGGTTTCGAGCATGCCGTTGGGGGTGTTTTGCCGTATGACTACCGTAAGACGAGCCGATCTTTCTTGCGTCGTCCAGGCGGGCGGGCTGTCGTCGCGCATGGGTTGTGATAAGGCTCGCATGGCGTTTTGCGGCGAGCCGCTCATCGAACGCGTGCTGGGTCGGCTGGCGCAAGTTGCCGGCGAATTGGTCGTGACGACCTCGCGTCCCAGCGAGCTTGTCTACCTTGAGGAGCGCGCGTTTGGCGGTCTTGTGCCGCGCGTGGTAGCGGACCTTGAAGGGTCGGCGGGTGCCATGCGTGGCATCGCGAGCTCGCTGGCTGCTGCTCGGTTGTCCCTCGCGGCGATCGTCGCCTGCGATATGCCGTTCGTCTCACCAGAACTGATCGGCGCGCTTTCGGATCGGGTCAAGGAAGGCCCGCTCGATGTGTGCGTTCCGCGCGAGGAGCGGGGGATTGAGCCGCTGTGCGCCGTGTGGCGCCGCCAGGCTTGCGCGCCGGTTGCCCGTGAGTTGCTCGACCAGGACCGCCAACGCATCCGCTGTTTGATCGACCAGGTCCATGCTGGCTATCTGGATGAGCCCCAGATTGTCGAGGTTGCCGGTTCCACGCTCTGCTTCGAAAACGTCAATACACCCGAGGAGTTTGCGGCAGCCGAGCTGCTCGCCTAGACGATGGGAGATGCCATGCCTCACGATATTTGTCCCGACACGGGAGAGCCTTGCACTTGCGATGGGTCCGAGCCTTGTACTTGCGGCTGCGGTGGCTGTGGACATACTGCGGAAGAGGAAGCGGCCGCCGCGGCGTATCGTGAGGCACACCGCGAAGGCCCGTCCGGTGATGCCCTCGACCACGAACGCAAGATTATCGTGTCGTTCGACAGCACCTTCGATGTGATGGAATGCGAGCAGCTGTGCCTGGATGCCGGTGTGCCCGGGCGCATTATGCCTTTGCCCGGCTCCATCACAGCCGGCTGCGGCCTGTGCTGGGTCATGACGTTCTCGGGCGATGCCCTCGCCGCCTTCCGTGCCGCCACCGAAGGCCGTATAACCCCCGCCGACTACCATCAGCTCGTCCTCTAACCACCAGTACCACCACAAAGGTGCCCAATGTGGTGGTTTGGAACACGTGGACGAAACAGGTTTGAAACACGGGTTTTGCACGTCAAGCACTCAAAAACGCCTCTACCTGCATCGTAATCAAAACGAAACATCTGCTCGTCTGCTTATGCGAAACTTTCCCGCAACAGTGCGATATTATCCATACACGATAAAGTTCGCGGCGCACAGGGTGCCGCGACCGACACTTTTCGTTTCCCATCATTGGAGGAAGCATGAGCTACACGCAGAAAGTTCTCGACGAGCTCAAGGCCCGCTATCCCGAGCAGCCTGAGTTCATCCAGGCCGCGACCGAGATCCTCGGTACCATCCAGCCGGCGCTCGACGCCCACCCCGAGTACGAGGAGGCCGCCCTGCTTGAGCGCCTCGTCGAGCCCGAGCGCATCGTTATGTTCCGTGTCCCCTGGGTCGACGACCAGGGCAAGGTCCAGGTCAACCGCGGTTACCGCGTCGAGTTCAACTCTGCCATTGGACCCTACAAGGGCGGCCTGCGCTTTAACCCGACGGTCACCCTGGGCATGCTCAAGTTCCTGGGCCTGGAGCAGATCCTCAAGAACAGCCTGACCACTCTTCCCATGGGCGGCGGCAAGGGCGGTTCCGACTTTGACCCCAAGGGCAAGTCCAACAACGAGATCATGCACTTCTGCCAGTCCTTCATGACCGAGCTCTATCGTCACATCGGCCCCAACACCGACGTTCCCGCCGGCGACCTGGGCGTTGGCGGCCGCGAGGTTGCCTACATGTTCGGCCAGTACAAGCGCCTGACCAACGAGTGGACCGGCGTCCTTACCGGCAAGGGCCTCTCCTTTGGCGGCTCGCTCGCCCGTACCGAGGCCACCGGCTACGGTCTGGTCTACTTTGTGGACGAGTACCTCAAGAGCCGCGGCGAGTCCTTCGAGGGCAAGAACGTCGTCGTTCACGGCTCCGGTAACGTCGCCATCTACGCGGTTCAGAAGGTCGCCCAGCTCGGCGGCAAGGTGCTGGCCTGCTCCGACACCCACGGCTGGGTCGAGGACCCCGACGGCATCGACTACACCGTGCTCGAGCATGTCTATAACAAGAAGCGCTCCGGCCACGACAAGGGCGTTACGCTCGCCATGTACGTTGACGAGAAGCCCAACGCCGTGTGGCACGAGGGTGACGGCCGCGGCGTGTGGCAGCTGCCTTGCGACATCGCGCTGCCCTGCGCTCGCGAGAACACGCTGCTGCTCGAGGACGCCCAGGCACTCGTCGCCAACGGCTGCAAGGTGGTCGGCGAGGGCGCGAACATGCCCACGACCATCGAGGCCACGACCTACTTCCAGGAGAACGGCGTCGCCTTTATGCCCGGTAAGGCTGCGAACGCCGGTGGCGTGCTCGTGTCCGGCCTGGAGATGAGCCAGAACGCCGAGCACCTGTCCTGGACCTTCGAGGAGGTCGACGGCAAGCTCGAGCAGCTCATGCGCGGCATGTTCCACAACGTGGACGACACCGCCAAGGAG
>DBFZQW010000196.1:0-2510 GCA_048521445.1 Collinsella sp. | reverse complement strand
CGCCGACGACCTCATCTCCATCGCCGCCATCGCCATCTTCTACGGTCAGAGCCCCAATCCGTTTTGGTTGGGCGCCGCCGCGCTTGTGACCTGCGCGCTCGTGTGGCTCAACAAGACGCAGCATTACCGCCTTGCCCCGTATTCGGTACTGGGTCTGCTGTTGTGGTTCTGCATGTTCAAGAGTGGCGTACATGCCACGCTCGCCGGCGTCATCCTGGCCTTCACCATTCCGGCCAAGTGCGGCGTTAAGCTCGATAGCCTCACCGATTGGCTGGGCGAGTGCCTGCCGCTGCTCGACGACCGCTACGACGACGAGGCACACATCCTGGGCCAGCATGACTTTACCGTCTCGACCACCAAGGTCGAGCGCGTCATGCACCGCGTGACCCCGCCGCTCATCCGCATGGAGCGTCTGATCTCCACGCCGGTCAACTTTGTGATCCTGCCGATCTTCGCGTTCGTCAACGCACAGGTTCGCCTGGTGGGCGTGGATATGAGCACACTGCTCACCGACCCGGTGACGCTCGGTGTGTACTTTGGCATGCTGCTGGGCAAGCCGATCGGCATCTTTGGCATGACGTTCGCCTTGGTCAAGCTCAAGGCCTGCGAGCTGCCGCACAACGTCAACTGGCACATGATTGCCGGCGTGGGTATTCTGGGCGGTATCGGCTTTACCATGTCGATTCTCATCAGCGGTCTTGCCTTCCCGACGGCCCAGTTTGAGGTTCTTGCTGCCAAGGCTGCCATTCTTGCCGGTTCGGTCACCGCTGCCGTGCTCGGCATGATCTACATGAGCGTGGTCTGCAAACACCCCGCGCCCAAGGACGAGTAAGGGCGTAATAATAGGTACCAGACCCGTTTTGGGTGCGGTCAAAACGCGGACCCGGGCGGTATTGGCTACCCGTCAGACACCCCCGTGTGCAAAAAACGCCGTTTGTGAGTACTGTCACAAACGGCGTTTCATTGTATGTGCGAAAAATAATGAACAAATAAATGTATTCTGTACATTAACGGGCCGACTCCGGATTGAAAGAAATCGAGGAGTTCGTTCGGAACAGGCCTTGTGGAATTAAATAAGCAGATTTTGATCCAAAATCGCTGCCACTAAAAAGGTAACAGTACTCATATTTGCCATTATTTGCACACAGCCCCTCAACTGGTCGTTTAAGAACGTCCCCAATGACTAGGCTTATTCCACGGTGCCGTAGACGGCGCCCCAGCCGTGGGCGGCAAGGGCCGAGTTGAGCTGGTCACAAAGTGACTGGCGGTCGTAATAGCCGGGCGGTAGCAGGTTGACGATCTCCATGAGATCGGGCGCCAGGTCCAAGATTTCGGCCTGTACGATCAGGTCCAGACGGTCGATGGCGTGGCGGTCGTAAAACAGTCCGTCGACCAGGCGCTGCAAGTCGCCGAATTCCTCGGCCTGGAACGATCCATACTCCATAGTGCCTCCTTGGGCGCCCTACGCCGGCATGCGCGGCGATTCGTAATTTATTGCGATGGACTTAATCTATCACGGCTTCATAACGTTGCGGCGGTGGCGGTCTATACTTAGACGAACTGCAACGTCCCGCTTCGCGAAAGGTCGCACCCATGCAGACGATCTACCAGAAGATGGAAACCACCGAACTCGATGCCGCTATCGAGGCACTCAAAGCCGAGGTCGCCGAGGTCAAGGCCAAGGGCCTGGCGCTCGACATGGCCCGCGGCAAGCCGTCGCCCTCCCAGGTGGACATCTCTCGACCCATGCTCGATATCCTCAACGCCGACGCCGATTTGCACGACGGCAACGTCGACTGCTCCAACTACGGCTGCTTTGAGGGCATTCCCTCGGCACGCAAGCTAGCGGGGGAGTTCCTGGGCTGCCCCGCCGAGCAGACGCTCGTACTGGGTTCGTCGAGCCTTTTGATCGAGCACGATATCGCCGGTATGTTCTGGCGTTGCGGTTCGTGCGGCAGCGAGCCCTGGGACGCCTACGAGGCCGCGCACGACGGCAAGAAGGTCAAGTTCCTGTGCCCGGTGCCCGGCTACGATCGCCACTTTGGCATCACCGCCGACCTGGGCATCGAGAACGTCCCCGTCGCGATGACCGACAACGGCCCCGACATGGACGAGATCGAGCGCCTCGTTGCCGCCGACGACTCCATCAAGGGCATCTGGTGCGTGCCCAAGTATTCCAACCCCACGGGCATCACCTTTAGCGAGGACACTGTGCGCCGCCTGGTCGAGATGCCCACGGCCGCGCCCGATTTCCGCATCTTCTGGGACAACGCCTACTGCGTGCACGACCTGTACGACGAGACCGACGAGCTCGCCAACATCTTCGATCTTGCCCGCGCGGCGGGCACCGAGGACCGCGTGGTGGCCTTTGCCTCGACGTCCAAGATCACCTTCCCGGGCGCCGGCATCGGCTTTATCGGTGCGAGCCCCGCGGTCATCGCCGAGTTCTCCAAGCGCCTGAAGGCCGGCCTCATCAGCGCCGACAAGCTCAACCAGCTGCGTCACGTGCG
>DBFZQW010000195.1:0-6538 GCA_048521445.1 Collinsella sp. | reverse complement strand
GAGCCTTCGTGAGTTCGTGTGGGTAGTCCCTACGCCTCGCGCCCCGGCAGGGCCGGCTTCAGGTCCGAGCACCTGAGCATCACGAGGGCGATCAGGTTGTCGATGTTGCGGAAGCCGTAGCCCTGCCTGATGGCCACCTTGATCTTGTTGTTCACCGCCTCGACCCTCGCGTTGGAGACGCCGAGCTCTATCGACCTGAGTATGCCCCGGCGCTTCCTGCGGACCTTGCGGGACAGCTCCACGAAGCGGGGTATCCGGCTGCGGCATGCCCACGCGAGCCAGCCGTCCAGCTCGTCGGCGGCCTCGCCCGGCCCCGCCCGGAAGACCGCCCGCAGGCCCTCCTTGAGCAGGTAGGCCCGCCACAGCGCCGAGCCGGTGCGCCTGAGCCCCTCGAGCGCCGACGCCTGGCGGCCGGTGAGGTCCTCGGGGTTCTTGAGCAGCGGGAACCTCAGCCCCTTCACCGCCGCGGCGGGGTCGGGCGGCGCGGCCTCCCCGGCCCTCGGGCGCCCGCCCCGCCGCCTCGGCCGCGGCGCCGAGCGCAGGCCGTTCCACACCTCGCGCCTGAGGGCGTCGAGGGCCTCGGTCGCCCAGGAGACCGCGTGGAACGGGTCGACCGCGAGCTCGGCGCGCGGCAGCCGCTCGGCCACGGCGTCGGCTATCCAGCGCGCCCCGTCGGCCGTGACCACCTCGATCGCATCCCTCTGCTCATCCGTCAGCAGGTCGAGGAACTCGTTGAGCCTGTCCTTCCCGTGGCCCCTGCAGGCCCACACGACCCTCCCGCGGTCGTGGTCCACCACGACGGTCATGTACCTCTGGCCCTTCTTGTAGCTCGTCTCGTCGACGCCGATCCGGCGAAGCCCGTCGAGCCTGCCGCGCCCGTCGGCCTCCTCCAGCGACGCCTCGACGCGCGCGCAGATGCCCCCGACGGTGTGCCAGTCGACGCGCGCCAGCTCGGCCAGGGCGCTGCGGCACATGTGCAGCGCGAGCCACGCGACCCAGTCCTCGAAGGCCGAGGCGAACCTGCTCGAGGCGCACCTCGCCCAGGGGACGGGCGCGGTGCGCACGCCGTGCTCCGGGCAGCTGGCCCTGACGGGGGCGTGCTCCAGATAGCAGCGGGCGGCGCCGAGGTCGGGCGCCCTCCAGCGCCTGGGCCCGAGCCTGTCGTAGGCGGCGCAGCGCCGCCCGCACACCGGGCACCTCGGCGCGGCCCTCCTGGGCCTCACGGAGACGATTATGGAATCGCCCTCGATTCTCGCTCCCTCGATTACGGTGCGCTCGAGCCCGAGCGCCCTTTTGAGTAGACTGTTCAGCATGGCGGCGTTCCTTCGCGCGTTCATTTTTTCTTTGGTCGGAAAACAACGATACGCGAGGCGCGCCGCCGCCGCTAGGCGGGCACTTTTACCGGGCGGCTAACCCACACAAACCCCCGAAGAGCCATATTTATACACTGATTATTGCTGTGCTCAGATTGCAATTAACCGTGGACAGAAATGAAGAATGCTAAAACTGGGCTTTAGGACAGGGGAGGCTATAACCTTATGAGACGAGTGGGAACACTTGGCTTGGTGGCAGCGCTTGCCGCTATCTTGGTATCGCCGCTGCCGGCGCACGCCGAAGACGCATCGGGTGCCGTTACCTACAATGCGGGAAATGGGTATTCCTTTGAGAAGCTCTCGCATCCTACGGTAGGAACGTCGCAGCCGGATGGCATCGTCGACTACCAGGGTAACGGTGCCGTTGCCGTTCCGGGCGCCGATGGTAATACGGCCAACAACGAAGGCGATCGCGGCCAGAGCTACACTTGGGCGGCTGCGAGCTATGGTGACTGGCTTTATGTGGGCACCTGCTATGCGGCGATGGGCAACACGCTGACGCTCATGAACAGCACGCTGGGCGATTCCTTTGATGTCGAAACCATGCGCCTGACGCTGGAGGCCATGTTTAACGGTACCTTCTTCTATGGACAGCAGAAGGAGGACGGCACGGCCGACAAGGACAGCGGCGGCATCTTGGTCAAGATCAATACCAAGACCGGTGAGACCAAGCTGCTACTCTCTGAATCGCTCAACGGCGTCGCTCCTTTGTTCCGCAATGCCGTGAGCTATAAGGGTAAGCTCTATTTCTGCGGCAGCGTCAGGACCAATGACGGCAAAGGCGGCCTGCCTGCTGTATACGAGATCGATCCTAAGACGGATGAGTACAAAGTTGTCTATCAGGGCCTTTCGAGCATGCAGGATTACGGTGCTGCCTACAAGCAGGGCATTTCTACCGGTATCCGCGGCATGTGCGTCCATGATGGCCAGCTCGTCATCAGTAATGTGGGTAAAGACGCGAACGGTAATTTTGTGTCGACAATCCTGACGTCGTCTGACCCCTCGAAGGGCCAGGACAGCTTCACCGAGATTGCCAACTCGGAGACGCTGTTTGGCTATCCGGCGATTCGCTATCAGGACAGCATCTACGGCGGCGCCATTTGGGATATGGTCTCGTACAATGGCCATCTCTATGCGACCATCTGCACCGGTACGCCCGAGAACGCTCCCGATGATAATTCCATGCAGTCGTTTGCCATGGTCCGTGGCGACAAGAATGCCGACGGCAGCTATTCGTGGACTCCCATTGTCGGCGATCAGAAGACGGACGGTGCAAGGTACTGCTTTGGCATCGATCCTGCCCGTACCCGTTCTGGCGCTGCCAACCTCATCGTCTACAACGACTACCTCTATATCGGTGAATACAACGACGAGGAGATTGCCCTCGAGCGCATCCTGTTCAACAAATCCAACACCGAAGAGGGCGGCAAGAGCAGCATGGGTGGCGTTGACTGCTCGTTTGTGAATGCCAATCTTGAGCAGTCGGTTAACATCTATCGCATGGACAAGGACGAGAACATGGAGCTCGTCGTTGGCGATCGCACCGACATGTTCCCCGAGGGCGGTATTTCCGGCCTGACTTCGGGCTTTGGCCGAAACGAGAACCAGTACATTTGGCGCATGCAGAAGTTCGACGGCAAGCTGTATATCGGTACCTTTGATACCGCGAGCCTGCTTGAGCCGATCGGCCAGTTCTCCAATGGCGACATTATCGATATGACGCCCGAGGAGTGGGACTCTCAGGTTCAGCGCCTTAGGGACCTGCTCAATCACCTGCTCGACAAGAAATCGCCTGACGACCCCATCGTTCCCGTGAACACGCTTGCGGACGATGATTCAAACGAGGCCGTCGAGGTCGATGATTCGAACGAAGCTGCTGAGGTTGATGATTCAAACAAGGCCGTCGATGTCGATGACGAGAAGACCGAGGTTGCTAAGGGCTTTGGCGATCTGAGCGATGCGCTGGAGGATGCCGCGGGCGGTCTTTGCGATCAGGCCGCGACGATGTCCCAGGACTTTGAGGACGACGCCGCTTATGTCCAGAAGATCGATGGCGAGATCGCGTACTTCAAGTCCTTTGCCGACCAGTATCAGGACATGCTCGATAGCTATGAGAGCCTTAAGCAGCAGTACGAGGATGCCTATGGCACCGAGCTGCCGAGCGATATTCAGGATGCGCTCGATAAGCTGCTGAGCGAGGAGAACCTCAAGAAGTTGCAGAGTGTCCTTACGTGCATGTGTTACCTGCGCGATGCCGAGCGCGGCTTTGATATGTATGTGACCGAGGACGGCGTGAACTTTACGACGCTGACGACCAATGGCTTTAACGATCCGTATAACCATGGTCTGCGCACCTTTGCGGTGACCAACCAGGGTCTGTGCCTTGGTACCGCCAACCCGTTCTATGGTTGCCAGGTCTGGATCCAGCGCAAGGAGAATTCGGAGAATCCGGTTGATCCCGGTACTCCGGATCCGACGGAACCCACCGATCCTTCGCAGCCGGGTGGCGGCGATCAGCCTGGCGGCAGCCAGACGGGTGGCAACGACCAGTCGAGCAGCACCACGACCACCGTCACGACGACCGCTAAGAAGACTCCGAAGGACGGCTCGCTGCCTCGCGCTGGCGACTCGACCCTCACGCTGGTCTTGGGATTGCTGGTTGCAGCTGCCGCAGTGCTTGGCATTGCTCTCGTCTTGCGCAAGCGTTCTCGTCGCTAGGCTCGTCCGCGTAGCTCAATGTCCTGGATATCGTCGAAGTTGATGGCGATATCCCTGAGTTTGAGCAGCTTGAATGCGGGTAACGCTTCGTCGAGAATGCCCGTGCGGCTACGATAGCCGTACGTATCGTAATAGGTGACGCGCACCAAGTCGCCGCGTTTGAGGCCCTCGAGCTTTTGCGAAAGCTCGAGGGCTTTTTCTTCCGTGAGCTCACGTTTTTGCTCGACGGTGATTTCCTGCTTGCGCACGAGTTCGTAGTATCCCGTGAGGGCGGCAAAGGGCATAAACTGTGCGGCGCGGTTGGCGCGCACGGCACCGTTGGCAGTGAGGTTGGGGTCGGCTGCGCGGCGTCTGCCCTCGGGGTCCGCCAGGCGCTCGAAGGCGGTCGGCGGGCGCATGGGCTGTTGTTTGGGTTTAGGCACGGTGTCCTCCAACTTGATCGTTGCGCTCGCGCGCGGTGGCGCCGGCGGTAAAGCTTAATCCCTTGACGAGCGCGTTCTTGCCGTACTTGCCTTTCACGGCCAGGACGGCGCGCGCCAGGTCGCGCTCGCGCTCATCGGTCTCGATATCGCTGAACAGATCGATGGTGGCAAATTCCTCGGGCACAAGATTGCTAAAGCCCAGGTTGATGCGCTTGACCGGTCGTTTGGGATCGACAGTCTGCGCCCAGAGCTCATCGAAATAGCCCATGATCTTCTTAAACGAATTGGTACGCTCGGGCAGCTTGCGCGAGGCGTTGGAGTGCGCAAAGAGCGCGGCATAGCCACCACGCGGTTTGCCACCATGCTCTCCCACAAAGATGCCATCGATTGCCTGCGCTTCGCGCACCAGGCGGCGCCGTTCGTCATCGCGCTGGACGGGCTTGGGAGCACGGGGCGCGAGCTCGGGGCCGGCGGTTGCGGTGGGTTCGATGCTCGACGTACTCGAGCGCAGGTGTCCGCATCCGTCCACATATTGTGCAGTACCGCTGGCATCAAGCCTGCGTATGTCGGCGCGCTCGCTCGCGTAGCCCACAAAGAGCGAGATGCTGTCGCAGACCACGTGCTTATCGATCAAGTCCAACACGGCGTTGTCGACCATCTCGCGCAAGACGGTGTAGGCCTGCTCGTAGGCATAGCCCTTCGAGAGCACCTGTCCTGTGGTGGTCGAAGTTGCTTGCGGGCGATAGGCTTGGATATCGGCGATGGTTGTCGGCTCGCGCCCAAAGGCGTGGTCGATGAGATATTCGGCATTGACGCCGAGCTCGTCGTAGAGCAGGTTCTCGTCGAGCGCGGCGACGCCCATCAGGTCGTAGACGCCATACTTTTCGAGTCGTGCTGCCACGCCGGGGCCGATGCCCCAGATATCGGTGATGGGACGATGGGGCCAGATCTCTTTGCGAAAGGTCTCGTCGTCGAGTATGCCGATGCGGCTGGGTATGTGCTTGGCGGTGATATCGAGCGCTACCTTGGCCTGGAATAGGTTGGGGCCGATGCCGACCGTTGCCGTGATGCCGGTGCGCGCGAGGACCTCATCGCGCAACATGCAGGCAAAGCCTTTGGCATTGGTATGGTAGAGGTCTAGATAGGGCGTCACGTCGATAAAGCATTCGTCGATTGAATAGACGTGAATGTCTTGCGGGCTCACGTATTCCAGATAGATGCCGTAGATTTGCGCCGACACTTCCATGTAGTGCTGCATGCGCGGTACGGCTTTGATGTAGTCGATGCCGTCGGGAATCTCAAACAGACGGCAGCGATTGTGAATCCCTAAGTCCTTCATGGCCTGTGTGATGGCGAGGCAGATGGTCGTGCGCCCGCGCGATTCGTCGGCAACGACCAGGTTGGTGGTGAGCGGATCGAGCCCACGGTCGACGCACTCGACGCTAGCGTAAAACGTCTTGAGGTCGATGCAGATATAGGTGTGACGCTCGTGCCCCACGCGTCCTCCCATCAAACACATGTTCTTATCGAATATCTGTTCGATAATACCCGCTCGTCCGGACGTCGTCAAAACCTGTCAAAAAGGGACTGGTTTGTTTTGGTAGGTATGGTCGTGCGGTTGGATCGGGTTTTAACGCAGCTCTAAAGAGTGCGAAACAGCTCGGAAAACCTCGCTTCGTAGCATGAGCCTAACGATTGATACCGCCTACGCGCACGGAAGGGTTGTGGGAAAGATGGTCAATTATGGGTTTGGTATGCCGACGCGCCTTGTTGCGGATGGAGACGTGGCTCGCTGGTGCGGACGATTGGTCGCTCACTACGGTGGCACCAAGGCGCTGGTCGTGTTGGGCGGTGACAAGCATACGCGCGATGAGCTTGTCTCGGCGGCACTTGGCTCGCTTGATCGAGCCCTACTCGAGCGTGTGCTTTTCCGCTGCGGCTCGGTTGGGGGCGACGGGGGAGACGAACTGATCGACGAAGCCGTGGCCCTGGCGACCGACGAAGGCGTGGACTTTGTCCTGGCGA
>DBFZQW010000194.1:0-11879 GCA_048521445.1 Collinsella sp. | reverse complement strand
CTGCTTCAGGAAACGAGAACCGGGAACGCCGCACTGGGGGCACTTAAAATCCTCGGGCAGCTGGTCGCCGTCGAACTCTTCCACATAACCGCAAACGGGGCAAACAAACTTCATGATTCGATCCTTTCGATCGATGGCGATTGCGCGCTCGTCCGGTCCCGTAAGGGCCCTCTCCGGACGTGCGTCTTGACGAGTTCTATTATCCATAAATGCAACCAAATGTGAAGCCTATTAGGAATGATTTTTAATAAAACAATTTTGAGATATGAAGATGCTGATTGATTAACGATTGGCAGGCCGTCTTTGACCGCCGCTGAGTACAATCGGGCGAGCAAATGTTGACCTATCAACAAATGAAGGAGTTTCCTTTATGCATCTAGCCCGTCGTGCCTGGTGCCGAACATATCAGACGGTTTTTCGCATTGCATTGCCGATCCTGCCCTATACCGAGCCGCGCATTTTAGAGCATGCCGAGGATGTGCCCGCGGTGCTTCAAAAGCGCTCGATCCAGAAGGTCCTTATCGTGACGGATCCCGGCATTGCCCGTCTGGGGCTCACGGCACCGCTTGAGACGGCGCTCGCATGCAGGGGGATTGGCGTTACGGTCTATGCCGAAACGCGTGCAAACCCCACGGTTTCAAACGTGGAAGAAGCGGCGTCCCTGTATCGAGAGAGCGCCTGCCAGGCTGTTATCGGCTTTGGCGGTGGCTCGGCCATGGACTGCGCCAAGGGCGTAGGGGCGCGCATTGCGCAGCCAAACAAGCCCATCAACAAGATGCGCGGCCTGCTGCGGATTCATCGTCGCCTGCCGCTGCTCATCGTCGTTCCCACTACGGCAGGTACGGGAAGCGAAGTCACGCTCGCGGCGGTTATCACCGATGACGAGACGCACTACAAGTACCCCATTAACGACTTTGTGCTTATCCCGCGCTTTGCGGTGCACGACCTCGAGTTTACGCGCGGTCTGCCCGCCTCCATTACGGGGCAGACGGGTATGGACGCCCTGACGCATGCCGTCGAGGCCTTTATCGGGCGAAGCACCACGCCCTATACGCGCAAGATGGCACGACAGGCGGTGCAGCTCATCCACGACAATTTGCTCGAGGCCTATGAGCATGGCGACAACATGCGTGCGCGTCGCAATATGCTTTCGGCGGCGTATAAGGCTGGTGTTGCCTTTACGCGCTCCTATGTTGGATATGTGCATGCCATCGCGCACAGTCTGGGCGGCCGATACGGAATTCCGCACGGTTTGGCCAACGCGATCATCCTGCCGCATATGCTTCGCGCTTATGGCGAAGCTGCTACTCCTAAGCTCGCCGATCTCGCCCGCATGGCCGGCATCGCGCCGGTTAACGCGCAGGACAGCCTGGCGGCCGAGGCCTTTATCGATTGGATCGATTGTATGAACGAGACCCTGGGAATCCCCAGATATGTCTCGGGCATTCGCCGCTCCGACATTCCGCAGATGGCGGCACATGCCGATGCCGAGGCCAATCCGCTGTACCCCGTTCCGCTTTTGATGGACCGCCTGGAGCTCGAGCATATGTACGAGGTCGTCGCGGGTGGTATGTTTGAGGACGAGAACTAGGAGGGTCCATGAACACCGAGGAAATTGCGCGCATCGTCGGCGATCAGCGCGCCTACTTTAAGACGCACGCTACGTTTGATGTCGATACTCGACGTCGCGCGCTCGTGAGTTTACGCGATACGTTACGGGCGCACGAGGCCGATATTGCCCATGCGCTCAAGACCGATTTGGGAAAGTCGCATGACGAGGCATATATGTGCGAGATCGGCACGTCGCTTTCCGAGATTCGTCATCAGATCGCTCATGTGGCTCGATGGAGTCGTCCGCGCCTGCGTCCGTGTGATCTCGCTAACGCCGTGAGCGTGTGCAAAACGCAAGCCGTGCCCTATGGCGTCACGCTGATCATGGCTCCTTGGAACTACCCGTTTTTGCTGACGCTCGAGCCACTCGCCGGCGCCCTTGCCGCGGGCAATACCGTGGTCATCAAGCCGAGCGCCTATGCTCCGGCATCGAGCGCGGTGCTCAAGCAAATCTGTGAAGAGGCATTTGATCCGTGCCTGGTGACGGTTGTCGAGGGCGGGCGCGCCGAAAACGAAGCGCTGCTCGACGAGTGCTGGGACAAGATCTTCTTTACCGGTAGCGTTCCGGTCGGCAAGCTCGTCATGGAGCGCGCGAGCAAAAACCTCACGCCCGTGACGCTTGAGCTGGGCGGAAAGAGTCCCTGCATCGTGGATGCGACGGCAAACTTGAAGGTCGCGGCACGACGTATCGCCTTTGGTAAATGGCTCAACGTGGGGCAGACCTGCGTGGCGCCCGACTACCTGCTGGTCGATACGCGCGTGCACGATGAGCTGTTGGGCCTCATCAAGGAGGAGGTCCGTCGCATGTTTGGCGAGCACCCGCTCGATAACGAGGATTACGGGCATATCGTCAATGCTAAGCATTTTGCGCGCGTGCGCGGGCTGATCGATCCCGATAAGGTCGTGCTGGGAGGCACGGCGCGCGAGTCGTCGCTCAAGATTGAGCCGACGATCCTAGACGGCGTGACCCCCGATGACGCCGTGATGCAGGAGGAGATTTTCGGCCCCATCTTGCCGGTGCTGACGTTTGAGAGCCTAGACGAGGCCGAGACGTTTATTACGGATCGTCCGACGCCGCTGGCCCTGTATATCTTTAGCCAAGACCGCGCAGTTCAGCAGCGCTTTGTGCGTTACGTGCCCTTTGGTGGTGGCTGTGTTAATGACACCATTATGCATTTGGCCACGAGCCATATGGGCTTTGGCGGCATGGGGGCGAGCGGTATGGGACAGTACCATGGACGCGAGAGCTTCGATACGTTTAGCCACAAGAAGAGCATCGTGAACAAGGCAACGTGGCTGGACGTGCCGTTCCGCTATGCCCCTTACGCAAGCTGGAAGCACAAGTTCGTGTGCATGTTTGTGCATTAGAAAAGGGTGCGGGTAATACGAACAGATGTTCCTATTACCCGCATTTTGCGTTAGACTACTGCTATGGAGCACGGATGGGCCAACTCCCTTTAGAAGGGATTTGGTATGAACGTAAGCGATGTTATTTCGTTATTGGCGTTGTTGATCGCGGCTATCGAACTCGGCCTGTTTATCGGCCGAATGAAATAGCCGCCCCCGCGTAAGCGAAGACGGCCACTTCTCACGATGAAAACGTGTATCGGAGTTGGCAAGACCCGCAGCCACGGGTGCCATCCGTGTCTCTATCTTAGCTGTAAGCGTTCCGCCGCGCAAGCGTTGCGGCAAGCGATTGAAAGACGCAGACAGGATGAATTTGTGTCCGCACGGGCCCGTAGACTTCTCAACTATGTGGTGGATGCTCGCTAATCGGTAAGGGAGGCGGCCATGTTTGATAACGATGATCTGTTCGATCTGACAGACGATCCGTTTGAGTGGGATCTGCTACTCGATGACGATGAGTTGGAGCAGGATCGTAAGAAGCGGCAGGGCAAGAACGCCCAGGGTGACGCTTCGAAAAAGCAAGACAAGCGCCGCCGCGGACTGTTCGGCGGGCTCTTTGGATAACCGCCACATCGCTGCGTCTGTATACTTAGCACGAGTTGAACACGTTGCGAAATGAGGACAGAGACGATGATGTGGTTTACCGCCGACCTGCACCTGGGCGATACGAATATCTTGCACGACATGGATCGGCCGTTTGGCTCGGTCGAGGAGATGAATCGCAAGGTCATCGATGCCATCAATGAGTGCGTGGCTGCGGATGACCGCCTCTATATTTTGGGTGACTTTACCTATCATTTGCCCCTGGCGGAGGCGGTGCGCCTGCGCGAGCGTATCGAATGCCAGAACGTGACGCTCATCCGTGGTAACCATGACGGCGACTGGGAAGATCCCGACGTACCGCAGATTTGGGAAGACGTGCGCGATTACCTGGAGATTGCTCCCGGCTATGCCAAGGGCCATCGTCTGGTTATGAGCCACTACCCCATGCTCAGCTGGAACGGCAAGGCACGTGGCGCCATTATGCTGCATGGGCATATCCACAGCAGGGGTGACCGCACCAACGCACGCAATCGCGATCGCGAGCGCCCTATCTTTCGCTACGACGTTGGCCTCGATGCCAACAACTACAAGCCCGTTAGCCGCGACCAGATTCTCGGCTTCTTTGGACTGTAGCCCTCAAACCACCACAAAGGGGACAGGCACCTTTGTGGTGGTCCTTGCATAGATTGGAGTCGCTATGAAGCAATTGCTCATTCGTGCCGACGATATCGGTTATTCGTATGCCGTTAACCTGGGGATTGCCCGCAGTATTAATGAGGGCCTGGTGCGCTCGGCGGGCCTTATGCCCAACATGCCCGAGGCCGAGCGTGGTTGGTCGCTCGTGGCGGATGCCGGCATTGCGGTGGGCCAGCATACCAACGTATGTCTGGGCAAGCCGTGTGCCGACCCGGCGCTCATTCCGAGCATGCTCAACGAGAACGGCGAGTTCCATAGCAGCCGTACCTTCCGCGAGCATTTTAAGCGCGGCGAGGAGTTGATAGACTTCGACGAGGCCTGCATCGAGATTCGCGCGCAGCATGACCGCTTTGTCGAGATCGTGGGCCGCGAGCCCGATTACTTTGAGGCCCATGCCGTCATGAGCAAAAACCTTAACCGAGCGATCTCGGCGGTTGCTCAGGAGCTGGGCCTTAAGGAGCAAAAGGCGAGCTTCGACCCCGCGGCTGTGGTGCATTGCGGAGATACTGATCTGCGCATGGTGATGCGCTCGATGGAGCCGGGCTACGAACCCAAGGACTCGATTATACAGACGGTTCGCGAGATGGAGGACGGCGAGACGGTCGTCTTTGTGTGTCACCCGGGCTATCTTGATCGTTTTATCCTCGAGAACAGCTCACTTACGACTGATCGTACCAAGGAGGTCGATGCGCTGATCGATCCTGAGCTGCGCGCTTGGCTTGAGTCTCAACCTGATCTTCGCCTGATCGACTACCGCGACCTGTAGGGACCCAAATCACCACAAAGGACAGACGCCTTTGTGGTGATTCTGGCGCCGTTGCCATTATGGCAGCGGCGCCTTTTTTGTCCGTGCGGCGCGGTAGAGTGTAGAAGGTTGAAATTTGCGTCCATCGAGGAGCTGCTATGAACGAGATCAAGTGCCCGCATTGCGGCGAAGTTTTTAAGGTCGATGCGTCCGGTTATGCGGATATCGTCAAGCAGGTGCGCGATGCCGAGTTCTCGCGCGATCTTGATGAGCGTGTAAAGGCCGTCCAGCGTGAGGGGGAGCAAGCGTTGGAGCTTGAGCGCTCTCGTTCGACGGCCGCCCTGCAGGAGGCGGAGTCTCAGCGTAGCGCTCAACTTGCCGAGCAGAAAAACGCCGCGGCTCAGGAGCTGGCACAAGAGGTTGCCAAGCGTGATGCCGAGCTTGCCGAATTGCGTGCCAAGCTCGAGGGCGCTGCCGCAGAGCGCGAGAGTGCAAGCCAGCGCGCGGCGGTTGAGGCCCGTGCCGACGCTCAGAAGGAGAACGCCGAGCTCCAGCGCGAAATCGACAACTTGCGTGCGCAGCTGGGGCGCAAGGATGACGAAGCCAAGCTTGCCGAGTCGGCGGCGCGCAATGCTGCTCAAAGCGATGTAGCTGCACGAGATGCCCAGATTGCCGAGCTGCAGGCCAAGCTTGCTGCGGCGGACAAGGCCCAGGAGATGGCGCTTGCCGCTGCCGCGGCCGAGTCGCAGCGTGAGCTCGATGCCGCTCGCAGCGAGGCCGAGCGCGCACTTGCTGACTACCGCGCGACGGTACAGGAGAAGCTTTCCGCCGCAAAGGCTCAGTCCGAGCAAGAGGCCGAGGGGCTGCGCGCCCAGCTGCGCGAGCAGGAACTGATGGCAAAAATGAACCTGTCAGAGGCGGTCGCCGCGGCGGAGCGAGAGCGCGATGAGGCGCGTGCCAAACTGACGAGCGAGCTGGCGGTGCGCGATTCTCGCGAGGAGCAAGCCAAGGCGGCACACGAGCTCGAGCTTGCGCAGGCCAAGCGCGCGAGCGATGACCTGATTCGCTACAAGGATGAAGAGATTGAGCGCCTTAAGGACATGAAGGTTCGCCTGTCCACTAAGATGGTGGGCGAGTCGCTCGAGCAGCACTGCGAGACCGAGTTTAACCGTCTGCGCATGACGGCGTTTCCCAATGCGTACTTCGAGAAAGATAACGATGCATCTGAGGGCACCAAGGGTGACTTTATCTTCCGCGAGTGCGACGCGAGCGGCAACGAGGTCATTTCGATTATGTTCGAGATGAAAAACGAGAACGACGAGACCGCGACCAAGCATAAAAACGAGGACTTCTTTAAGAAACTCGATCACGATCGTCGCCAGAAAGGCTGTGAGTACGCGGTGCTCTGCACGCTGCTCGAGCCCGAGAGCGAGCTTTACAACGCGGGAATCGTGGACGTGAGCTATCGCTACGAGAAGATGTATGTGATCCGCCCGCAGTTCTTCATTCCCATCATTACGCTGCTGCGCAATGCTGCCATGGGTTCGCTTCGCTATAAGCAGGAGCTGGCGGAGTACAAGCAGCAGAATATCGATGTCACGAACTTCGAAGCCAAGATGGAGAAGTTCAAGAACGATTTCGGCCGCAACTACGAGATCGCGAGCCGCAAGTTCCAAACGGCAATCGATGAGATCGACAAGACGATTAGCCATCTGCAGAAAACCAAGGAGGCGTTGCTGTCCTCCGAGAACAATCTGCGCCTTGCCAACAAGAAAGCCGACGATCTTACCATTCGCAAGCTCACGTGGGGCAACAAGACCATGAAGGCGGCATTTGACGAAGCGCGCGAGGCCGCACCAGAGACAAGCGATGAGCCCGCCGAGGCGGATTCGTATGAGGTCGAGGATGCCGAGTAGGTCATAGCGGATAGTGCAAAAAGCGGGGCCGCCAGCGATGTTGCCGGCGGCCCCGCTTCGTTTCGTCCCATTCTGTTCGGCTAGTCCTCGAGCAGGTCCTCGATAAAGCCGACACGGTAGTTCTTGAAGATGACCTCGCCGCCGTCTTGCGTGGCGTCCAGGTCGACATCGCCCATGATGCCAAAGTCGTGGTCGCCATCCTCGTCGGCAAAAATCTGGTGCACATGCCACACGTGCTGCGTTTTCTCGTCGGACTCATCGATGGTAAACATCGCGGCGCTCCGGGCGTCGCCGTTGGTGAGAATTTCCTCGTGTTGCTCGTGATAGGCATCGAGGGCCTTTTGCCAGCGGACCTCGCTCATGCCCCAGTCCTCGTCGAGCTCGCCCAGATCGCGCATGTGTCCGCGGGCTGCAAGGGCCACGCGGCGGAAGAGTGCATTGCGCACCAACAGCGTACAGCCGCGGCGGTCCGCCACGACCTCGTCGATGCCCTGCGGCGGCGCGGCGTCGAGGGCTGCCGGGTTGCCGGCGTTCTCCCACTCGTCCACCAGACTCGAGTCGACCGAGCGCACCACAAAGCCCAGCCACGAGATAATGTCGCGCAGGCGCTCGTCGCGCTTCTCGATGGGCACGGTGCGGTCGAGTGAACGATAGGCTTCTGCCAGGTAGCGCAGCAAAATGCCCTCGGAGCGGGCGATGCCGAGCTTTTGAATGTAGCCCTTAAAATCGCTCGCGCTTTCCAGCATATCGCGCAGGACGCTCTTGGGAGAGAGCTGGTAGTCGTTTGCCCAGGGTACTTCCTGGCAGTACTTGTCAAAGGCGGCGTCGAGCAAATCCTCGAGCGGCTTTTCGTACGTGACGTCTTGAATGCGCTCCAAGCGCTCCTCATATTCGATGCCGTCGGCCTTCATCTCGGCCATAGCGCGATCGCGTGCGGCGCGCTCCTGTGCGCGCAATACCTGCTTGGGGTCCTCGAGCGTAGCCTCGACCATCGAGATGAGGTCCATGGTATAGGTCTCGCTCTCGGGATCGAGCAGCTCCAATGCGGCAAGCAAGAACGGCGAGAGCGGCTGATCGAGCGCGAAGTCCTCGGGCAGGTCGACCGTCAGCGCGTAGTCGATGTCCGGCGCGGCGTCAGCCGGAGCGTCGGGTGCGGGCGGCACCTCGGTGCGCACGACGACGCCGGAGTCGATGAGCGTGGCGAAGACCTCGTCGGCACGAACCTCGAGCTTTGCCTTTTCCTCGGGCGTTTGCAGGCTTGTCTCGATGAGGTCGTGCACGCGGGCGCGAGCGTCGCCGCCCTGCTCGACCACGCTAATCACCATGGAGTGTGTGATGCGAAGGCGCGGCTTGAGCGTTTCGGGCTGCGTCTCGATCAGGCGCTCAAAGGTCTGTTTGTTCCAGGTGACAAAGCCCTCGGGGGCCTTCTTCTTTTTAATCTTGCGGAGCTTTTTGGGGTCGTCGCCCGCCTTGGCCATGAGCTTGGCGTTCTCGATCTCGTGCTCCGGGGCCTCGGCGATGACCATACCCTCGGTGTCAAAGCCCGAGCGACCGGCGCGACCGGCGATTTGATGGAACTCGCGGGCGCGCAGGCGACGCATCTTGTAGCCGTCGAACTTGGTGAGCGCGGTGAGTACCACGGTGTGGATGGGCACGTTGATGCCGACGCCGAGTGTGTCGGTGCCACAGATGACGGGCAGCAGGCCCTGCTGCGCCAGGCGCTCGACCAATAGACGATAGCGCGGCAGCATGCCGGCATGGTGCACGCCGACGCCGCAGCCGAGCAAGCGCTTGAGGATCTTGCCGAAGGCCGTCGAGAAGCTCGTTCCCTTTGCCGCTTCTTTGATGGCTTCGCGCTGCTCCTTGCTGGCGATGCTAAAATTGGCGAGGGATTGCGCCGTCGCAAGTGCGGCGTCCTGGCTAAAGTGCACGATATAGAGCGGGGCCTCGCCGCGGCGCATGGCGAGCTCGACCGTGCCCTCGAGGGAGGTCGTCACATAGTCGTAGCTCAGCGGAACGGGGCGCGGGGCATCGACGACCAAGTCGCAAGCAGCGCCGGTGTGCTCCTCGAGTGAGGCGGCGATGGCAGTGACATCGCCGAGCGTGGCACTCATGAGCATAAACTGCGTGTGGGGCAAGGTGAGCAGCGGCACCTGCCAGGCCCAGCCGCGGTCGGGGTCGGCAAAGTAGTGGAACTCGTCCATGGCCACGCAGCCCACGTCGGTGTCCTCGCCCTCGCGGAGCGCATCGTTGGCAAGAATCTCTGCCGTGCAGCAGATGACGGGTGCCTTGGTGTTGATATGCGTGTCGCCGGTGATCATGCCGACGTTATCGCGGCCGAGCACCTGCACCAGGTCGAAGAACTTTTCGCTGACCAGGGCCTTGATGGGGGCCGTGTAGTAGCAGCGCTTGCCCTGCGCCATGCCCATAAAGAGCATGCCAAGCGCGACGAGCGATTTACCCGATCCGGTCGGTGTGCCTAAAATGACGTGATCGCCGGCAGCCAGGTCCATGAGGGCCTCTTCTTGGTGATCCCACAGCTCAATGCCGCGGTCGCTCGTCCATTCAAAGAAACGTTCGAAGGCCTGGTCGGGCGTGAGCCACGGTTCGGGCTCACTGCCGTCCTCGGGCTCCCACCAGGTGGGGGAGAGCGCACCGAGCGAGCCGAACTCGGCTTCGGTGCCCGTGCCGCCCGAGAACGAGCTGGCGGCGCCGGCGCCGGAGACGGTGCTGGCGGCGGTATCTGTCGTGGTCTGTGCCATTTGGCTGCTTTCTCTCGCCGTTTATCCGCCAACTATTATGGCGTAGCGGCGGCGCGGAGCGGCAGCGCGCGAGAAAATGCAGGAAATGGGCGTGCGGTGCTAGCGTTCCTGAGGCAGGCGCTTCTTGCCTTTCCGGGCACGGTTTCTAAAGTTCTCGACGGCCTCTTCCATGCCCAGGGGTACATAGGTGAGCTCATCGAGGTTATCGGGCAGGTAGCAGGCAAGGCTTTGCTCCTGCATGCGGCCCGCCGTGAGCTGTTCGTCGGTTGGCTGCGCACCGGGTGTGGCGCAAATGCCATAGACGACGGCGCCCATCTCGCGCGTGCGGCATTCATATTCGGTCTCGGGATGCTCGGGATGGTCGCGGCGTACGTCGTCACTTACCCAAAGCGTGTCGTAGCCGGCCGCGGCAAACTGCCCCAGGGCGTAGTCGCGCAATGGCTTGCTGTCGGTGCGCAGCGTGACGGTGGCGTCGGCTGCAAAGAGCGAGCGATAGAGCATTAGATGGTCGACATGGACGAGTCGTTTTTTGGCGTACTTGGCCTTGGGCTGCGGCGTTGGAAAGTTAATGGTGATGGCATTGAGCTCGCCTGCGGCAAACAGCTGCGGCAGCGATGCGGCGCCTCGGGGCAGGACGAGTGCGTTGGATAGCTCCTGCTCGCAGATTTTCTGTGCGGCATAGGCGATGCAGATGGGCTCCTGGTCCATGCCGATAAAGAGGGTGTTTGGCTCGTGGGCCGCGCGCTCTACAAGGTACGTTCCCTTGCCACAGCCAAGATCAAGGTGAAGGTGTTCGAAGGGCTTGCTGCCAGCTGGCGCACAGGCCTTGCGCCAATCTCCGGCATAGGCCTCGGGGTTCGTCTCAATCGCATCGGCGTAGCGCTCCAGGCGCTCCTCGAGCACAAAGTTCTTAGGCGTGCGAACGTGGACGGCTCCCATGAGGCTCCTTGGTCATAAGTATGGAACGCATAGCTGCACGTTCCGTCAATGGGTTGAAAAAGGGTGGGCGCAATGTGCCCGAAAGTTGCGGTGCGGCTCGGCGACGAGTCGTCAATGCCTACAGGCGCTTAAGAATCACATAGCGGTTGAGCTCGCCGCTGCGACCGTCGGCATGGAAACGCTCAAGCTCGCGCACGGGGACCTCGCCGCTCTTGTAGAACGTACGGACGCCGCGCACCAGGTCGGTGATCTGCTGATCGTCAAAGTGATGGCAATAACGGTAGGCGTGACGGTCGTTTTGCCAGCCAATGAGGTGGTCGCCGGCTTCAAACTGCGCGGAATCGTAACCCTCAAACGGCGGGGTGAGCTCGGCGCGGGCTTCGGCGCGAACGGCCTTGCGCGCCATGCGCTCGTCGTTCATAAACTCCCAAAAACTGATGGCGATGATGCCGCCCGGGCGCGTTTGGCGCACCAAGGCATCAAGTACGCGTACACGGTACTCGCACGACGGCACATGGTGCATAAAGCCAAAGCAGACCGAGATGTCGGCGAGCGGGGCGTCGAAAAGCACGTCGGGTGTCTCGGCGGGGTTGAGCTTCATAAGGGCGTCGAGTACGTCGAGTTCCTGGAAGTGCAGGTTGGGAATGCGCAGGGCGTGGCCGCGTGCATCGATGGCCAGGTCCTGGCACGAGTCGACACCATAGAACTCGAAGGGGCAGCTGGCGTCTGCCGAGGGGCTCGTACCGTCCACGCCTTTGGCAGCCAGCGTGCCGCCGGCGGCAAAGTTCTCGAAGCGCATGTTGCCGCAGGCAAGGTCGAAGACGCGGACGGGATGCTCGATCGTGGCGACGTCGAGCTGTTCGAGCGCAATGTCCATGGTGCGCACCCAGCCGGGCCACGGGGCTTGGCGCGTATCGGAAAAGGAGGCGGAGTGCTCGCGATAGAACGTGTTGTTGAGCTGGATGAGCGATGAGGCGAAATCGCGGTTCACGGCGCGGGACTCCCTCCGTTGGCGGTGCGGAATAAACAGTACGACCATACTACCGTTAACGCCGCAACGGGGACAACCAAGCTACGGGTCATTGCTTTGTTTGGACACATTTCCGCAGCTCATATGCACCCGCAACCGCCGGTTGTCAAAAATCTCACTAGAATAGGTGGCATGCTTTTGGCGGTGGCGGATAGATTTTTAACTGTGCAAGGCGCCTTAAGAACAAAAACGGTCCGGCGGCACGGCTGGCATCACATAGGAGGAACCAT
>DBFZQW010000193.1:0-4138 GCA_048521445.1 Collinsella sp. | reverse complement strand
CTATAACTGCCCCATCGTCATGAGCTACCCCACGGCGCTGGCGCTCAATATCGACGAGATTCGCGAGCAGAACATCGAGTTCCTGTACCCGTTTGTGCCCTATCACGACAAGACCGAGCTCAAGCGCCGTCTGTACCAGGTACTCGCCGTCGACCGTGTGGCCGATGCTGAGGCCGGTCGCGGTCGCGTGCGCGGTCCCAAGATCACGCGCTCCGAGGTCGATGCCGCCGTCAACGCTGCTTTTGAGGCCGATGCGCGTTTCCACGAGGACATCCAGACCATGGGCGAGGAGGCTCTCAAGTGGGTCGAGGACCACGGCGGCCACGGCATCGTACTCGCCGGTCGTCCCTACCATAACGACCCCGAGATCAACCACGCCCTGCCCGAGCTTATCTCGAGCTTTGGCTTTGCGGTCTTTACCGAGGATTCGCTTGCGCATCTGGTAAAGCCCGAGCGTCCGATTCGCGTCGTCGATCAGTGGATGTACCACAGCCGTCTGTACGCCGTCGCCCGTTTTGTGACGATGCGCAACGACCTGGACCTGATTCAGCTCAACTCCTTCGGCTGCGGCTTGGACGCCCTGACCACCGACCAGGTGCAGGAGATTCTGGAGGCCAGCGGCAAGATCTACACCGTGCTCAAGATCGACGAGGTATCCAACCTGGGTGCCGCGCGCATCCGCATCCGCTCGCTCATGGCAGCGCTCAAGGACCAGGAGGCCGAGCGCCTGGCCGATGCCACGGCCGCGGGCGAGGCCTACGAGCAAGGCGACGCCGCGCCGGTGGCGCCTTCCACGGATGCCCCTGCGTTCGCGAGCCGTAAGTACACGTTCGAGGCTCAGCGCGAGAGTGCTTCGACCGCGTGGCCCAAGGTGCCCTTTACCGAGCAGATGCGCGAGGAGGGCTACACCATCCTGTGCCCGCAGATGGCGCCGATTCACTTTGACCTGGTCAAAGAGGTGTTCCGCGGTGCCGGCTACAACTTGGAGCTGCTGCCCTCGACCGACCACGATGCCGTCGAGGCTGGCCTGCGCTACGTGAACAATGACATTTGCTATCCGTCGATCCTGGTGACAGGCCAGATTATGGAGGCCATCGAGAGCGGTCGGTACGACCTGTCCAAGACGGCCGTGGTTATCAGCCAGACCGGCGGCGGCTGCCGTGCCACCAACTACATCGCACTCATCCGCAAGGCCCTGCGCGAGAGCGGCCACCCCGAGATCCCGGTGATCTCGCTTTCGGCCGTGGCGCTCGGTGAGGACAACCCCGGCTTTAAGATTACGCCGGCACTGCTTAAGCAGGCAGTCTACGCAGTGCTCTTTGGTGACGTCATGATGCAGATGCTCTATCGTTGCCGCCCGTACGAGGCCACGCCCGGTGCCGCCAACGCGCTCTACGAGGAGTACATGGCGCGCGCCCGCAAGTTGGCGCCCAAGTTCAACCGCCACAACTACACCAAGCTGTGCCGCGAGGCCATCCGCGCGTTCGACACCATGCCGCTTGCGGGCGAGGGCACCAAGCCGCGCGTGGGCGTGGTCGGCGAGATCCTTGTCAAGTTCCATCCCACGGCCAACAACCACGTGGTCGACGTTATCGAGCGCGAGGGCTGCGAGGCCGTGGTGCCGGGCCTGCTCGACTTCTTCCTGTACTCCATGAGCAACGCCGAGCTGCAGAAGGACGAGCTGGGAAGCTCTGCCACTACGCGCGCTGGTATGCAGGCGCTCATCAAGCTCGTGGACTGGATGCGCACGCCGGTGGAGGAGATGCTCGAGAAGTCCCGCCGCTTTGAGGCACCCGAGCGCATCGGCACCATGGCCGACAAGGCCCGTACGGTGCTTTCGGTGTGCAACAACATGGGCGAGGGGTGGCTGCTCACGGCCGAGATGCTCGACCTGATCGATCACGGTGCGCCCAACATCATCTGCACGCAGCCCTTCGCGTGCCTGCCCAACCACGTGGTGGGCAAGGCCGTGATTAAGGAGCTGCGCCGTCAACATCCCGAGAGCAACATCGTTGCGGTGGACTACGACCCCGGTGCGTCCGAGGTCAACCAGCTCAACCGCATTAAGCTCATGATTAGCGTGGCCAAGGAGAACATGCGCGCCGGTAAGGGCTTTAAGCTTGAGAAGGTCGCGCCGCTCGCGATGGACGAGGTCACCGGCCAGATGCGTGCCCACGATGGCTGCGTGAGCTGCGGCTCGGTCGACGAGAGTGCCGTGGCGTCGGTCGCTGAGCGCCTGGGACGCGGCATTAAGAAGTAGTCGGCCTACTTCGAGCCGGATATGAGACGAACGGGTGGTAGCCGTACCGGCTACCACCCGTTTTTGCTGTACATATGTTGCGCAAATGACCTTGCTACAGCCTTCCGTGGGCTTGTCCGATTTTTGGGCCGGCTCGGGCTTTGAAGACAAGTTGCTGCAGGCCCAAGGCGATTTTTCGCTCAACGCAGGCCAGCACAGTGTGACCTATCTGCCAAACGACGAGACGACCGCTACGGTCTGGCCATCGCCACCTGCGAGATGGAAGCCGAAAAGTACATCTACCGCGTGTACAAGTACGAGCTGTAGGGCCGCGCTCAGGTTTGACCAATGGAGTATGAAAACACGCCGTTCGCCGATGCCCCCTCCGCGAGTGGCGGCCATATGGTTTGATGTCAGAAACATATAGTTGTCGCCAGCCTGCTGGCGACGTTCCCCCTGATATCGGAGGTTCCAGGTATGTTTCACGCTCCGTTAAGCAACTATCGGCTGGGCTAACATGGGTCGCCGTGCCATTTCGATAGCCCTTGCAGTGGTCTGCCTAGCTGTGCTCTTGGGCGCTACAGGGCTGTTTGCTATAAGCCGAGAAACGTCCTATATGCAGGAATGCGCTTCCGAAGGGTTTGCCATTGACGGTTACTATCGGGACGACAAGACGAGTCTGGAAACCCTGGCCTTTCTTGAAGAGGATAACCATCGGTGGCAACTGGTCGACAAAGACGGCAGCTGCGTTGGCGGGCAGTTTAAGCGTACGGATGACCCCAACATCCTGATAATAAAGAAGGAAAACGGCGAAGAATTCGGCACGGTTCACGTTGCGTATATATCGCGCCGACGCAATCAGGGGCAGATTTACCTAATTAGAAATACTGAGGTGACCCGATTTTATCTTGTGAGCACCGATCCGGCGTTTACGGTGGAGTCTGGCGATGTCGATCCGGACAGTTGATTCACGGCAATAAAACAGCGAGCGGGGCTCGGGTGTGAACTGCACCCCGCAATTTGCTCGTGTCCGTATCGCGTCTGCGCCTCGTCGTAACTTGCGTCCGTGCGAGCATTCATCCCGCGCCGGCATCACTTCACATCGAACTCCACGCGATCGAGCTCGGGCACATTGAGGTCGATGAGTTTGCGGGCGATACGGCGGTCGTGCGCCCCAAGCGCCTCGCCTGTCGTCACATGGGCGACAATCTCGCGCTCGACGATGCCTTCTTCGTCCCCTTCGGTGGCCGAGGTCTCGACGGCGACGGTGTAATCCTTAAAGCCCGGCAGCACCGCGGCAAGCTCGCGTGTGGTCTCGGTGACGCCGTAGCCGTCCTGCACGCCGGCCTGCGCCGAGCCAATGGAACCCGCGGTCATAACGATGCAGGGGATGGCAAAGATCACCGTGCCCACAATAATGCGGCGGCGCACTTTGCGTGACAGCTCGTTGACCTCAGCGTTTTCCTCGGCGGTCACAATGCCGTCGCCGTTGAGGTCGCGCTTGAGCGGCACACGCAAAAGAAGCAGCACGGCTTCGGCGGCCAGTGCGATAAAGACCACGTTGATGCCAAACTCGTAGAGCGCCGAGAGAAACAGCGACCCGCTTGCGATGGCGATGCCATAGCCCGCCGCGCACAGGGGCGGCATGAGCGCGGTCGCCACGGCCACGCCGGCGATGAGCGTGGCGGGTTCCTGGTCGCGCGAGTTGCCCAGGCCACCCGCAAAGCCGCCCGCGAGCGCGACGGCAAGGTCCCATATGGTGGGTGTCGAGTTGTCGATGATGGCCGCCGTGGTGGTGCCAAGGGGCGAGAGCTTAAAGTACAGCGTGGACGTGACCAGGCAAAAGACCATCTGCAGTGCGAGGCTGGCAATGGCCTCGACGGTGATCTCGCGGTCGAG
>DBFZQW010000192.1:0-6251 GCA_048521445.1 Collinsella sp. | reverse complement strand
TGCTCGTTGGCGAGCTCGACGAGGGCCTCGCCGTAGCTTACGCGCGTGGCGATTTTCTTGACGTCTGCCATCCTAGAGCTCCTCTCCGGCGGCCGTGAGCTCTGCCATGGCCTGCTCAAACTGTTCATCGTTGGGGGCCTTGCCGTGCCAACCAACCTGGTTCTCCATAAAGGAAACGCCCTTGCCCTTCATGGTCTCGGCGATGATGGCGGTCGGCTGACCCTTGGTGGCGCGGGCCTCGGCAAAGGCGGCGCGGATCTGATCGAAATCGTTGCCGTCGGCAAGCTCCACCACGTGGAACTTAAAGGCGCGGAACTTGTCGGCGAGCGGCATGGGGTCGTTGACCTCCTCGACGGGGCCGTCGATCTGCAGGCCGTTGTGGTCGACGATCACGCAGAGGTTATCGAGCTGCTGGTTGCCGGCAAACATGGCTGCCTCCCAGACCTGGCCCTCCTCGCTCTCGCCATCACCCAGCAGGGCGTACGTGCGGTAAGTATCGCCCCAGTGCTTGGCGGCAACCGCCATGCCCACGGCGGCGGAGATGCCCTGGCCGAGCGAGCCGGTGGACATATCGACGCCCGGGGTGTCGTTCATGTTGGGATGACCTTGCAGGTGGCTGCCGATATGGCGCAGCGTCTCGAGATCCTCCTTGGGGAAGAACCCACGCTCGGCGAGCACGGCGTACAGGCCCGGAGCGCAATGGCCCTTGGAGAGCACAAAACGGTCGCGATCGGCCTTGCGGGGATCGGCCGGGTCGACGTTCATTTCCTCAAAGTACAGATAGGTCATGATGTCGGCAGCGCCGAGCGAACCGCCCGGATGGCCGGACTTGGCAGCGTGCACGCCGGTGACGATGCCCTTCCTTACCTCGTTGGCAACCTTTTTGAGCTCTTCGTCGCTCATTGTGCCTTCCTTTCATCCTCATTAGACAAAATGCGCACGGCACCGAAGGTAATCCCAACACAGCCGCAATGCACGTACGTCATTCATTATGCTGGAAACTGATGGCTTTACCAGAGTTTTTATCATTATTTGAACAATTTAGCAGGCAGAACCGCTGATGAAACGGTTTATCAATGTGAACGTCTTTTGGATGGAACGCGATCGACCCTACGCGCTAATGTCCTTGAATCCCTCGCCGAAGGCTTCCGTAACGTCGGCAACCGTCACGATGGCATGAGGATCGCGCTCGCGCACGATTGTCTTGAGGGTATTGAGCTCTCGACGGCTCACGATGACCATAATCACTGGCTTCTCGGCACCCGAATACATGCCAGTCGCCTTAAACTTGGTACAACCACGACCCAGGCCATACATGATATCGGCAGCGATATCAGGGAACTTGTCCGAGATGATGAGTACCATACGGCGTTTGTTGCCACCATCGACCACGGCATCGATCACGTAGCCGCTAATGACCATCGAAAGGCCTGCATACAGTGCGTTTTCGATTGAAAAGACCGGAGCCGATAGCGCGCATACGGCAACATCGATCGCCATGACGGTCGAGCCCACCGGCAGCGAGGTGTTACGCGAGATGATTTGGCCAATCGTGTCCGAGCCGCCGGTGTTGGCGCCGGCGCGCAACACCATGCCGTAACCGATGCCCGTAATAATGCCGCCCCACATGGCAGGGAGCATCAGGTCCGCATCCGCCAGAGGTGCTACAAACGGGGCGAACAGATCGGTAAAGAAGCCCAGCAGCACAAAGCCCGTCGCGGTCTGCACCACGTAGAACATGCCGCCCTCGCGCATAACGACCAACAACAGCAAGGCGTTCATCACGATCGTCTGAATACCAACGGGAAGCGATAGGCCGCGCGCCGCGCCGACCGCCTGGATAATGGTGGCAAGGCCCGTAACGCCACCGGCGGCAAGACCGTTGGGAATCAAAAACAAGTCGGTCGCGATGGCGGCCAAGGCACACCCCAACATGATCTGGGGCAGGTCGTGAAAGAAGTTCATCGAAAGAATGCGCTTGATGTCCAGACGATATGCCATGCTGCCTCCCTCAAAAAAGCGCACCCCATCGGATGCGCTTTGAACTTCTTCTTGTATTCGATTCTACCGATCCGCCGGACAAAAACCACCCCTGCGCAGGGTTTATTCTGGATACAAACCCGTCCAACCGTTGGGCTTGGCATCGGCTTGAAGCCACCCGATGTTTTAGACCTCCGAGCCTTCTGCATCGGCGTTGCCGGTAGCCCAGCGATGGTAGCCAATAACAAACGGGTCCAGGTCGCCATCGTCAAGGACGGCCTCGACATTGCTGGTCTCCACGCCCGTGCGTAAGTCCTTGACCATCTGGTACGGGTAGAGCACGTAGCTGCGAATCTGGTTGCCAAAACCAATCGTGGTCTTGGGTCCGCGGATCTCATCGAGCGCCTCGGCGCGCTTCTCGAGCTCAATCTCGTACAGGCGAGCCTTGAGGATCTGCATGCACGCGGCCTTGTTCTGAATCTGGCTGCGCTCGTTTTGGCAGGTGACCACAATGCCGCTGGGAAAATGCGTCACGCGCACGGCGGAGTCGGTGGTGTTGACGCCCTGACCGCCCGGGCCGCTCGCGTGGTACACGTCCACGCGGATGTCATCGGGACTGATCTCGATGTCGATATCATCGGGTAGCACGGGGATGACCTCGACGCCGGCAAACGTGGTCTGGCGGCGCTTCTTGTCGTCGGTGGGGCTAATGCGAACCAAGCGGTGGACGCCGGCCTCGGCGCGCAGCATGCCAAATGCGTCCTTGCCCTCGACGGTAAAGGTCGCACGGTCAATGCCGATGACCTCGGCCGCGGGACAGTCGTTGATGGTGACCTTCCAGCCGCGACGCTGGCAGTACTTCATGTACATCTTAAAGAGCATGAAGGTCCAGTCCTGGGCCTCCAGACCACCCTGTCCGGGCTTGATGGTCACAATGGCATCGCCGTGATCGAACTCACCGGTAAACCAGCTCGAAAGCTCAAGCTCATCGATGGCACGGGCCAGGCGCTCAGCCGTGGCTGCAGCCTCCTCGCGAAGGGCGGCGGCGTCGGGGTCATCCCCCATCTCCTCGGCAAGCTCCAGCGCGGCGCGGGCATCGGAAAGCTCGCCGCGCGCGGTGTCCACGGCAGCGATATCTTCCTTGGTACGCGCAATCTCCTCCATGGTGGCACGGGCGGCGTCGGCGTCATCCCAAAAGCCAGGGGCAACACTTTTGGCCTCGAGCTCGGACACGCGGGTTCGCTTCTCGTCCAGGTGGAGATACGACTCGACCTCACCGAGCCGGTCCGCAAACGCGTCCAGCTCGGCGGGCGTTACCTCTAAAGCCTCAGCCATTAACGATTCCTGCCGTGGCAGTACTTAAACTTCTTGCCGCTACCGCAGGGGCACGGGTCGTTGCGGCCCACGTTGACGTACGGATCGTCGCTCTCGGACTTGCGATAGGTGGTCACCTTGCCACCGTTGTTGACGGCAGCCGGACCACCCTGGACAGCCGTGCGGGCCTGCACCTGCGCCTGCTTGCGCAGCACCGAGTCGCCGTTGTCACCATCGACCTCGGCAGGGCCGGAGAAGCGCGCGCCCTCGAGCGCGGGCTCCTCCTTGTGCTCAACGGCGCGCGGGGCGGCCTTGATCTCGATGCGCAGAACCGTGCGCAGGTAATCCTCATACATGGTATCGACGAGTATCTGGAACGCGCCGTAGGCCTCGGTCTTGTACTCAACCAGCGGGTCGCGCTGGCCAAAGCCGCGCAGGCCGATGCCGGTCTTGAGGTAGTCCATCTCCTGCAGGTAGTTCATCCAGCGGGTATCGATGACGCGCAGCATGACCTGGGTGTTGAGCTCGCGCATCAGGTCCTCGCCCAAGCGCTCGGCCTTCATGTTGTAGCACTTCTCTACGTAAGCCAGGACATCGGCAGCAAGGGCCTCATAATCCTCGTCGGGGAACTTCGGCGTATCGATGTGGCCGGTGAGCTCCACAACCCACTTGCGCAGACCCTCCAGGTCGCGCTCGCCATCGTGACTGTCCTTGGTGCAGAACTCCTGCACGCAGCGGTACACGGTATCGTGCATGACCTCGGTGATGTGATCGGTCAGGTCCTTGCCGTCCAGAATCTTATTGCGCTCGGCGTAGATGACCTGGCGCTGCTTGTTCATGACGTCGTCGTACTCAAGGACGCTCTTACGCATGGAGAAGTTGATGCTCTCGACCTTGTGCTGGGCGCTCTCGACGGCCTTGGAGATGATCTTGTGCTGGATGGGCATGTCGTCGCCCATGTCGGCCGTGACCATCATCTTGGAGACGCGGTCCATCTTGTCGCCGCCGAACAGGCGCATGAGGTCGTCCTCGAGCGACAGGTAGAACTGGGTCTCGCCCGGATCGCCCTGACGTCCGGAGCGGCCGCGCAGCTGGTTGTCGATACGGCGGGACTCGTGGCGCTCGGTGCCGATAACGGTCAGGCCACCGGCGGCAAGCACGCGCTCGCGCTCGGCCTTGCAGGTCTCCTTGGCCTCGGCGTTAAACTGCTCGAGCTGCTCGGGCGTCACGTCCTCCATGGTCAGGCCCTCGTACTCAAGGCGCTCGCGCACCAGCTCGTCGGGGTTGCCGCCCAGCAGGATGTCGGTACCACGACCGGCCATGTTGGTGGCGATGGTCACGGCGCCGTAGCGTCCGGCCTGGGCAACGATGTGGGCCTCGCGCTCGTGATGCTTGGCGTTGAGGACCTCGTGTGCGATGCCGCGCTTGGTAAGGGCGGCGGACAGCTTCTCGGAGCTCTCGATGGAGACGGTGCCCACCAGGACCGGCTGGCCCTTGGCGTGACGACGCTCAACGTCGTCGGCAACGGCGTTGTACTTGGCCTGAATGGTGCGGTACACCAGGTCCTCGTGGTCCACGCGCTGCACGGGCTTGTTGGAGGGGATGACCTCGACGGGCAGCTTGTAGATCTCGCGGAACTCGGCATCCTCGGTAAGTGCCGTGCCGGTCATGCCGGAGAGCTTATCGTACAGACGGAAGTAGTTCTGCAGGGTGATGGTGGCCAGGGTCTGGTTCTCCTCGCGTACGAGAACGCCCTCTTTGGCCTCGATGGCCTGGTGCAGGCCCTCGGAATAACGGCGGCCTTCCATAATGCGGCCGGTGAACTCGTCGACGATCTTGACCTCGCCGTTGGTGACCACGTACTGCTTGTCGCGATGGAACATGTACTGGGCCTTCAGCGCCTGCTGCAGGTGGTTGACCAGCTGGCCCGAAAGGTCGGCATAGATGTCCTCGATACCCAGGCGGCGCTCGATCTTCTTAAGGCCGCGCTCGGTGGCGGCAATGGTGTGCTTGGCCTCGTCCATGACATAGTCGCCCGTGGGCTCCACGTCCTCGGTGGCGGTGAGCATGTCGTGCGACACGTCCTCGCCGCGCTCAAGGCCGCGCACGGCACGCGCGAAGTCCTTGTAGGTGCTGGCGGACTTGGTGCCGGCACCCGAGATGATGAGCGGCGTTCTGGCCTCATCGATCAGGATGGAGTCGACCTCGTCGACGATGGCGTAATGGTGGCCGCGCTGCACGCGCTGCTCGGGACGGGTGACCATGTTGTCGCGCAGGTAGTCGAAACCGAACTCGGAGTTGGTGCCGTAAGTGACGTCTGCCTGGTAGGCCGGGCGCTTGAGCTCGAGCGGCATGTTGTTCTGGAGCAGACCGACGGTCATGCCCAGGTACTTGTAGATGCGGCCCATCCACTCGGAGTCGCGCTTTGCCAGGTAATCGTTGACGGTAACGACATGCACGCCCTTGCCGGCGATAGCGTTGAGGTAGCCGGCCAAGGTGGAGACGAGCGTCTTGCCCTCGCCGGTCTTCATCTCGGCAATATGACCCTCATGAAGCGCCATGGCGCCGATGAGCTGTACGTCAAAGTGGCGCATGCCCGTGATGCGCTTGGAAGCCTCGCGCACGGTGGCAAAGGCCTCGGGAAGCATGTCGTCGAGCGACTCGCCGTTGGCGTAACGCTCGCGGAACTTATCGGTCTGGGCGCGGAGTTCCTCCTCGGTCATCTTCTCAAACTGGGGCTCAAGACCGTTGATCTGGTCGACGATCTTGTAGTAGCGCTTAAGGTCCTTATCGGATCCAAAGGACAGCAGCTTTGACATGAATCCCATGTGGTTTTCCTTTTTGGCCATCGCCCACGCCGTGCAGCTGCGGGCGAGTTAAACACAGATGATTGTACTTTAGCCAAACAAGGCGCGGCCTATACGGTCGACCTCGACCGCCACGTAATAACTACGACC
>DBFZQW010000191.1:0-8055 GCA_048521445.1 Collinsella sp. | reverse complement strand
CGTGCGCATGGTTATCGGCGGCATCGAGGCCATGCCGACGTCGCTGCTGTCGCCGGCGTCCACCATCACCACCACGCTCACCACGTCCATGGCGGTCTATGCCGAGGGCTCGGCCCAGGACGATGTTCTGTGGGCGCTCGGCCTGCTGCTGATGGGCATGAGCCTCATCTTCATCCTGATCATCCACCTCATTGGCCGCAAGGGGGCGAAGGCTCGTGGCTAGCACGCACATCCATATCGACGAGGCGAGACTCGAGCGCGTCCAAAAACAGGACCGCATCGCTACGGGCGTGTTGACGGCAATCGTCGCCATCGTCATGCTCATCGTCATCTCCATGGTGGCCTACATCCTGTTCGAGGGGGTCTCGACGCTGTTCCAGCCGGGATTTCTCACGCAGCCCGCGCGCGCTAACGGTACCCAGGGCGGCGTGCTCTACCAGCTGTTCGACTCGTTCTACCTACTGCTGATCCCTCTGGTCATCTCGGTGCCCATCAGCCTGGGCGGAGCGGTCTTCCTGGTTGAGTACGCGCCGGACGGCCCTATCCGCGACATCGCCTCCACCGCTATCGAGACCTTGTCCTCGCTGCCTTCCATCGTCGTCGGCATGTTTGGCTTCCTGGTGTTCTCGGTGCAGCTGGGCTGGAAGTACTCCATCATCTCCGGCGCCGTCGCGCTCACCATGTTCAACGTTCCCATCCTGGTGCGCGTGATTCAGCAGGCGCTCGAGGACGTGCCGCAGGCCCAGCGCGATGCGTGTCTGGCTATGGGCCTCACCCGCTGGGAGGCCACGCTGCACATCCTAATCCCCGAGGCCATGCCCGCCATCGTGACCGGCATCGTGCTTTCGGCCGGCCGTGTGTTTGGCGAGGCCGCAGCACTGCTCTTTACCTCGGGCATGAGCTCGCCGGTTCGCCTGAACTTCTTGAGCTTTAACCTATCGAGCCCTACCTGCGCCTGGAACGTGTTCCGCCCCGGCGAGTCGCTCGCCGTGCATATCTACAAGATCTATGGCGAGGGCAGCCCCGAGGCCCAGCAGATCGTCTGGGGCACCGCTGCACTGCTGATGATTTGCGTGCTGCTGTTTAACGTAATCGCCCGCATTGTGGGCAAGCAACTGGCAAGGAAGATGACGGCCGAATGAGCGAGATGAATGCAATGCCCGCAACCGAAGCGGCATCGTCCGAGACCCAAGACTTCCTGTCGAGCGTGGGGGAGAGCGAGAGGCGCATGCGTGTGAGCGGCAAGGCCGTGAGCGACGAGGTCATGCTCTCCGCCAAGGACGTCAACGTGTACTATGGCGACCACCATGCGCTGCGCGATACGTCGCTCGACTTTCACAAGGGCGAGATCACGGCGCTCATTGGGCCTTCGGGCTGCGGTAAGTCGACCTTCTTGCGTAGCCTCAACCTCATGAATCGCGAGATTCGCGGCTGCCGCGTGGAGGGCGAGATCAACTATCGCGGGCGCAACGTGAACACCAAGACCGAAAACACCTACGAGCTGCGCCGTTCCATTGGCATGGTGTTCCAGCAGCCCAACCCGTTCCGCAAGTCCATTCGCGACAACATCACGTTTGCGCCTAAGCGCCACGGCATCACCGACCGCGACGAGCTCGACCGCATGGTCGAGGAAAGCCTGCGCGGCGCGGCGCTTTGGGACGAGGTCAAGGACAAGCTCGACAAGAGCGCCTATGCGCTTTCGGGCGGCCAGCAGCAGCGTCTGTGCATTGCGCGCACGCTGGCGCTCAACCCCGACGTGATCCTGTTTGACGAGCCCTGCTCGGCGCTCGACCCCATCTCGACGCTGGCGATCGAAGACCTCATGTCGTCGATTGTGGCCGAGCGCGCCATCGTCATCGTGACGCACAACATGGAGCAGGCGTCGCGCGTGTCCAACCGCACGGCGTTCTTCTACATGGGCGATATGGTCGAGTACGACGAGACCGACGAGATTTTCCAACGGCCCAAGGATAAGCGGCTGAATGATTACCTCACCGGCATGTTCTCCTAGTCCGGGACATGCTTGAGGCCCGCGGCGGCCACGGTTGCCGCGGGACTGATTGGAGAGGCGGGTCATCTCTTTTGGGAGATGGCCCGCCTTTTTGCTCTGCGACCGAAACGACCACCACAAAGGGGACAGGCGCCTTCGTGGTGGTTTGGGGTGGGGCTCGCTGCTATCATGGACAACGTTGAATTTCTACGAAGGAGCAGGGCATATGGCGATTCTTTTGGGATGCGATTCCGTCAGCCTAGAGTTTCCCACCAAGCATATTTTCGATAGCGTTACGCTCGGCGTGGGCGAGGGCGACCGTATTGGTATTGTCGGTAAAAACGGCGACGGTAAGTCGACGCTGCTGAGCGTGCTCGCCGGCACGCTGGAGCCCGACGACGGCCGCGTGACGCACCGCCGCGGCACCACGATCGGTCTGCTCGGCCAAAAGGACCAGCTGGCCGATACTGATACCGTGCATCATGCCGTTGTGGGTGACGCCCCCGAGTACGAGTGGGCGTCGAGCCCCCGCACGCGCCAGATCCTCGCCGGCCTCATTAGCGATGTGCCCTGGGAGGGTACGGTGGGCGAGCTTTCGGGCGGCCAGCGCCGTCGCGTGGACCTCGCGCGCCTGCTGATCGGCGACTATGACGTGCTCATGCTCGACGAGCCCACCAACCACCTGGACATGCGCACCATCAACTGGCTCGCGCGTCACTTAAAGGCCCGCTGGCAGCGCGGCCAGGGCGCGATGCTCGTGGTCACGCACGACCGCTGGTTCTTGGACGAGGTCTGCACCAGCATGTGGGAGGTCCACGACGGCCAGGTCGATCCTTTCGAGGGCGGCTACTCGGCCTACATCCTGCAGCGCGTGGAGCGCGACCGCATGGCCGCCGTTACCGAGGAGCGCCGTCGCAACATGGCGCGCAAGGAACTCGCGTGGCTGAGCCGCGGTGCCCAGGCTCGTTCCACCAAGCCCAAGTTTCGCGTGGATGCCGCCCGCGAGCTGATCGCCGACGTGCCGCCCGTGCGTGACGAGCTGGAGCTCAAACGCCTGGCCGTGAGCCGCTTGGGCAAGCAGGTTATCGATGTGGTCGACGTGGATGCCGGCTATGCCGATACCGACGGCGCGCCCAAGCAGGTACTTTCCGACGTGACCTGGCTCATCGGAGCGGGCGACCGCTATGGACTTTTGGGCGAGAACGGCGCCGGTAAGTCCACACTGCTTGACGTGATCCAGGGTAAAATTGCGCCCACGCGCGGCCGCGTGAAGATTGGCCAGACGGTACGCTTTGGCGTGCTGTCGCAGCAGCTCGAGGAGCTCGAGCCCTACATGGGCGACACGATCCGCGAGGTGCTCAGCAACTATAAGAAGTACTACGTCATCGACGGCAAGGAGACTTCGCCCGAGAAGCTCTGCGAGCGTCTGGGCTTTACGACGCAGCAGCTCTGGAGTCGCATCGGCGATCTTTCGGGCGGCCAGCGCCGTCGCCTGTCGCTGCTACTGACAATCCTGGACGAGCCCAATGTGCTCATCCTGGACGAGCCCGGCAACGACCTGGATACCGACATGCTCGCGATTGTCGAGGATCTGCTGGACGGTTGGCCCGGCACGCTGATCCTGGTGACGCACGACCGCTTCTTGATGGAGCGCGTGACCGACCAGCAGTGGGCGCTGCTCGACGGCCACCTGACGCATATGCCCGGTGGCGTGGACCAGTACCTGCGCCTGTGCAACGCCACCGCCGAGGGCGAGCCCGTGGGCGCGCCGAGCGCCAAGACCGGCACGTTTGACACCGGTGCCGCGGCAGCTGCGGCCGAAAAGCCCAAGTCGAGCGGTCAGCCCAACGGCCTGTCCAACGCCGAGCGTCAGAAGCTTCGCCGCGAGGTGAGCTCGCTCGAGCGCAAGATGGAGACGCAGCGCGCCCGCGTTGAGGAAGCCGAGGCCGCCATGGCCCAGGTCGACCCCACTAACTACACGGCGCTGGGCGAGCAGCAGGCAAAGATCGACGAGGCTCACGCCGCCATGGACGAGCTGGAGATGGCGTGGCTCGAGGCGAGCGAAAAGCTCGAGGGCGAGGAGTAGACGAGGATGATCAAAGCCGCGTTTTTCGATATCGACGGTACGCTGCTGAGCTTTAAGACCCACCGGATTCCAGCGTCGGCGCAGCAGGTGCTCGACAGCTTTCGCGAGCAGGGGATTGCGTGCGTGATCGCCACGGGCCGTCCGACCTACCAGATGCCGGACTGGCTGTTCGACCTGGGCTGGGATGCGTACATTACGCTTTCGGGCCAGCACTGCTTTGATGCCGAGGGGGTTTACCGCAGCTGCCCGATTGATCCGGACGACGTCGCGGTGATTGTGGACCAGGTGGCGCAGGGGCGCTATGACTCGCTGTGCATGCAGGGCGAGAACTCGTTTGTGAACCGCCTGTCCGAGCGCGTGGTGACGGCCGGCAACAACGCGGGGATCGTCTACCATGAGGAGCCGTTTGAGCATGCCTTTGACGCACCGGTCTACCAGTTTTGCGCCTTTGTGGATCCGACCGACGAGCATATCGTGACTGATGCGGTGTCGCATTCACTCACTACGCGCTGGTGCGACCTGTTCTGCGACATTATTCCTGCTAACGGCGGCAAGGACCTGGGCGTGGCGGCGACGCTGGAGCGCCTGGGTGTCGATGCGAGCGAGGCGATTGCCTTTGGCGACGGCGAGAACGACCTGTCGATGTTTTCCGCCGTGGGCACAAGCGTGGCCATGGGTAATGCGCAGGACACGGTGAAGGCCGCGGCGACCTACGTGACGACCGCCGTGGACGACGATGGGATTTACAACGCCGCAAAGCACTTTGGGCTGCTATAGCTGCGGAATCGGCACTTGGGGACACTCCTTGCAGGGCGTCCCCATTTTGTTTTCGTCCCGCACGTTTTGTGAAACACGGCTAACTTTTAGACAAAGTAGTAAGACATGGGCAACTTTTGCGGTAAAGTTAGCCGTGGAAAGTATCCAAAGGCTAACTAGCAATCATCGCGAAAGGCGGCCCATGGCCCTGCGTGAATCCGGAGAAGACTATCTCGAATCGATCTACGTTCTGTCGGAACGTCAGGGCATCGTGCGCTCGATTGACGTTGCGGAGTACCTCGGCGTAACTAAGGCGAGCGTTTCCAAGGCCATGGCGACGTTGGAGAGCAACGGCTATGTCGAAATGGGCAAACGAGATGTTCATCTGACAAAGCGGGGGCTGGAGGTCGCTCGTCAAATGTGGGAGCGTCACTGCTTTTTCGTGGGGCTGCTAGAGGACGCGGGTGTTTCGGCTGAGGTCGCGTCGCAAGAGGGCTGCCACATGGAGCACTGCCTGAGCGAGGAAAGCTTTGAGAAGCTACGGGCGATGTTGGGCCGGGAAGATGTAGCGGGTCCAACAACAGAAGCCTAACTGTCCCACAGTAGCGCGGAGTTCACGCAAAGCGCGAACCAGCGACTGGGACCAGCGGCCCTTTCGGCCAAGTCCATTTCAGCAAAGGAACCCTGCCAGCAAGCGATGCCCAAGAACCGCCTGCGATGTTACCGCAGGCCGGGACCGGGCTTGGTCTTGAAAACATTCCGCAGCGCGAGGCCCGCCTTTCCGTTGCTCCGCAGGAGCAGGAAAGACGGGCCTCATGCGCGAGGACGTTTTCAAAACCAAGCCCGGTCCCGGCCGGACAGCCCACGAACGCTACAGGTTCTTGACACCCATCGCGCGCATGGCGTTTAGGATGGCGATGATCGCCACGCCCACGTCGCCAAAGACGGCAAGCCACATATTGGCGATGCCGAGCGCGGCAAGCACCAGAATCAGCAACTTAATGCCCAGCGCAAAGATGATGTTCTGCCAGACGATCGCCATGGTCTTGCGTGCCACGCGGATCGCACGGGAGATATTGGACGGCTTGTCATCCATCAGCACGACGTCGGCCGCCTCGATCGCGGCGTCGGACCCCATGGCGCCCATGGCAATGCCCACATCGGCACGGGTGAGCACGGGTGCATCGTTGATGCCGTCGCCGACAAAGGCGAGCCTGCCCTTGCCGCTTTCGGCCGCGAGCAGCGCTTCAACACGCTCGACCTTGTCGCCCGGCAGCAGTTGCGCATGGAACTCGTCGAGGCCGAGCTGCTTGGCCACCGCAGCAGCCACTTCCTCGCGGTCGCCCGTGAGCATAACGGTGCGCTTGACGCCGGCGGCGTGCAGGTCGCGGATCGTCTGCTCGGCATCGGCCTTAACGGTGTCTGCAATCACGATGTGGCCGGCGTACACGCCGTCAACGAGCACATGCAGAATCGTTCCGACGACCTTGCAATCGGGCGCTTCGACTCCGGCCGCGGCGAGCATCTTGGCGTTGCCGACGACGACATGCTTGCCGTCGATGGTCGCCGTCACGCCGTGGCCCGCGTCGTTGGCGGAGTCGCTCACGCGCTTGGGGTCGACCTCGCCCTGGTAGGCGACGCGCACGGACTGCGCGATGGGATGATCGGAGAACGACTCCGCAAGGACTGCGACCTCAAGCAAAGACTGCTCGGTATAGCCAGCCTCGGGGTGCACCGCCACGACCGAGAACGTGCCGTTGGTGAGGGTACCCGTCTTGTCAAAGACGACGGTGTCCACGTCAGCGAGCGTCTCGAGGTAGTTAGAACCCTTGATGAGAACGCCCAGCTTGGACGCGCCGCCGATGCCGCCAAAGAAGCTCAGCGGCACGCTGATCACGAGCGCGCACGGGCAGCTGACGACCAGGAAGGTCAGGCCTCGCAGGATCCAATCGGACCAGGCGCCGGTGACCAGGCCGCCGCCGAGCGCGAGCACCGCGGCCGCGCCGGTGACAGCGGGGGTGTAGACGCGAGCAAAGCGCGTGATGAAGTTCTCAGTGCGCGCCTTCTTTTCGCTAGCATTTTCCACGAGCTCTAGGACGCGTGCGACGGTGGACTCGCCAAAGGGCTTGGTGGTGCGCACGTGGATGAGGCCCGTCATGTTGATGCAGCCGCTGATGATATCGTCGCCGGACTTGGCGGGGCGGGGGACTGACTCGCCCGTGAGCGCGGCGGTGTCGAGCTGGGTTTCGCCCTCGACGATGACGCCGTCGATAGGCACGCGCTCGCCGGGTTTGACCACGATCACGGTGCCGACGGCGATGTCATCGGGAAAGACCTGTTCGAGTGTGCCGTCGGCTTGCTCGAGGTTAGCGTAGTCGGGCGCGATGTCCATCATGGCGCTGATCGACTTGCGGCTCTTGCCCACGGCGTATGCCTGGAACAGCTCGCCGACCTGGTAGAACAGCATGACGGCGGCGCCTTCGGCCATGTGCGGGTCGGTATCGGGGAAGAGCACCATGGCAAACGCGCCGATGGTCGCGACGGCCATAAGGAAGCTCTCGTCGAACGCCTTGCCGCGGCGGATGTTGTTGAATGCCTTCTGGAGCACGTCGTAGCCGGCAATTAGGAACGGCACCAGGAACAGCACGAAGCTGGCGTAGATGTCACCCGGGGTGCCGAATGCGGCGGTGAGGGCGCCGAGCTCATCGAGGGCGTACACCACGGCAAAAATGCCCAGCGCTACTAGGATGCGGTTGCGCTTATGCTCGAGTGACTCTTTCTTCTTGCGCTTCTTCTTTTTCTTTTTGGGGTCGTCGGTGGCCATGACTCGTATCCTCCCATTTGAATGTATGAACACTCGCTCATATAATTTCGCGAGCAAAGGCCGCGGCATGCGCGGCCTTGCAGGTTGGCGTAAGCCTGGGCTAGAGAATGATTTCGCAGTCCGGCTCGGCGTCGGCCGTAAACTCTACAACGCGGTTGAGCACCTCGTCGAACTCGGCGTCATCGGCCTCGAGCGTCAATTTCTGGGTCATAAAGTTGACGGACACGGATTTGACACCCTCGAGCTTGGCCAGCTCGTCCTGAAGCTCGCGCGCACAGTTGGCGCAGTCGATCTCGTCGAGTTTAAACTGCTTTTTCATGGTGGGTTCCTTTCCCTGTTTTGCGGCTTGGGTGCAGGCCGCGCTGGTACCGTGGTTGGTTGCTATTCGCAGATATGGCT
>DBFZQW010000190.1:0-29205 GCA_048521445.1 Collinsella sp. | reverse complement strand
CCGTGGGCGTGCGCCGCATGGACCTCGACGCCATCGACGCCGGCCTTCTGCATACGCACGGCAGCGTCGCCAAACTGATGCGTGAGCTCGTGGATCTCGTCGACCGTGATAGGACGCGGCGCCTCGCGGGCATAGGACGGGCCCACAAAGGACGGGGCGATCAGGCGCGGCGTGCCCGGAATGTTAAAGGCCATGTAGGCGGGGTGGAAGAGCTGCGGCATGATCTTGCAGCCGTACTCGTGGACGGCTGCGGCGAGCTTTTCCCAGCCGGGGATAAACGTGTCGTCGTAGCAGCACATGTCACCCGGCAGATAGGTATAGGTAGGCTCGACCGTCACGACCTCGGTGATGATAAGGCCAACGCCGCCCTTGGCGCGGGCACGGTAATGATCGACCAAGTCGTCGGTCACATAGCCATGATCGGCCAGGTTCGTGGACACCGGCGGCATAAAGACGCGGTTCTTGACCTCGGTCGTACCGACCTTGATCGGGCTAAAGAGCATCGGATAGGCGGAAGACTCCATACAGGGTTCCTTTCGTTTAAGCCGCTCGGCGGCAGTTGCTGACGTACCTATCGTACCAGCAACCGCGCAGCACCCGACCGTGCGCGTTCCCCCAGCCTCTGCTCAACCCCAAAAAGTTGCGGTGAAATACGGGGCAGCCGAGGCTTTTGACAGCCAAGACAGTCCGTATTTCACCGCAACTGATGGGCGGAGTGGAATTGAGGGCTCAGATAGTCAGTCATGCCCTCATCCGCCGCTCCTTCACCTACAGCACGCCGTCCAGCATAAGGTTCACCTTGAGCACGTTGACCGTGGGCTCGCCGAACACGCCGAGGAAACGACCCTTGGTGCACGCGGCGATGATGTCGTGCACCTCGTCCTCACTTTTGCCCGTGGCTTTGGCAAGGCGCGGGACCTGGTACTCGGCGGCATCCGGAGAGATCTCCGGGTCGAGGCCGGACCCCGAACACGTCACCAGGTCGACGGGCACAGCGTCCATATCGGCATCGGGATTGGCGGCGCGAATCTTCTTCACGCGCGCATCTATCAGCTGCCGATACTCCTCACTCGCCGGGGACAGGTTGGACGGGGCACCATACGCCATGAGTTCGCCGTCTTCGCCTTCGACAATTGACACGTTCTGGATACGACCCCACATGTGGGCTTCATCATCGAAGTTCTGGCCGATGAGCTCGGAACCCACAACCTTGCCGTCGACCGTAATAAGCGATCCGTTCGCCTGGTACGGAAACGCAAGCTGCGCGACGCCGGTCACCACGAGCGTGTATCCCAGGCCGCAGACGATGGTAAACAGCGCGAACACGCCAAGTGCGCGCGATGCGATACCTTTGAACATACAAACCTCCGTCTACATCATGCCAATGCCGAACAAGGCCAGCAGCATGTCGATAATCTTGATGAATACGAACGGCGCCACGATACCGCCCAGACCCCACACCAGCAGGTTGTGGGTCAGCAGCTGGCCGGACGAAAGCTCGCGGTACTTCACGCCTTTCAGGGCGGCAGGAATCAGCGCGACGATGACCAGCGCGTTGTAGATAATGGCGGACAGCACGGCAGTCAACGGGCTGGTGAGCCCCAGGATGTTGAGGGCGTCCAACCCGGGGTAGATCGGCGAGAATAGCGCCGGGATAATGGCGAAATACTTGGCGACGTCGTTGGCGACCGAGAAGGTCGTGAGCGAGCCGCGGGTCATGAGCAGTTGCTTGCCGATACACACGATATCGATGAGCTTGGTGGGGCTGGAGTCGAGGTCGACCATGTTGCCGGCCTCCTTGGCAGCCTGGGTTCCCGTGTTCATGGCCACGGCGACATCCGCCTGCGCCAGCGCCGGCGCGTCGTTGGTGCCGTCGCCGGTCATCGCGACCAGATGGCCCTCATGCTGGAACGCGCGGATCTTCTCGAGCTTGCCCTCGGGGGTGGCCTCGGCCAGGAAGTCGTCCACGCCCGCCTCGGCTGCGATGGCGGCGGCCGTCAGCGGATTATCACCCGTCACCATGATGGTCTTGATACCCATGCGGCGCAGGTCGGCGAACTTCTCCTTCACGCCGGACTTGATGATGTCCTTAAGGTAGACGACGCCCAGCACACGTCGGTCCTTTGCCACGACCAACGGGGTGCCGCCCACCTTCGCAATGCGTTCGACGGCCTCGTCGCACTCCTTCGAAAACACTCCTCCGGCAGCCTCCACATAAGCGCGAACGGAATCGGCCGCACCCTTGCGAATCTCGCTGTCGGCGTAGTTCACACCGGACATGCGGGTCGCCGCGGTGAAGGGGATGAACTCCATGCCCTTATCCTCGAGTGTGCGGCCGCGCAGCCCAAACTGCTCCTTGGCGAGCACGACGATGGAGCGGCCCTCGGGGGTCTCATCCGCCAGAGAGGACAGCTGCGCGGCATCGGCGAGTTCTGCCGGATCGACACCGTCGACCGGAATGAACTCAGCGGCCTGGCGGTTGCCCAAGGTGATGGTACCGGTCTTATCGAGCATGAGGATGTCGACGTCGCCGGCGGCCTCGATGGCGCGGCCGGACATGGCCAGCACGTTGGCCTCGTTCAGTCGGCTCATGCCGGCGATGCCAATGGCGGACAGCAGCGCACCAATGGTGGTGGGCGCCAGACAGACGAGCAAGGCAACGAGCGTGGCCACAGCGGTGGGATTCGCCATACCGTTGAGCCCTGCAGAGAAACTCGAGTAGCAATACAGTGCGATCGTCACGAGGATGAAGATGACGGACAGAGCAACCAGAAAGATCTCGAGCGCGACCTCGTTGGGGGTCTTCTTGCGGGCGGCGCCCTCGACCATGGCGATCATCTTATCCAGGAAGCTCTGGCCAGGCTCGCTGGTAATTTTCACCACAATCCAATCGGAAAGCACGGTAGTGCCGCCAGTGACGGCAGAACGGTCGCCGCCAGCCTCACGAACCACGGGTGCAGACTCGCCGGTGATGGCCGACTCATCAACCGAGGCGGCACCCTCGATGACATCGCCGTCTCCCGGAATCTGCTCGCCGGCGCGCACGACCACCAGATCCCCGCGTGAGAGCTCGGTACCGGGAACGACCGTGAAGCGGTCCTTATCCTCGACGGACTCGATGCGATGGGCCTCGACGTCCTTTTTCGCCGCGCGCAGGGAATCTGCCTGCGCCTTACCGCGGCCCTCGGCAAGCGCCTCGGCAAAATTTGAAAAGAGGTCGGTCAGCCAGAGAATGACGGCAATGGCGATCACATAGTACGTGGGGACGTCGGCGTCCTGTACCCCAATAATTGAGGCGATAGCCAGAATGGAGGTCATGGCGGCCGACAGCCACACCAGGAACATGACCGGGTTTTGGACCTGGACACGGGGGTCAAGCTTGGCAAATGAATCGCGCACCGCACGGCTCATCATGTCTTTTTGCATAGCCATAAATCTGCGACTCCTTTACGCAACCATCTGGAAGAATTCGGCAACGGGACCAAGCGCCAACGCCGGGAAGAAGCTCAGGGCGCCAATCAGCAGAACGACGAATACCAGCAGGAACACGAACATGGCATTGGTGGTGGAAAGCGTGCCGGCGCCCTCGGCGACCTTGCCCTTCCCGGCCAGCGAACCCGCGATGGCGAGCGTGCCCGCAATCGGCAGGAACCGCGCGAACAGCATCTCGATACCCAGCAGCACGTTGATCCACGGGATGTTGCAGTTCATGCCGGCGAATGAGGAGCCGTTGTTGCCGCCAGCCGAAGTAAGGGTGTACAGGACCTCGGAGAAGCCATGCGCCCCGCCGTTGTTGAGTTGGTCGACAAGACCGGGCACCATGCAGGCGATAGTGGAGCTCACCAGAATGGCGAACGGGGTGGCGAGACACAGAACCACCGCCCAGCGCATCTCGGTCGGCTCGATCTTCTTGCCCAGGAACTCGGGCGTGCGGCCGACCATAAGGCCGGCGATAAATACCGTGAGGATGGCGAAGCCGATCATGCCGTACAGGCCGCAGCCCACGCCGCCGAACACCACCTCGCCCAGCGCTATCTGGAGCATCTGGACAAACCCGCCGAGCGGGGTGTAGGAGTCGTGCATGGAGTTGACCGAGCCGTTGGAAGCAGCCGTCGTGAAAGCGGACCAGGTAGAAGAGGAGGCGATGCCAAAGCGGCTCTCCTTGCCCTCCATGTTGCCGCCCGCCTGGCCATCGGTCATCTCGATGTTGACCGCGCCGCCATCTGCCAGCTGCGGCGTACCCATATGCTCGTTAACGGCGATGATGCCGGTAAAGACCACGAGCAGGATAAACATCGCCGCGAAGATGGCCTTGCCCTGCCTGGCATTCTTGACACCGATGCCGAAGGTGAAGCAGCAGGCGACCGGAATCAGCAGCAAGCTGGTCATCTCGATGATGTTGGTGAAGGCATTGGGGTTCTCATACGGATGCGCAGAGTTCGCGCCAAAGAAGCCGCCGCCGTTGGTGCCGGATTGTTTGATGGCAACCTGGCTGGCCGCAGGACCCTGGGGCAAAAACTGCTCGGTGACCACGCGGGCGCCCTCGACGACCTTGCCGTCGACCTTGACCGTGTCGCCCTCGATCTGGGCGCCGTCGATAACGCTCCAACCGCCGTCTGCATTAGGCTGGACAGCAACGGGCTCTACGAGCTCAGCCTTCTGAGCCGGCTGAAAATTGGAGATAACGCCACCGGCAGCCAGGCAGATGCCGAACACGAGGTTCAGCGGGATGAGCACATACAGGACGGTGCGGGTGAGGTCGACCCAGAAGGAACCCAGACCCTGCTCCTTGACCTGACGGAAACCGCGGATGAGCGCGAACATGACCGCAATACCGGTGCCGGCGGACAAGAAGTTTTGCACGGTGAGGCCCATGAACTGCACAAAGTAGGACAGGGTGGTCTCACCGGAATAGGATTGCCAGTTGGTGTTGGTTATGAAGGAAGCAGCCGTATTAAACGACAGGTCCCATGACACACCCGGCAGGTGCTGGGGATTGCCTGGCAAGAAAGACTGAAGCACCTGGAGTGTCACAAGAGCCACGAGGCCGATCCCCGAAAAGACCAGCACGCTCGCCAGATAGCGCCTACACCCCATCTGCTCTGCCGCGTCGATGCGAAGCAGACGATAGACGCCACGCTCCACAGGAGCAATCACAGGCGACAGGAACGTATGCTCACCATCCATGATATGGGCCATGAACCGACCGAGCGGAACGGCCAAGACGACGAGCACGGCAAAGTACAAGATGTACTGAATCGCAGCATCCATAGTTTACGAATCACTCCTCATCAGAATGTAGATGTAATAGATAAAGAGTCCAATGCAGACGACTCCGATGATGGGACTGAGGATGTCCATTTACCGCCCCTTTCACGCGCGGTCCGATGTCTCGGACGCCTGCTCTCGCAAGCGTCTGGGGACAGTAAACGCTTCTAGGGATTAAAGAGGCGTGAGGGCCGGGGCTCACGTCCTTAAGATGCCGTAAAGATGCAGGTAGAAAGCACTATTGCGGCTGCAGTGCGCCTATACTCGACCACGCGAGCATACAGTGGCGTCCTCACCGCGTATGCACGCATGGACAACGCTTCAGAAAGGCTACGCTATGCAGCGCGACGCATCGGACACTCGCGTCAATCCAGACCTCATCCTCAAGGCAATTGAGAAAGACGAGGTCGCCGATGACGCTCGAACCAGCCGGGGACACCTCAAGATTTTCTTTGGCTACGCTGCCGGCGTAGGCAAAACCTATGCGATGCTTCAAGCCGCCCACGCCGCCAAGCGGCGAGGTGTCGACGTCGTCGCGGGATACATCGAGCCGCACGAACGTCCGGCAACTGCCCATCTTGCACAAGGGCTTGAGAACGTGCCCTGTAAACTCATCGAGCACAATGGCATTGCGCTCAGCGAGTTCGACCTAGATGCGGCTATCGAACGCGCCCCTCAGCTCATCCTTGTCGACGAGCTCGCCCATACGAATGCGCCGGGGTCTCGCCACGACAAACGCTATCGAGACGTCGAGGAACTTCTACATGCGGGCATCGACGTCTATACGACCGTGAACGTTCAGCATATCGAGAGCCTAAACGACATGGTTGCATCCATCACCGGCGTTGTCGTGAGCGAACGAATCCCCGACCGTATCTTCGATGATGCCGACCAGGTCGAGCTCGTCGACATAGAGCCCGAAGACCTACTTGAGCGCCTTCGCGCCGGTCTCGTCTACCGTCCCGCACAAGCCGACCGAGCGCAACAACATTTTTTTACCGTCGAGAACCTCACCGCACTCCGAGAAATCGCGCTGCGCCGCTGCGCCGATCGCACCGGCCACCTCACAGACGCCGCACGCGTGCTGGGAAACCGTGACTACTACACCAGGGAGCGTATCTTAGTCTGCGTCTCCCCGGCGCCGACCAATCCCCGCATCGTCCGTGCCGCAGCGCGCATGGCGAAAGCGTTTCGCAGCGAGCTCGTCGCCCTGTTCGTAGAGAGCCCGCACACGCAAGCCATGAGCGATAATGAGCGCACCAAGCTTGCAGCCAATATCGCCCTAGCCGAGCAGCTCGGAGCACATATGGAAACCGTCTATGGCGACGACATCGCGTTTCAGATCTCCGAGTTCGCGCGCCTGTCGGGTATTTCGAAGATCGTCATGGGGCGCACGGGCGAGCGCAGCAGCGTCCGTCAGGCCCTCTTTGGCCGCAAATCTCTCGTAGAACAGCTCATAACATTCGCCCCGAACCTCGACATTTACATCATTCCAGACCAGTCGACTCCGCCCTCCCGGCCCAAAGGACGCCGCCGTGCACTCGCCCTGCAGCCGCCCAGCAGCCGAAACGTGCTTCGCACGCTGGCCCTCTCTCTTGTCGCCACGGCGATCGGCACGGCTTTCCGCCATCTGGGATTTGCCGATTCCAGCATCATATCCCTCTATATCCTCACGGCCCTGCTGACCGCCGTCACCACGACGGGGCGTATCTGCACGATCGTATCGAGCGTGCTCTCTGTAGTGCTTTACAACTTCTGCTTCGTCACGCCTCTGTTTTCGCTCGCCAGCTACGACCGAAGCTATCTGGTCACGTTCGGCATCATGTTCGCTACCGCTATGGTCGCCGGCGAGTTAACTGCACGCATCGCCGACAACGCCCGTACCTCCGCCGAGAACGCATTCAAAACGCGCGTACTCCTCGAAACGAACCAGCTCTTGCAGCAAGCCCATAGCGCGGAGGAGTGCGCCCGCGTCGCCATGAACCAACTCATCAAACTGCTAAAACTCGACGTGGTCTTCTACACCGCCGAACACGGCACGCTCGGCAAGGCGCTCTATGAGTCCGCTGGCACCGAAAACCGATCCGCGTCGCTGCTCACCGACTACGAGCGCGCCGTTGCAACCTGGACCTACACCAACAACAAGCGCGCGGGCGCAAGCACGCGGACCCTGCCTGAGGCGCGCTGTCTCTACCTCGCGGTTCGCACCGGCGACAAGGTATTCGGTGTCATCGGCATCGCCCTGGAGGGGCGCGAGATCGAAGCCTTCGAGCATTCGATCGTCCTATCTATCGTAGGTGAATGCGCCTTGGCGCTCGAAAGCGACCGGGCGGCGCAAGAGCGCGAAGAGGCTGCGGTCTTGGCGAAAAACGAGCAGCTGCGCGCCAACCTTTTGCGCTCCATCGGCCACGATTTGAGAACACCCCTCACGGCTATATCCGGATCTGCGGCAATCCTTCGGAAGAGCGACGAAAAGCTCAGCCTCGAACAACGCTGCGATCTTGCCGATGCCATCTACGACGACTCCCTCTGGCTTATCGATACCGTGGAGAACCTCCTCGCCATCACACGCGTCGAGGACGGCACCATTCGCCTCAACTTCACATCCGAGCTCATCGACGAGGTCATCGAGGCCGCCCTCAGCCATGTCGCCCAAGCATCGCATGGACGTACCGTCACCATCGAGCACACTGACGACATCCTGCTGGTGCGCATCGACGTCCATCTCATCATGCAGGTGCTTACGAATCTCATCATGAACGCCTTCAAATACACGCCCGAGGACTCGACTGTCACCATCAGCGCACGTCGCGAGGGTGCGTTCGTCGTCGTGGACGTCGCAGACGATGGGCCAGGTGTGGCAGACTGCGACAAGCCTCATATCTTTGAGCGTTTCTTCACCTCAAGCAATACGCAGCCCGTGGATTCGCGTCGAAGCATCGGCCTTGGGCTGTCGCTCTGCCGCTCCATCGTGGAGGCGCATGGCGGCGTCATCGAAGTTCGCGACAACCACCCCCATGGGGCCGTCTTCCGTTTTACCCTGCCCGCCGAGGAGATCGAGATTCATGAATAATGCCGCTAAGTCACGCATCCTCCTGGTCGAAGATGACCTGACCGTTCAAAACCTCGTTTCGACCGCGCTTGACCTCCACGGCTATGTCGTGAGCAAGGTTTGCAACGGCCAGGCCGCCATCATGGATGCGGTGTCGCACGGCCCCAGCCTCATCATGCTCGACCTCGGCCTTCCCGACATTGACGGTATCGAGGTCATCACGAAAATCCGAAGCTGGTCGGCAGTCCCCATTATCGTCATTTCGGCGCGCACCGAAGATTCCGACAAGATTGCAGCACTTGACGCAGGGGCAGACGACTACCTCACCAAGCCCTTTTCTGTGGATGAGTTGCTCGCGCGCGTCCGTGCGAATTTGAGGCGCTCCTCGATGACGTCGAGCGAGTCGACAGAAGCGAGCACGTTCGACAACGGTCCGCTGCATATCGACTACGCCGCGGGATACGCGACGAAAGACGGACGCGAGCTCTCGCTCACCCCAACCGAGTACAAATTGCTCGTCCTTCTGGCAAAAAACGTCGACAAGGTGCTCACCCACACCTTCATCACCCGCGAGATATGGGGCACGAGCTGGGACAGCGATCTGGCGAGCCTGCGCGTGTTCATGCGCACCCTGCGCAAGAAGATCGAGGCAGACCCCTCTCACCCCAAGATGATTCAGACGCACATGGGTGTCGGGTACCGCATGCAGCGTCTCTAGCCCACCTCACAAAAAAAGTTGCGGTGGAATACGGAGTAGATAAGGCCTTTGGCAGCCAAAACAGTCCGTATTTCACCGCAACTGATGGATGGGATGGGTTAGAGACCCAGGTAGCTGGTCATGCCTTCGACGGCGAGCTTTGCGCCCGCCACGGCATGAACCACCGTGAGCGGGCCGTTAACCACGTCGCCGGCGGCAAAGACGCCAGGCACCGTTGTCATGCCGTTCTCGTCGACCGAAAGAAGGCCGCGATGGTCGGTCTCCAGACCACCCGTTGTAAGCACAAGCTTGTCTTTGGGCACCTGCGAAGCCGCAATCACAACCGTATCGGCAGACACATGGTCAAGCTCTTCCTCGTAGCCCACCACGTTATTCTCCTCGTCGAAGATAGCCGTCTCGAACACCGGGCCGTTATCGTCGATGGCACAAATCGCCTTGCCGCACACAATCTCGGCACCGTCAAGCTCGGTCAGCTCCACCTCGTCATCGATGGCAGAGATATGGCGCGATCGGGCATACACGGTGACCTTGCGAGCGCCCGAACGCAGCGCCGTGCGGGCCACATCCATGGCCACATTGCCGGCACCGATGACCGCCACGTTCTGCCCGATCGCCACGCTCGCGGGGTCGACCAGGTAATCGATACCAAACAGCACGTTGCCGCGCGATTCGCCGGGAATACCCAACTTTCGAGCTCGCCAGGTACCGGTACCAACAAAGACCGCATCGTAGCCGTCACGCAGCAGATCGTCGATATGCAGCGCGCCACCGATGGTGGTCGAGGGGCGCACGCGCACGCCAAGCGAGCACATCACGTGGCGGTACTTTTGCACGAGCGAGCGCGGCAGACGGAACTCGGGGATACCATACTCCAGCACACCGCCGATCTCAGGGCGCTGCTCAAATACCGTGACGGCACAGCCCAGCTGGGCCATCTTAATGGCCACGGTGATACCGGCAGGACCGGAACCGACCACGGCGACCTGTTTGCCGCACGCCGGCGCAGGCTTCCACTCCTTACGGTCCAAATACGCTGTCGAGATATAGTTCTCGATGCTCGAGAAATGCACGGGTGTGCCCTTGCGGCCCTGGATGCAAGCACCCTCGCACTGGCCCGAATGGTTGCACACCACGGAGCAGACCGCGCTCATGGGATTGTTCTGGAACAGCAGCTCGCCCGCCTCTTCTAGACGACGCTGTTTGAACAGGTCGATGACCTGCGGAATAGGCGTCTGAACCGGGCAGCCCTTAATCTGACAGAATGCCCTTTTACAACCTAGGCAACGATTCGCCTCTTCGACAATGTGGATAGCCACGCAACTCCCCTTTTTAATGCAATCCAATGGGGGCGACGATAAAGACCCTTCACCGCCGCCCCCATACAGGTAATCTCAATCTGCCGACACAGCAAAAGCCAATGCTATAACTCGCGATGCGAAGCCCCGCAGCGAGCGGACATGTGCTCGAGTGTCGCCAGGCAGTCAGCCGCCGTCGCCGGCACACTGTTCTCGACCACGCAGGGAATCCCAGGGCAGGCGGCAGCCGCCCAGGCCACTACGGGCTCAAAGTCATAGCGGCCCGTCTCGCCCACGCCATGACACACCAGACGTGAACCCGTACCGTCGCACCAACCGGCTTCGTCCTCGTTATCAACGACCTCAAAATCCTTGGCGTGCAGCACGCGGATCTTACTGCCGCATAAGTAGAGCATGCGCGCTGTGATTTCCTGCGCTTCGTCAACAACACTGGGGTGCAGCAGCGATACCGGGTCATAGATCACGCCGAGCGACGGGCTCGAGACGCGCTCCAGCACCTCGCGGCAGCGATCCGGCGTGTTGACCGTCTCGTTCCAGCCGGGCTCAATCAGTATTTGCCCACCCACGGCCTCGGCGCACTCGCAGACACGTGCGAGTCCGTCCATAAACGCATCGAGCGCCTCGTCGGTCATACGGTCGTCAGCAACGCGGTTCTGTGCATTGGGGCGACCGGTCTCGGTACCCACCGGGCAGCCGCCGAGCATCTTGGCAAAGTTCAGGCACGCCTCGTACTCGGCAAAGTTATCCATGAGCTGTTGGCGATCGGGCGTCGCCAAATTCTTATAGCAGCCGAGCACGGCGACCGAAACGCCCGACTCATCGAGCACGGCACGCAAATGGTCGGCAAGCTCGCTGGTCAGGCCGCCTCGATCGATCCCCATCGATGCGTAGAGCACCTTGCTCGGCAGCTGAATGCACGAAAAGCCCAGCTCTCCCGCCATGCGAATGCGTTCCTCGACGGTCCCCTGCGGAAGGTCGTGCAAACGTACACCCGGAGTAATAGCCCCCACGTTATTCACATCCCTTATGAGCGTTGATGCCCGGGGTGTATCCGCCAAACGGGTCCTCGATGGAGCACACGCCCGAGGGGGCAAGCGGATCGCGCTTACCGGCCAGCTTGTCGTGATGCATGGTCTCGATATAGGCAAGCACCAGCGGCGCCACACCCTTTGCATCATTTTTGACCACGGGCTCGCTCATGTAGTAATCAAACGTGCCCTCGCGGTGCGCGGTGTTGCCCAAGCCCGCGACCAGGCAGATGTTGTCGAGCGCCAGCTGGCCATCATGCTCGGACAGGCAGGTCTCGCAGATGCCGTCGAAGGCGCGACGGCCGTACTGGTAGTAACGCTCGCCCAGCACGCCCAGACGCACGCCCTTCATGATGGCATTGGCAAAAATCGCGCTGCCCGACTCCTCCAGGTAGTTAGGAGCGATATTGGGCAGGTTGATGACCTGGTGCCACATGCCGGTCTTCTCGTCCTGATACGGCAGCATGGCGTCGATCAGATCGTGGAACATCTTGCGGATCTCGTCCTTCTCGGCCGACATCGAAGGCGGCATAAGCTCCCAGGTGTCGATGAGCGCCATGGCAAACCAGCCCTCGGCGCGCAGCCAGAAGTTAGCCGAAAGGCCGGTGACCGGGTCGCACCAGAACTGTTTGCGGCTCGCGTCGTAAGCGTGATAGTACAGACCGTTGAGGGGGTTGCGCATCAGGTCATGCACAACCTGGAACATATGGAAGCTGTCCGAGCAGGCACGACGGTTGTGGAAACTCAGCTCGTACTGCATGTAGAACGGCTGGGCCATGTACATGCCATCGAGCCAGATCTGGTTGGGATAGACGGCCTTGTGCCAAAACACGCCCTCTTTGGTGCGCGGCTGGGTCTCGAGCTGGCGGTAGATGGTGTCCATGGCGGCACGGTACTTGGGCTTGCCCACCAGGTCATAGAGCTTGTAGAGGGTCTTGCCCGCATTGACGTTATCGAGGTTGTACTCCTGCGGGTTGTAATGCTTGATGGTACCGTCGTCCTGGACAAAGAAATCGATGTAGTCATCGGCGAACGTCAGGTAGCGCTGCTCGCCCGCGATCTCGTACAGCTCGATGAGCGCCTTGATCATGCAGCCGTCGATATAGTTCCAGGTGTTCTCCTTGCCGGCGCGAATCTTTTCGATATTCCAAGCCGGCGCCTGCGGCGTAGAGGTTTCGATCAACTGCTCGATATAACGGTCCAGGATTTGATTGCAACCCATTGCTGTCCCCTCTGACGTTAATGATAGGTGAACGTTAATCCTAGTGTAACGCGAACGGGGAATATAGGGTGAACGTTAACCCTATATTCCCCGCGAACGGCAGACTTTTAACGGCAAACGGCGGCTAAGCCCGCGGCGATGCGATGCGCCAGGCGCTCATAGCCAGCCGGGCTGTAGTGCAGACCGTCCGGCATATAGAGCTCGCGGTGCTCCGGCAAAAACGGGCTGATACCGCTTTGCGCATACAGGTCAATCACCGGAACGGAGTAGCGGTCACAGACCTCGAGCATCGCCTTTACGTAGGCGACCTGCGTCAACCCCAGGTGATTGAGCTCATCGCTTGCCGGGATATCCTTCTCGTGCTTACCGCTCGTCTTGCACGGCGTCATAAACACAAGCTTTGCCTGGGGCGAACGCGCCGTGATGGTGCGGATCAGGTAATCGAGTGCACCATAGAACTCGTGCACATCGGTACTGCCCAACTCGCCAAGCGGCACGTTGCGGCTAAAGTCGTTGACGCCGCCAAAGACGATGTAGATATCAGCCGCATTGCCGATGCCGTCCAGGCGCTCGACAAACGAATCGCTGCGGTCGGCCTTGATGGCGATACGCGAACCCTTGATGCCAAAGTTCTCGATGACCGCGCCTCCCAGCAACGCGCCCAAATGCGAGGTCCACGAGATGTCGTTGCCTCCCCCACCGCAGCCGTTGTCGCCCCAGGTCGTTGAGTCGCCAAAGCAGCAAATGGTCGATTCACTCAAACTCTTCGTTTCCATAATCTTCTCCTCATCCGCCCATCGGCGGTCATACAGGAACGTACCGTTTATTCGCAGCATGCCGAGGGGCTATGCACGGGCGCATTCCGCAACGTGCGAATCGAGCCATTCGATATCCTCGGCAAGATGTGTCACGCCCAGATGGTGTTCACCCGGACATACCTCGTGCCGCAGGCCATCTCTGCGACCCAGCAACTTGTAGGCATCGCGCACGATCTCGAGCTGCTCGTCAACATTTTTCAGCCCGCGCGAACCGTTCAGATGATCCTCTTCGCAGCTTTGCACCAGCAGCGGATGCGGCGCGATGAGCGAGGCAATATCGCCCATGTCGAGTAAGCGCCAAAGTCCGGGTGTGTAGTTGCAGCTGCAATTGCCATTGAGATGCAGCAGCGAATCGTCGACACCGTACAGATAGCCCGAGACAAACGCCTTGCGCACACGCGGGTCGAGTGCGGCCAGGTACAACGTCATGTAGCCGCCACCCGAAAAACCAAAGCAACCCAAGTCATCCATGGCAATGTCGCCGCGCGCCTCCAAGTAATCGATCAAGCGCATGTTGTCCCAGACGTTGAGGCCCGCAACCGTAAGACCCAGTGGCTCGGCCATACGTGCTTGATTCAGACACGTACCGCGCAGGTAGCTGTTCTCGTCATCGCCCTGGCCCTTCCAGTCACGACGGTATCCCCAACCGCGCGCATCAGGACAGACGGTTACGTAACCCATGCGTGCCAAACGCAGACCGTAGTCGAAATTGAACTTACGCACGGCATCATCGACCGCCGGCACGCCCGTCACGCCCGCAACACTTGCGGCGCCTGCTCCCTGATGGCCATGCGGGCAGACATAGCAACACTTGCGGCCGCGCGCATCGAGCTTAGGCGACTGCGGCTCGAGCAGGTAGAACGGCATCCAAACGTCGCGCTCCACCTGCAGCATCGCATGGGTGCGCACGATACCGCCGGCAATCTGCACCCGATCGAGCTCGCGCGCCTCAATCGACACGCGATCCATAATCGATAGGCCCAACAGGTCAAACAGCCGAACCCTCGTCGCAATCTGCCATGCCTCAAAGTCTTCGGGCGTCGTGCCCTTAAATGCGGCGGAGCGGCCCTCACGCTTAAGGCGCTCACGAAACGCCAGTTCGTCTTCGTAATAGGTGTCGATATGCACCGTGCGACCGTTATCGGAAAGACTGTCGGTCTCCGCAGCGTCGCCCGGGCCACCTTCGGGGTCCCAGCCGTCCGCACCGGAAAGCACCTGTTCGCGGGCGTATCGGGTAGTGGCTGTCGCATCGAGCTCGTGCGCCCATGGCACCCAGTTTTCGGCATCACTCGCCGGGCCATGTAGGCTTGCACCAGCGTAGTGCGCCCTCTCGTGCGCCGCCGGCTTATTCCAGTCCCACCAACCTTCGCGCTTGATATGCTGTCCCAGCCAGCAATCGATCAGCACGGTCTGGGCCCACTCACGCCAAGGACGACCCAAATAGACCGAATCCGGTGCCACGTCTTGCGCGGCTGTAAACGAGCAGCCGTGGAACACGAAGCCATATGGCTCTCCCTCGGGCGTCGATGCCGCCGTCACGTAACCGTTCACGTCCATATTGCGGTTGAGCGAGCGGATCTCGCACCCCTCAAAATAGGCACACGCGCCGCCAAAGATAAAGTCGACGTCGCCCTCAATCCGGCAGCGTCGAAAATACTGACGGCCCACCCGACGCGGCGCAAACTGCTTGGGCCCAATGAATCCGCCCGGTTTGACTTCGCGCGGGGGCAACGGGCCCAAAAACAGCGTGTCCTGGCGCCCCGTAATGCAACAGGCGTCGACCACCAAACGGTCGCCGTCGGCGTACAGGGCAATCGCCTGCCCCACCTCGCGACCGTCGCCGGCATCGTTGACGATTGTGAGGTTCTCGAGCCGCACGTCGTCGGCATCGACTAAAACGGTATAGGTCCTAAACGTGCCGAGCGTACCGTCGACACCCGAGCCGTCCTCCGAGGGCATCTTGGCACCCAGGCTGCCCACGATGCGCACGCTGTCAGCCGTCTCGCCCGCCAACGTCACATGCGGCCGATGGATCTCGACCCGTTCGCGGTACTCACCCGGCTCGATATGGATTGTCACCGGTTGCTCGGCATCCGGATAGAGTTGATCGGCTGCCGCCAAGGCATCGGAAATCGTTGGATACGCTCCTGCCGCAGCCCTCGAAACGCGCAGTGTATAGATGCTTTCGCTCATCGTCCATCACGCTCCCAAGCAGCGAACTGCTCGGGCCAGCCCTGAACCTGTGGCTGAATATGCTCGGCGCAGCCCTTAAATGCCGTTAGGGCCGTAGCGAGCGATGCCCCATGCTTTCCATGCGGAAAGACATGTAGGCTAAAGCCAATCCCGTGGTCGGCAAGAGCCTGCGCAAGAAGGAGGCTATTTTGAACTGACACCGATGCATCCTCGGCGGTATGCCACAAGAACGTACGAGGGAAGCCCTCGCCCACCATATTCTCGATTGACAACTTTTGAGCCAAAGCGTCATCGGCACCCGTTAGGTGTTCAAACGAGCCACGATGGGCATAGGTCCCCGAGCTTACGACCGGGTAGCCCAAGCAAAGTGCGTCAGGCCGAATCGACTCAGGCGATGCCGCGATCGACTCTGCAAGCCAGGATTGGTCCCAAAGCGCCCCGAGCAAGCCAACCAGATGCCCACCGGCCGAAAAACCCATGACCGTAATCCGATCAGGATCGACACAGTACTCTGCCGCATGGCCTCGGACGGTATCGACCGCCCGCGCGAGTTCTTGCAATGCCAGCGGATAGACAGCCGGAGCAACCGAGTAGTTCAGCACAAACGCTTGGTAGCCCATCGCCAACAAACGGAGCGCTACCGGCTCGCCTTCGCGCGGCGAAACGTGATCGTAGCCGCCTCCTGGCACGACCACAACTGCAGGCAGCGGTTTTAAAGCATAAGCATCTTCGGTCGGGGCAAAAACATAAGACGCAATCGTGGCAGACGAGCCATCAACCCCGACAGGAATCGTTTTATTGAGCATGTATTCCCTTTCACCATGATGCGCAGCGCAGCGCACACGGCCGTATCGCATAAGGGCTGCATTGCCGATCTATCCGACAATGCAGCCCTGGTCATCAACCCAGGTTAGGAACGGACAATCTTATCGACGTTCTCGAGCTGCAGCTCGTCGCCATCCTGACCCTCGATCACCACATTTTGCAGGTCGAGAACTTTCACGTTCTGCGCGATGATGCCCTGGCGCGCCATGGGCTCCACGCCGCAGGCCATTGCGGGCACAAAGGGCTCGGCATCTGCCGCAAAGGTCACATGGACATCCTGGAACGTCAGGCGCGTCACCTTACTCTCGGGCAAGCCCGTGATGTAGGCGGCGGCAGCGTGGCAGTTGGTGGCCTCGATATCGCAAAACGTCGTGGCGCCAAAGCCGGGCGTACGGTCGTCGACGGGCACCGCGTCGCGGCTCTGGACATAGTCGGTCTTGCCGTCCTTATCGCAGAAGTAGAACGAATTGACCACGAAAGGCGTGAGCACCTCGTCCATGCGAATGTGCTCAAAGGTGATGCCCTCGTTGACGGCGTCCTTGCCGCGACCGCGACGAGTCTTAACGCGCAGGCCGCGGTCGGTGCGCTCAAAGAGGCACTTGCTCACGGTGAGGTCCTTGATGCCGCCGGCAGCCTCGGACCCCAACACCACGGCGCCATGACCGTCGTGCATGTAGCAGTGAGCGATCAACACGTCATGCGTGGCGGGACGAAGCTCGGGCTCAATGCCCAGTTTGCCGCTCTTGATGGCGATGCAGTCGTCGCCCACCGAGAACTGGCAACCCAGGATGCGAACAAAGCCACAGCTCTCGGGATCGAAGCCGTCGGTGTTGTGGGAGTTCTTGGGACCCTCGATGGACAGGCACAGGGCATCGACGTGTTCGCACAGAACGGGATGGATGTTCCATGCTGGGCTGTTGCGGACGGCAAAGCCGGCAAGGCTCACGTTTTGGCACTCGGACAGGAAGATCATGCGCGGGCGGGCGATCTCGCGGCCCTCCTCGGGGCGGAAGATATTCTTAAAGTCCTTGTTCCACCAGTTATCCTCGGCAAAATCGGTCTGGCCGTCGATGGCGCCGCGGCCATAGATGCACACGTCGTGCACGCTCAGACCCGTAAAGGTCGAGCAATAGGTCGAAAAGCTCTCGCCCTCCCAGCGGCCCAGGGGCAGCATATCGGTGCCGGCATACCCGGTGCCCTTGTCACCCGTGACCGTGCCCGGAATGTAGGCAAGCGCCGCGCGGTCGTGACGGGCCAGCAGCACCGCGCCCTCGGCGAGCTCGATGTTGATATTGCTCTTAAGGAAGAGGGACTTGATGCGGTAGTTGCCAGCGGGAATCAGCACGCGCCCGCCCTTGGGACAAGCCATGATGGCAGCCTGGATATTGGTGGTGTCATCGTGCTCGGCATCGCCTTTGGCGCCGCAGTCGCGAACGTTGATGGTAAAGGGCTCCGCGGGCGTGGTGACGCCCACACTCAGCTCACGCTCGCCGCAGACAAAGCGGACGAGGTTGCGCTTGCCGGGAACCAGGCCGTCAACATAGGTCTCGACCGTATTCGTGGTACCGACGGGCTCATCGTTGACAAAGATCTCCCACGTATCGGCACAGGTAAAGTAGCCACCGTCGTCGAGCTCAATAACGGCCGCGCGGGCGTTGCGCCAGATAACGTTCGTCTCCATGGGTCTCTCCCTCAAATGTAATCAGAAGTTCATACTACTCGTTTTTAAAAAAGGGCCGCACCCGCCGGTGGATCTCCGGTGGCACGGCCCTGTGGTTTGGACGATGCGCCTGCCCTACTCGGCGGGAATTACGCTGCCGTCCTGGAAGCCAACGTTGTTGTGAGCGAAGCAGTCCTCGTACTTGAAGCCGGAGAGCTCCTCGCAAAGAGCCTTGACCTCGGGCTGGACGTCGGCCATCTTGCCGCCCTCCTTGACGCGCTTGATCTCGTCGCAGAGGATGTCGCACTGCTCCTTGTCGATCTTGATGCCGCGGGCAAGGACAGCCGCGAGCAGGAAGAAGCCGGCGCAGCCAATGAGCATGTAGCCGCAGATGTACAGAGGCACGGTGGCGGGCTGGGTCACGGCGTCGCTGTTACCGGCGGTCTGAATGAAGCCGGAGGCAGCGAGGACGATAGCCCAGGCGTTTACAGCGATAGCCTGAGCAATCTGCTGGCAGAGCTGCTGAGCGGAGCTGTAGATGCCCTCGCGACGACGCAGGGTGATGAGTTCATCGACATCGGGGATGTAGTTGAGCAGAACATCGGGCAGGTACTGGAAACCAACGTAGAAGAACTTCCAGATGGCGAAGATGATGGGGTAGGCAATCATGGCGATGGCGACCGTGGAGGTGCCGTTAATCTGACCAAAGGCGAAGTAGTTGTAGGCGATGATGCACGCAGCACAACCGACGTTGGCCAGGTACCAAGACTTGTGGAAGCCCTTCTTGGCCATGAGGGCAACCCAGATGGCGGTGCAGACGATAGCGACGACCTTGCCGGGCATCTCCATCACGGACTCATAGGACTTAGGAATCTGCAGACAGTAGACGATGAAGAAGGACAGGCAGGCAGACCAGCAGGCAGCAGCGAGCTTCGTGGAGACCTGTGCATACAGGACCTTGCGGAAGGACTTGTTGCGGAAGGTAGAGACAACGTCGATGAAGAACTTCTTGATACCCTCGCCGACGCTCTCGATCTTCTCCTGAGCCACCTCCTCGGGGGTGTGCTCCCACGTGGACAGGTACACGCACAGCAGCGAGATTGCCATGACCGAAGCGTTGACCGTAGCGATGATGAAGTAGCTGAACGGGTTGGTCTCGCCGAAGGTGCCAAAGCCAAAGCCGACGAGTGCTGCCATCAGGAAGCCGGCGGCGTTACCAAAGAGGTGCTTGTAGCCGGTGAGGTACGTACGCTCCTTGAAGTCGTCGGTCATCTCGATGGTAAGCGGCGACAGGTTGGCGGTGCAGAACGTATACGCGACGTTGTAGATCAGGTACAGCACAAAGTAGTACGGGAAACCGAACGGCGTAGCCACAAAGATGAGCGGCTCGGCGACCATCATCGGGATTGCCAGCAAGATCCAGAAACGGCGGCGGCCAAAGATACGGCCGATCTTGGTAGCGTAGAAGTTATCGGCCACAAAGCCCATAAGCGGGCACAGAATGGCGTTGAGATAGATGGCGAACGAGCTGATCAGCGCAGCCTCGCCTGCGGACAGGCCGCACTCCGTGGACAGGAACAGCACCATGTAGCTGTGCGTAAAGGTCAGGGCACCGGAGTTGAGCATGCCGCCCATACCAAAGCCCAAGCGCGTCCAGAATGTGATCTTGCGCTTTTTACCGATCTTGTTAGTCATCGAGCTCCCTCTCTTTTCTCGATTGTCTTGGAACAAGACATTGGAGTCCATACCGACGTCTGTCTGCATGCCGTTCAGGGTGAACGTTTAGCTAGATTATGCGCGATTGCTTATGATAGGTGAACGTTCACTTGTATATTATCCTTGAACGGTCGTTTTTTGCCGTTGAACGGGCCTGAAAATGAAAAAATCCCTGCATTTTTGATTATCAAGTCGATTCAGCACCACGCAACAACTAGGTGAACGTTCATTGTTCTCTGGAGATGAGGGAGCTGCCGGGCACCCTTCCCAAAAAAGCCGTGCACGACAACGCAACGAGAAACGAAAAACGACCCCGCCGAGATTGTCCTCGGCGGGGTCGCCCAGTCTTTGCAGCAGCTTATTCAATCACGCGCTCAACGTGTCATCGCTACAGGCAGACTCCGTCCTTCCAGATGCTGATCTCGTGACAGCCGCGACGCTCGGCGCTGGTAAGCTTGCCGCTCGCCGTGTCCAGCACCAGCTGATACAGATCGCCGGCAGCCTCATCGAGCGTACGCTCGCCCGTAGCCACCACACCGGCGTTAAAGTCCATCCAGTTGGCCTTGTGGTCGCACAGGCGCTGGTTGGTGAACACCTTGAGCGTAGGCGCCGGCGCACCAAACGGCGTGCCGCGGCCGGTCGAGAACAGGATCACGTGGCAGCCGGCAGCCGTCAGGGCCGTGGTGGATACCATGTCGTTGCCCGGACCGCACAACATGTTCAGACCATGCTTGGTAGCCTGACCGGCGTACGGCAGCACGTCGACGATGGGGGCAGATCCGCCCTTTTGCACGCAGCCGCAGCTCTTGTCCTCGAGTGTGGTGATGCCGCCATCCTTGTTGCCGGGGCTCGGGTTCTCGTAGACGACCTCGCCATGGCTAATAAAGTAATCCTTAAAGCCGTTGAGCATGTCGGAGGCGGCGTTAAACACCTGCTCGTCCTCGCAGCGATCGAGCAGAATGCTCTCGGCGCCAAACATCTCGGGGACCTCGGTGAGCACCGACGTGCCACCGCGGGCGACGAGCATATCGCTCACGCGACCGATCGTGGGGTTGGCGGTAATGCCCGAAAGACCGTCAGAGCCACCGCACTTAAGGCCAATGACCAGCTCGGAGGCCGGAATGGGCTCACGCTTGGCCTGCTTGGCCAGGTCGGCCAGCTCAGACAGAATCTTGTGGCCTTCGACCTGCTCGTCGGCAACATCTTGGCAGGTAAGGAAGCGAACGCGCTCGTGATCGTACTCGCCCAGCTCGTCGAGCACCTGCTGATGCGTGCAGTTCTCGCAGCCGAGCGACAGGAACAGCACACCCGCAGCGTTTGCGTGACGCGAGAGCGCTACCAGCAGGCGACGGGTCTGGGCATGGTCGGCGCCGGTCTGCGAGCAGCCAAACGGATGCGGAAAGTAATAGACGCCCTCCAGCGAACCCTCGACCAGATCCTGAGCCTGCTCGCACATGGCACGTGCGACCTCGTTGACGCAGCCGACCGTGGGGATGATCCACAGCTCGTTGCGCGTGGCGGCGCGGCCGTCGGCGCGACGGAAGCCCATAAAGGTCTCGGGCTCAACCGGCTCAACGACCGGATGCGTCGGATTGTAAACGTACTCGACCTCGCCCGAAAGGTTGGTCTTGACGTTATGCGTATGAAGCCACTGACCGGGCTGGATGTCGCCCGTCACATGGCCGATAGGAAGACCGTACTTGACAACGTTCTCCCCCGCCGCAATGGCACGCACGGCCATCTTGTGGCCCTGCGGAATATCCTCCGCGGCAGCGACCTCGCCCACCCCGGGAACCGCGACGGCGGTGCCCTTGGCAAGCGGCGACAGCGCGACGATCACGTTATCGGCCGGATTGATCTGGATAGTGTTCATTACAAATGGTCCTAACCCTACAGGTTGAGCAGAAGTCGAGGCGCGGGCAAGCCGTCTGGCGCCCGCACCGGGAATTTACGCTTGAGCGTTGGCGAAGGCCTGCTTGGCGCCCTCGACACGCACGACGGTGAGCGCGTTGACGACAAACTCCTCGAGACCGGTGATCTGCGTAAGGTCCTCGCCCCACATCTGCTCATTGGTGAGCACGTCGTGCACCAGCTCGGTATCGTCTGAACCGGCGTGGGCGGCGTAGAAATCGAGCACGAAGGCATCGTCCTGAGCGGTGTACTCGGTGCCGTCGGCGCGGCGCAGGTGCAGGCCATCGCCCTCGCGAGCAACGAGCTCCTGAGTATAGAAGGCAATGAGCGTAGCGAGGCTCGTCGCCAGGCACTTGGGCAGGTTGCCGGTCTCGGCAACATAGTCCTTGAGCGTGGGCAGGTCGCGAGCACGCCATTTGGCCGTGGAGTTGAGGCAAATGGAGAGCAGCGCGTGGTCGATAAACGGGTTGTCGAAGCGGTTCTCGACGGCGGCAGCAAAGGCCTTGCAGTCCTCGACGTCCAGGTCGGCGGCAAGCGTCGGGATGACCTCGTCGTAGAGCATGGTGTTCATGAAGCCGCGGACGGTCTCGTCGTGCATGCAATCGCGCACGATGTCAAAGCCGGCAACCCAGGAGCCCGGGACGAAGGCGGTGTGGGCGCCATTGAGGATGCGAACCTTGCGCTTCTTGTACGGGGTGACATCGGGGGTAACAAAGACACCCGGCAGGCCGGCCTTCACGAAGGGGAGCTTCTCGGCAAGCGACTCGTCGCCCTGGATGCCCCACATCTGGAAGGGCTCGCGCACGGCCAGGAAGGGATCCTCGTAGCCCAGGCGCTCGGCCACGGCAGCGGCCTCTTTGGGGTCGCGGATGCGGCCGGGGACGATAGTGTCGACAAGGGTGGTGCAGACGGTGCAGTCGTTGGCCATCCACTGCGAGAACTCGTCCTCCCAGCCCCAGTCGCTCACGTACTGGTTCATGATGCGCAGCAGCTCCTCGCCGTTGTGATCGATGAGCTCGCAGGCGAGCACGATGACGCCCGGCTTGCCGGCGGCCCAGCGGGTGTGGAGCACCTGGGCAAGCTTGGCGGGGAAGCTCGCGGGCGGCATGTCGTCGGCCTTGCAGGACGGGTCGTAGGCGATACCGGCCTCGGTGGTGTTGGAGACGATAATCTCCAAATCGTCGGAGACGGCGACCTCCATCATGGCGCGGTAGTCGTCCTCGCGGTACGGGTTGATGCAGCGGCTGCAGGCGCTGATCACGCGGGACTCGTCAACCGTGTTGCCGTTCTCCTTGCCGCGCACCAACACGGTGTACAGGTCGTCCTGGGCGTTGATACCATCGGCAAAGCCAAAGGCGCCGCTGATGGGCTGGACCATGACAACCTTGCCGTTCCAGCCGGTTGCCTCGTTGCCCATGTCAAAGAAGCGGTCGACGAAAGCGCGCAGGAAATTGCCCTCGCCAAATTGCAGAACCTTCTCGGGCGCGTCCTTGGGCAGCAGGTAGCCCTTGTAGCCGATCTTCTCGAGCGTCTCGTAGCTGATGTTCTCCATCGATGTCTCTCCTTAGATTGCTGTTAGAGTGCAGGCAAAACGGGGGCGCCGCGTGTGGCAACGGCGCTCCCGTGTTCGATGTGATTCGATGCAGGCTTATGCCTCGGCGGTGTCCAGATCGAAGCCAAAGTAGCGAACGGAATTGTTGTAGCTGATATCGCGCACGATGGTGCCCAGCAGCTCCATGTCGGCCGGGTACTTGCCCTGCTCGACCCACTCGCCGATCACGCTGCACAGCACGCGACGGAAGTACTCGTGGCGCGGATAGGACAGGAAGGAGCGGGAATCGGTAAGCATGCCCACAAAGTTGCCCAACACGCCCTCGTTAGCCAGAGCCGTAAGCTGCTCGCGCATGCCGACCTCGTTGTCGTTGAACCACCAGGCGGAGCCGTTCTGAATCTTACCGGCAGTCGGAGCCTCCTGGAAGCAACCCATGACGGTATCGATCATGGTGTTATCGATGGGGTTCAGGCTGTACAGGATGGTCTTGGGCAGGCCGCAGGTCTCCTGGATGGAGTTGAGGAAATCGGCGAGCTGGTCGGACGGCGTGTAGTTGGAGATGCAGTCGTAGCCGGTATCGGGACCGAGCTTGGCAAACATGGCGCGGTTGTTGTCGCGCTTGCAGCCAAAGTGCAGCTGCATGGCCCAGCCCAGACGGACATACTCGCCGGCAACGAACTGCATAAAGGCAGTCTTGTACTTGAGGACCTCTTCCTCGGTAAGCGGCTCGGCAGCCAGACCCTTGGCAAAGATAGCCTCGATCTCGTCGGCGGTAGCCGGGACGTACATAACGTAGTCGAGTGCGTGGTCGGAGGCGCGGCAGCCCAGCTCGTGAGCAACGTCGTAGCGCTTGGAAATGGCAGCCTTCATGCCCTCAAAGTCGCTGACCTCGACGCCGGCAACCTCGGAAAGGTGCTTGCAGTAGTCGGCAAACTCCTGGCCGCGCTCGATGCGCAAAGCGGCATCGGGGCGCATGGCGGGAACGACCTGAACGTCAAAGCTGTCGTCGGCGGCAATCTTCTTGTGCCACTCAAAGCTGTCGGCGGGGTCGTCGGTAGTGCAGATCATGCGGACGTTGGACTGCTTGATCAGGTTACGGCAGGTAAAGCTAGCCTCAGCGAGCTTGGCGTTGGCAAGGTCCCAGACCTCCTGGGCAGTCTTGCCGTTGAGGACGCCCTCGTAGCCAAAGTAGCGCTTGAGCTCCAGGTGGCTCCACTCAAAGACAGGGTTGCCCACGCAACGGCCCAGGGTCTCAGCCCACTTTTGGAACTTCTCGCGAGCAGGGGCATCGCCGGTGATGAATCGCTCATCGACACCGTTGGCGCGCATCAGACGCCACTTGTAGTGGTCGCCGCCCAGCCAAACCTCGGTGATGTTCTCAAAACGCTTGTCCTCCCAGATCTCCTTGGGAGAAATGTGGCAGTGATAGTCGACGATGGGCATATCCTCAGCAAAGTTGTGGAACAGCTCCTCGCCGGTCTTAGTGCTCAGCAAAAAGTCCTGATCGTCCATGAAGTTTTTCATCAAGTAACTCCTCTGTTGGCGGAGCGGGCGCGCGGTGCGCTCGTTATCTTCTAGGTGAACGTTCACTATAGTAGTGCAAAATGGACCATTGGGTGAACGTTCACCTAACCACCACGGGGTGAACGGTAGATTTTTGTCGCTCAACGGTTGTCAAGACGATGCGCCATGCATATATGAGGCCCGCAAAGCCATCTGTCCGCAGGCCTGTAGCGCTCAGCGCCAAGGTGGGTCCCTACTCGACGTGCATTTTTTAGAGTATTCAGTATCATGGAGTCCCAAATACAGCCCAGAGCACCTCATTTGCTCCATGTGCCGCGCCTGAACGGCACAAATAAGGGCCTTTGATGGCGAAACTCACCACCAAAGGCCCTCAAAACAGTCGTTATGCCCCTTTTCGGGACTCAATGTTGCTGAATACTCCCAAAAATGCACGTCGCAAGAGGGGGGGGTACCCTGCCAATCGACTAAATTCCCGCGAGTTCGCAGTAACGGTCGACGTTGCTAGCGAACACCATCTCGACAGTGCTCTTCTGCACGGGCTCCACGGGCACCTTACCCCACAGCAGGTAATCACCCAGCGTCTTGGCGCCGCGGTAGGCCAAGCCCACTGGGTCCTTGTAGACGATATTGGTAAAAACGCCGCGACGCAGGGCAAGCACACTCTCGGGAAACAGGTCATTGCCGATTACCATGACCTCGCCCGCCTTACCGGCCGAAACGAGTGCATCGGCAACCAGCTCGGAGCCCACGGCGAACACGCTGCAGATCAGCTCGGGGGCATCCGGAGCCTTGAGGCGATTCTTGAGCTCGCGCTCGAGCTGCTTGACCTGGGCATGAGCGCCGGTAAGGTCCTCGACCTGCCAGGGAACATTATGCTCGCGCAGATACGTATGGAAGGCGCGAGCGGTCAGATAGTGCGAATCGGTATAGGGGTCGCCCGCTAGCAGGAGCACACGGGCATCGACACCAGCGGCGTGAACCAAGTTGACCGCTTGCTCGGCCATCAGGCTGCCCGCCGTTGAATAATCAGCCAGACTGGCGCCCAGACGGTCGAGGTGCGGACGATCGCCATCGACGAGCTCGATTGCCACGCCCGCCTCGGCAATCTGTTCCAGCAGATGGGTCGCACGGTCGTCGCCCGGAACGTAGGCAAGCAGGCCGTCGATCTTCTCGCCCACTTGCAGGCGCTCATCGATTTGCTCGAGCGCATCGGCATAACCGCCTACGCCAAATTCGACGCGCTCAACAGTAATGCCTTGGTCGATGACCTCCCGCTCAAAGCGATTGCAGCCTTCCCACAGGTAACGATAGAAGTAAGCACCCTCACGCGATGCACACGGCAGGCAAAACACCAGGTTGATGTCTTTACGACGCAGGCTCGAAGCGCTCGTGTTGCGGTGATAGCCCATCTCCTCGGCCTTAGCATTGACCTTGGCACGCACGGACTCGCTCACGCCGGCCTTGCCCGTGAGGGCCTTATGCACGGTATTGATGGAAACGCCAAGCTCGGCGGCTATATCCTTCATAGTTACGCGGACGCTCATGGGGTCACTCCGGTGCAGACGAGTTGCCAATAAACAATCCAGTTAACGATACCCCAAAATAACTCAGCAACTCACCACGCCCACCCTCAAAAGCGAAAAACACCCCGCAAACGGATGCTCGCGGGGTGTTTGGGTGTCTGGGCCTTACTTGATACCGCGGCCCAAGTCTTCGGCGATTTTGTCCACGCCCTTAAGCGCGGCGCACGTCTTTTTGTTGGAGCAATGCCCCGTGCAAACGCCACCCTGAGCGCAGTCGGCGCAGGTGCCCTTGCGGTAAATGCGCACGCATACCGCAGCAAACGCAATACCGATAACGGCCAGTACAACAATATCGATAGGTGCCATAGCAAGCCTCCTCTAGTTAACCATCACTTACTTTACCCCATTCTCCACCTACCAAAAAGGGACAGGTTCATTTTGGTCGGTTTTATCTGCGGAAACGCCACATCTCCCCCACCAAAAAGCCCGAGTGTCGCTGGGACACCCGGGCTCGTGGAAAGGGGTTGATCCTTATTCGGACTTAAGCGGAAACTGCGGCGGAAGCAGTGTTGGTCTCGTCCTCGTCGGTCCATGCATGCTTGGGCATGGGACGGAAGATCTGGAAGAGCATCGCAACCAGCAGCACGATGGCCACAATCGTCCAGATACCAAACTGTCCAAGAACAAGCAAGTTGTAGAACTGGTTGATGAACAGGCCGATCACCCAAGCGAAGGCGCACTCGTAACCGATGGCGATCGCAGTCCACTTGCCGGAATCCATCTGGTTGCGGATGGTGCCAATGGCGGCAAAGCACGGAGCGCACAGCAGGTTGAAGGCGCCGAAGGCAACGCAAGCGCCCATGGTGGGGAACATGCCGGCAAACGCGGTCCACAGGCTCGGGTCGGTCTCGCCCGCGTCGGCGACGGACAGCAGCGAGCCGGCGGTGGCGACGACGTTCTCCTTGGCGACGAGACCCGAGACGGTCAGCGCGGTGGCCTGCCAGGTGCTAAAGCCGAGCGGGGCGAAGATCCAAGCGACCAGGTTGCCGAGCATGGCAAGCACGGAGTAGTCCATGAACTCCTCGGGGATGCCGTCCATCGCAGGCAGGAAACCAAAAGAACCGTTGTAGCTACCAAAGTTGGAGAGGAACCAAACCACGACGGTGGACGCGAAGATGACCGTGCCGGCCTTCTTGATAAAGGCCCAGCAGCGCTCCCACACGTGCAGCGCCCAAGAGCGGATCGCCGGGAAGTGGTAGGCAGGAAGCTCCATAACGAACGGCGTCGGGCGACCGGCGAAGAGCTTGGTCTTCTTGAGCATGAGGCCCGAGGCGATGACGGCAAAGACGCCCAGGAAGTAGAAGAGCGGGCTGATCCACGCGGCGGTGGTGGAAGAATCGCCGATGATGGAGCCCATGAGCAGGGCGATGATCGGCAGCTTGGCGCCGCAGGGGATGAACGTGGTGGTCATGACCGTCATGCGGCGGTCCTTCTCGTTCTCGATGGTCTTGGTAGCCATGACGCCGGGGACGCCGCAGCCCGAGGACACGAGCATGGGGATAAAGGACTTACCGGACAGGCCAAAGCGGCGGAACACGCGGTCCATGATGAAGGCGACGCGGGCCATGTAACCGCAGTCCTCCAGGAAGGACAGCATGACGAACAGCAGGAACATCTGCGGCACAAAGCCGAAGATGGCGCCCAGGCCGCCGACGATACCGTCACAGACGAGCGAATCGACCAGGCCGCCGTCCTCGGTGCCACCCGCCACAAGGGCGTCGTGCACCACGGTGGTAATACCCGGAACATAGGGGCCGTACTGTGCCGGGTCGACCGAGTCGGCATTGTCGCCCGCAGCCTCGACAGCTGCGTCGTAGGCGTCGCGACCCTGGCCGAGCACATACCAGCCGTCGGTGCCGAAGAGCTGGTCGTTGGTGAAGTCGGTCACCGTGCCGCCCAAGGTAGAAACGGCGATGTAGTACACGCAGAACATGATGACCACAAAGATCGGCAGGCCCAGGATACGATTGGTAACCACGCGGTCGATCTTCTCGGAGGTGCTCATCTTGGCCGGAGCCTTGGTCATGCACTCATCGATGATGTGCGCGATGACGCCATAGCGCTCACCGGTGATGATGGACTCGGCATCGTCGTCGCAGTCCTGCTCGCACTGGGCGACCAGCTGCTCCACGCGAGCAGCCTTCTCCTTAGTGAGGTTGATGAGCTTGCAGGCGTCCGCGTCGCGCTCGAACAGCTTGACGGCGTAATAGCGGCGCTTTTTGGCGGGAACGCTTGCCGGCAGATTGTTCTCGATGTGGTCCAGAACGTCCTCGATGGAGGAATCGAACTTGTGCTCCGGCACCTGGCCCTTAGAAGCAGCGGACTTCTTGACCTGCTCGAAGAGTTCCTTGATGCCCTTGTTCTTAAGAGCCGAGATCATCATGACCGGGCAACCGAGCTTCTTGGAAAGCTTGTCCGTGTCGATCTTATCGCCGTTCTTCTCGACCAGGTCGGCCATGTTGAGGGCAACGACCACGGGCAGGCCGGTCTCGATAACCTGAAGCGCCAGGTACAGGTTACGCTCGAGGTTGGTGGCATCGACGACCTGAACGACAACATCGGGCTCGCCGCTCATGAGGTAATCGCGCGAGCATTGCTCCTCGGGGCTGTAGGGGGAAAGCGAGTAGATGCCAGGGAGGTCCGTGATGGTAACGTTCTTGTCGCTTAGGAGCTTGGCTTCCTTTTTCTCAACCGTGACGCCGGGCCAGTTGCCAACGTAGCCGTTGGCGCCGGTGATCAGGTTGAAAAGCGTGGTCTTGCCGCAGTTGGGGTTACCCGCCAGCGCGACATGGATCTGAGAATCCGCCATTCAATCCTTC
>DBFZQW010000189.1:0-9758 GCA_048521445.1 Collinsella sp. | reverse complement strand
CTCCCATCATTTGGTACGTCGCTATTTTGTAGCTTTTGACGAGCCTCCGCTCGCCTTTTGGTATTCGTCCTTAAAGGCCTTGAACATGCCGCGCGTCTTGCCGAGCTGCTTGCCCAGTGCGCGACTGCCCTTGTCCACGGCAACCGATCCCTTGTCGTCGAGCACCTTGGCGCCCTTTTTGACCTTGTCGCCCACCACGACGCTGGCCTCGGCGGCCTTGGCAGCCGCACCGCCCGAATACCCGAGCGACTTGACCTCGTCCGAAACAATCATCGCGCCGTCCGCATAGCCGCGCAGCATCGTCGGCGGCACCTGCGTGTCACCAACCAAAACACTCGAAGCAGCACCGGCGGTCACATAGAATGCCTGCACGATGCCCGAGCGTGGCTTGAACTCAACGTCCGAGCAATAGCCCACGACGTCGCCCGATTCCGTGCGCACGTCCATACCGACCCAGATGATGCAATCGTCCAGGTTGATGTCGAGGCGCTTGGCAGCGGCGGCATCGTACGTGTCCTTGACGTCATCGACCGCAATGGCGCCCTCGTAGACACCAATGGCGTCGAGCGCAACGAATCGGTCGGGGCGCTCGATCATGCCCGCGATATCGGACTGGCGGACCATAAAGCCGACCACGCGCGTACCGCCCGGGGTAAAGACCGGAAAGTGAATCTTTCCGAGCTTTTTAGGGCTGCGCGGCGTGCCGTCCTTTTTGGTGCGCTTGTCCTCGGTAGGCTTGCGATATATCTTGGCGCCGACAAAATCCCCGGCGCGCATTATGCCTCGGTCGAGGGCTCCGCAGCCTCGGTATCAGCCTCGACGGCGTTCTCGACCACGACGTCGGCGGCAGGCGTCACGTTGCCGCCCGAAATGGCGTCGTTGAGCTGCTCGCGCAACTGGTCCATGCGCTCGCGGGCCAGATCGACCTTGGCGCGCAGGTCATCGGTCTTGGCGTCGACCATCGGGCCAAAGTCATTCACCGCAGCACGGGCCTCCTCGGCGCTGTGCTCGTAGGTGTCGCGCATATTGTCCCAAGCGTCGTTGGCGATATCGGCAGCCATGGCGCGGGTCTCGGCGCCCGAGCGCGGGGCCAGAGCAACGCCGACAATAGCGCCGGCAGCGGCACCAAAAAGTGCGCCGGAGACAAAGCTGAAAGTCTTACCCATGATCATTCCTCTCCTGCGGGCACGTCGGTGCCCACCGTTTGAATGCTGTCCATTATACCCGCAGCGCATCACTTGCCGCTCCGCTCATCTGCGTACGGCAAAGGCGCAGGTACGTGATGGTGATAAACGCGTAGACCTACTCCTGAGGCATAGCCGGCATGGTCACCGTGGCACCCGGGTCCTCGCCGGCGCCGTCCACGAGCGGCAGGCCGCCCTCATGCGCAGGTCCTGCCGGAACCGTCGCAGCACCGCCAAAGACGGCAGCGGAGGCCTCGTGGTTCTCGGCAACCGCGCCCTCGGTATCAATCGCCACCTGGGGCTCGTCGTCAAAGTTGGGGACGCCCTGGGGCTCGGCGGTAACGGGCTCGGCGGTCGTATCGGCAACGGGCTCGGCGTCGACCGGCACATCGCCCTCGTCAGCGCCCTCGTCCTCGGCAGTATCTTCGCCGTTCGCAGCGGCGACGACCTCGTGAGGATCCTTGCCCTCGGCCTCGGCACGCATGCCCAGCACCAGGTTGCGCAGGCCCGCGACCGTGCCTTCCACGTCGGGGGCAGGCTGGTCGGCGTGCAGGTACGCCCAGTCCATCATAAAGGTGGCCGAAGACAGCGCGCCGATGGCCAGCGCGTCGTCGGGGCACGAAAGCTCAACCTCAAAGACGCGCTCGTCGTGCTCGCTTACGCGCGTGCGGCCGCACGAGATGCTGCCGGCAAGCCCGGTCTCGTTCATGAGCTCGACCGTCACATGCTCAAGCAGATGGCAAAGCTCGGTCTGGCCCATGCAGTCCTGGAACTCGCGGCCGGAATCACCCAGGCACAGGTGCTTGGCAATCGCCGGCACCAGGTAATACACGCGCGCCGTGGCCTCGATATCCTCCGAGGTCATGAGCGGCATGCCGGGGTTCACCAGCACATGCGCGCAGATCTTGTCCTCGCTGACGGTGACCTTAAGGATGTTGAACAGGCCTGCCATAACTCTCCCCTACTCTTCCTTGTCCTACTCGTCGCCGTCGTGCGGATTCGCAGAACCCGCACCCGACGCCGCCGGCTTCTCTGCCGAAGACTCGGAATCCTTCTTATCGGTTTCGGCCGGAGCGATCACGCGAATGAGCGAGATGCGCTGGCCACGCATCGACTGCACCTTGAACTTGTACCCTGCAACCTCAAACACCTCTCCGATGTCGGGCACCGAGTCGCAAAGCTCCAAAATCCAGCCGGCGATGGTCTCATAATCATCGCTTTCCTCGAGCGGCCAACCAAGCTCAATCGCGTCATCGCACGAAAAACGCCCATCAACGAGCCACTCGCGGCGCGAAAGGCGCGTGAGATACTTGTTGTCGGGGTCGAACTCGTCCTCGATCTCGCCGACGATCTCCTCGACGATGTCCTCGATGGTGATAATGCCGGCCGTACCGCCGTACTCGTCCACGACCACCACGATCTGGTCGTGAGAGGTCTGCATCTCGGACAGCAGCGGCAGGATGTCCTTGGTGTCGGGCACAAAGGTGGCGTCGCGCAAAAAACCGGCGATGGGCTGGTCGCCCTTGCCGTCGAGCGCGGGCTGAATCAGGTCCTTGATGTGCGCAATGCCGGCGACGTTGTCGGGATCCTCGTGATAGACGGGGATGCGGCTAAAGCCGGTCTGGCGCATGGTGGACAGCACGTCGGCGACCGTCTCGTCGTCCTCGCACATGGTGGTGTCCACGCGCGGCACCATGACCTCGCGGGCAACGGTGTCGCCCAGGTCGAAGATCTCGTGGATCATGCGCTTTTCCTCGTCGAGCAGGTCGTCCTGCTCCGAGACCATGTACTTGATCTCTTCTTCCGAGACGTTCTGGCGGTCGTCGGCACTCTTGATGCGCAGGATGCGGGCCAGGCCATCGGAGCAAGCGCCAGTCAGCCACACGAGCGGACGGGCGATCTTCTGGAACACGGAAAGCGGGCCCACGACCTGCTTGGACACGCCCTCGGCATTGGCCAGGCCGATGCGCTTGGGGACGAGCTCGCCGATCACGATGGATACGAAGGCGACCGCGACGGTAATGATGACCGGCGCCAGGCCGCGCGCGATGGCGGAGAGCGGCGCGATGCCAAAGCTCATGAGCCACGTGGCGAGCGGGTCGGACAGGCTCGTCGAGGCGACGGCGGACGAGGCGAAGCCCACGAGCGTGATGGCAACCTGGATGGTGGCGAGCAGCTGGTCGGAGTCGGCAGCCAGCTTAATGGCACGCTCGGCGCGCTTGTCGCCTTCCTCGGCCTCATGCTCCAGCACGGCGCGCTTGGCCGTGGTGAGCGCCATCTCGGACATAGAGAAGTAGCCGTTGATGAGGGTCAAAACGAGGGTGGTGATAAGGGAGATGGTTATGTCCATCGGGAGTTTCTCGAACCTCCAAGATTCGGGACGTCAGGTCAAAACGTTGATGGCGGATAGGGCAGTTGCACCCGGCGGGCGCCCGGACGGGCCCGCGGGCGCAGGCGCGATCGCTAGATTACGAAGAGGATCACCGCCATGAACTGGAAGATGCTGCCGGCGAGTACCCACAGGTGAAACACGCTGTGAAGATAGCGCACGTTTTTGGCGATATAGAACGGCACGCCCGCGGTGTAGCACACGCCGCCGACGGCGAGCAGGGCAAGTGCCACGGGGTTGAGCAGCGCCACAAGTTCGGGCAGCTTAAAGACAACGAGCCAGCCCATCAGCAGGTAGACCAGGCCGCTTACCCAGTGCGGTTGACGCTCGCGCATAAAACACTCGAGGGCGATGCCGATAATGGCGATGGCCCATACGGCAAAGAACAGCACAGCGCCGCCGTCGTTTGCGAGCGTGATGAGGCAAAACGGCGTATAGCTGCCGGCTATGAGCAGGTAGATGCAGCTGTGGTCGATGATGCGAAACACGCGCTTGGCGCGCGCGGGCTGAATCGCGTGGTAGAGCGTAGAAGCTAGGTATTCGAGGATAATGCTGACACCATAGACAATCGCCGCGGCCATGTGGGCCGGGCCTCCGCCGCGCAGGGCAGCGAATACGATCAGGAGCACCAGGCCCGCGATACCCAGCAGGCAGCCGACACCATGGGTGACGGAGTTCATGATCTCCTCGCCCACCGTGTAGTGTGGAACGGCCGCGGTCTTGGGTCGCGGCTTAGAACTGTCGCTCGAATCGGACATGCCGGTTACATCCTCCAACGTAAAGAGTTCTCAACACTATATCAAAGCGTCTAGGTACGTGCGAAATTTGCACCATACGTGACCCTTTGTTTACCCATTCTTTGCCTGTTGACGCATCAACGGCGAACGTCCATAATGCGCTTGCATTAAATGTTGATGTATTAACATCTTATAGGAAAGCTTCTTATGTCTCAAAACGCACGTTCCCATCGAAAGCTCAAGATAGCCGGCGTCGTTGCGCTGGTGCTCGTTGTCGCGCTGCTGGGGTTTGCCGGCAACTTTCTGTTTGACTTCGCGCTGAATCCCCGCGCGCCATACACCATGAAGATGATGCAGGACGGCAAGGACGCCGAAAAGGGCGAGCAGATGGATGCCGAGGGAACCGAGGCGCGGGCATGGTTTAAAGAGAACCGCGAGAGCAGCAGCCTCACCGCAGATGACGGAACCGAGCTCACCGCTTGGTATTTTGCCGCCTCGGAGAACACCCACGATTACGCCGTCTGCCTGCATGGATATACCAACGAGCCCATCGGTATGGCCCGATACGTCAAGCGATTCCACGACCGCGGCATGAACGTACTCGCACCCGCCGCCCGCGCCCACGAGCGCTCCGGCGGCGACTATATCGGCATGGGCTGGCCCGAGCGCCTCGACATCGTCGCATGGATCGGGCAGATCGTTCAGGCTGACCCCGAGGCACGTATCCTGGTCTTTGGCGAGTCGATGGGTGCGGCAACCGCCATGAACGTCGCGGGGGAATCTCTGCCCGCAAACGTGAAATGCATTATCGAGGACTGCGGTTATACGAGTGTTTGGGACGAGTTTTCCCTGCAGCTCAAGGACGTGTTCGGCCTGCCCAGCTTTCCCTTGCTCGATGTAGCAAACTTGGTGTGCAACGTGCGCGCGGGCTACGATTTTCATAAGGCGAGCAGTGTGGAGCAACTCAAACACGCGACGGTTCCCATGCTGTTTATCCACGGCGACCAGGACACCTTTGTACCGTACAGCATGCTCGACCAAAACTACGACGCGTGCGCCAGCAAGGTCAAGCAAAAGCTCACTATCCATGGCGCCACCCACGCCAAGAGTGCGCAGGTCGACCCCGAACTCTACTGGAATACGGTCGACAACTTCCTCGACGAGTATTATTTAGGCAAATAGTACGGTTTACTGGTCTATCTGACCCCCTAGCACTTCCAAAAAGCCGCCCGTGGGCACTGTGCTCACGGGCGGCTTTTGCTAACGTTGCGCTCCAAAAGCGCTTGATATGTCCAATAGACAGGTGTTACTTGACCTCGATAAGCTCGTACTTGCTCGCGCCCAGGCCGATCTTCTCGGCGTGCGCGATGCACACGCGCCAGTCGGTGTCGGGATGCGTGATGCAGAAGGGGTCCTTGGCCTGCTCGCCCTCCAGATGCTCGTGGCTGTGCTCCATCTTGGCCGCGCTATCGGTGAGCTCGGTGTTGGGCAGCGGCTCGGATGCCATGACGGCATCGGCGCAGGCCTGGTCGATGGCGACCGGGTCGAAGCTCGCGAACATGCCGATGTCGTTGACGATAGGCGTATCGTTTTCGGGATGGCAGTCGCAGTTGGGACTGATGTCCATGGCAAGCGAGATGTGGAAGCTCGGGCGGCCGTCGACAACGGCCTTTGTATACTCGGCGATCTTGCAGTTGAGCACGTCGGCCGCGGCGTCATAGCCGGGCTTGATGCAGTCCTGGTTGCATGCCGCAATGCAGCGTCCGCAGCCCACGCAGCGATCGTGGTCGATAGCGGCCACGTGCACCGTGCGAGTAGCGCCGCTGGCAAGCTCGCGCTCGCGGGTGCCGTCGAACGAGACAGCGTCGTGCGCGCAGATCTTTTCGCAGGCACGGCAGCCAACGCAGTGCTCGGTCGAGACGTTCGGCTTGCCGGCGGCATGCTGCTCCATCTTGCCGGCACGGCTGCCGCCTCCCATACCCAGGTTCTTCATGGCGCCGCCAAAGCCGGCCTGCTCATGGCCCTTAAAGTGGGTGAGGCTGATCACGATATCGGCATCCATGAGCGCCTGACCGATCTTGGCCTCGCGCACGTACTCGCCACCCTCGACCGGGACGAGCGCCTCGTCGGTGCCCTTGAGGCCGTCGGCGATGATGATCTGGCAACCCGTGGCATACGGGGTAAAGCCGTTCTGGTAGGCGGTGTCGATGTGCTCGAGCGCGTTTTTGCGGCTACCCACATAGAGCGTATTGCAGTCGGTGAGGAAGGGCTTGCCGCCCAGCTCCTTCACGACATCCGCGACGGCGCGGGCGTAGTTGGGGCGCAAAAAGCTCAGGTTGCCCAGCTCGCCAAAGTGAATCTTGATGGCGACGAACTTGTTCTCAAAGTCGATCTGCTCGATACCGGCGTGACGGATGAGGCGCTTGAGCTTGTCGAGCTGGCTCTCGCGAGCATGCGTGCGCAGGTTGGTGAAGTACACCTTAGCGGGTGCTGCGGGTGCAGTTGCGGTCATAGATATATCCCCTCGGTCTATATGGCGTTACAGACATAGAGGATGGTACCAGTTAAAGCAGAGTTAAAGTCAAGTACGGCACCTAGTCATTGGGGACAGACTTAAATGACTGAAACCACTCATTGGGGACGGACTTAAATGAGTGCCTCGCCACCTGGCAGCTAGGGACGTTCCTTTCCTGCCGGCAGCTGGGGACAGTCCTTGCCAGCACGGCCGGCGAACCGGCAAAGACTGTCCCCGATGATTACTCCTGCACTTTGAGGGCTTCGGCCAAGCTGACGCGCTTGATGGAGCGCGTGTGCAGCAGCGCCACGACCAGGTAGGTCGCAAAGCCAATGCCCACGCACGCCGCCATGGACCAAGCGGGCACGTAGATCTCGATATTGCCGTTGTAGGCGAGCAGCATCGAGCGGAAGATGGCCGTGAGCGAGCCAATAATGACCGGCAGGCTTAGCACGAGCGACGCCGCCACGCACAGCGTGATCGAGCGGATGTACAGATGCGAGATCTCGCTATCGCGATAGCCAAAGACTTTCATGTAGCTGATCGAACGGGCGCTGTGGTCGATCACAGCCTTGGTCAGCAGGTACATAAACAGCAGGAAGATAAACACCGCGAGCCCGACCATCATTCCGATCATTTTGCTCATCATGCCGATGAACTGGTCGCCCACGGCGCGCATGTCGTCGGGCGTGGTGTCGCCGGCAAAGTAACGAGCATCGAGGTCGAGCTTCTCGTCGCTCACATAGCCGTTAAAGTAGGCGGCGTCGTTGCCGAACAGCTCGTTAAAGTCGTCGATACTCATATAGATATTCATGTCCGACTTGGAGCCCCAGGCACAGTCCTTGCCCGCGTACTCAAGGGAATAATGCTCCCCCTCGTACTTGTCGATGAGCGTGACCTTCTGACCCTCGCTCCAGCCAAACTTATCGAGCAGACCGCCGCCAAAGACGACGCGCCCATCGCCAACGTTGAGGTCTTTCCAATAGCGCGAATCGGGCGAGATGCCGTAGACGGAAATCGTCTCCTCGCCATTACCATCGCCGCGGTCGTATTGCAGCTGGTAAACGGCATATTTCTCGGTCTGCGCAATCTTGTCTGCACCGTTATCGGTCGTGTTAACCGGGTGAATGTCGTCGTTGTCAGTGTCGATCTTAGAGGCCTTGTCGATCAGGTCGATAGCCTCGTCGCGGTCGCAGCCGAGGGCATCGGCAAGGTCATCGAGGCGCGCATAAAGCGCATCCTTCTTGTCCTGGACGTTTGCAAGCGCATCTTGCGCCGCAGTCAGGCTCTCGGCAGACGGAGATGCGGTCGCGGCATCGGCTGCCGCCTGCGCAGCATCGGCCGCGTCGTCAAGCTCGTCATCGGCATCCTGGGCGGCAGAAAGCAGTGCGCCGTCAACCGACTGCAAGCGCTCGAGTGCCGACCACTGCTCGCGCTCCTCGGCAGTGCCCTCGAGCTCCAGCGGCGCCTTGAGCGTGTACTGGTGCTCGGCGACCAGGCTTGTCTCGAGGTTGTCCGCATAGTGCGTCATCGTGGGCAGAATCGCCAGGCCAAAGAGCAGTAGCAGCGAGGCAAACGCGATGCCCACGAAGAGCGTGGCGAAGTTGCCCAGATTGCGCAGGAAGATACGCAGGCGAAAGCGGGAAACAAAACCCATGCGCTCCGGCAGCTGCAGGCCGCGCTTGGTGCCCGATTTGCCACTCGCCTCGTGACGAAGGAACTGCAACGGCGTCTTGCCCATCTTGCGAAGCAGACCCACCAGCGTGATGAGGATGAGCGCGGCGGCGGGAACCACGGCGCACTTCGCAAAGATCTCCCAGCTCCAGTACACCTGGAAGGGCGGCAGGCTGTACGAACCGTAATAGAGGCTGCGCATGGGCTCAGTAAAGAACACAACGCCGAGCGCAGTGCCCAAAAGCGCCGCGACCACGCCCACGACGGCGGGAAGCGCAAGGTAGTGCAGCACGATCTCGCGTCGACGATAGCCGCTGGCGAGCAGCGTGCCGATGATGGCGCTCTCCTCCTCAATGGTGGCGTCGGTGAGGACCACAAAGACGAACGCCATGATCACGATGATGATGTCGAGCAACGTCATCCACATCATAGAGTCGCCGTCCACGTCGTCGCGCGCATAGCCAATGCCCTGGTTGGAATCGGCATCGATCAGATCGTCCACGCGCGCATCGGCGTCGGTCAGCGCCTCGACCATATCCTGTTCCGCATCGATGCGATCCGCGGTGGGGAGGTCGCGGTCGGCAAAGGTGAAGGAGTAGGTGTAGGCAGGCGCACCGCCGGCGTCCTCGAGCGCGGCAAAGCCGGCGTCGGTGACCTCGGCCACGCCATAGGTGATGGTGTTCACCGTAAAGTCCGAATTGTTGAGGAACAGTGCCTGGCTATCGGGCTGGGTCATGATGCCGCAGATGGTGTAGGTGCGGCCCTCAAGCTCGACCTTATCGCCCACGGCGAGGCCGTTGTTGGTGGCAAAGACGCGATCGATGGCCACCTCGTCGTCCGCCCTGGGTTCCCTGCCCTCACAGTAGGACGCGATATCGACCTTGGTGCGGTGCGCATAGGTGCGCAGCGTGCGCTTGGTGCCGTCGTCGCCGGCGGTCTTTTTGATGATGGCGTCGATGGAGAAATTCTTGTAGAGCGTAACGCCGCCGACGTCGCCGGCTGCATCCTCGGCCGCCTCGAGCTGGTCTTTGGTGGCCTCGAAGGAGGTGGTCACGCGGCCGTCCTCAATCGTGTACGCATCGCGCATGTCGTCGATAAGGCAGCCGATGGAATGCGCTGCGAGCAAAAAGCCCGAGGTGAGAGCGATGCTTCCGCACATAAGCAAAAAGATGCCCAGGTACTTGCCGATATTGCGGCGCAGCTCGCGCGGGAGACGTTTTGCGAGAGGTGTCATGGCGCCGCCTACCAATCGAGCTCGG
>DBFZQW010000188.1:0-3222 GCA_048521445.1 Collinsella sp. | reverse complement strand
GCCTCGAGGGCCTCGTCGCGGCCGAGGCGCAGTACACTCTCTTCTTGGGGCATCGCCTTTCCTTCCATTCGTCACCTTCATTACTCCAACGACGAATTCTAGGCGGTGTCCCCTCCCTTTCAAGAAAGGGAAGAGGCGGGGCATACCCCGCCTCTTACACCACATCTCTGCGCGCTACCGCGCTCGGCCGCTTCGATCACGTGTTTGGCGAGAATCGCCGTTGTCACAGCCCCCACGCCGCCCGGCACGGGGGTGATGGCACCAACAACCGGCTCCGCGGCAACAAAATCGACGTCACCCACCAGCTTGCCAGCGTCCTCATCCCAGTTAATGCCCACATCAATGATCGTCTGGTCCTCGCGAACGGCATCCACGCCAATCGTGCGCGCGCGTCCAACGGCGGCAACCACAATATCAGCCGCACGGCACTCGGCAGCAAGGTCGCGCGTATGCGTATGGCACGTCGTCACGGTCGCATTGCGCGCCGTAAGCATGGCAGCAACAGGACGCCCGATCACCAGCGAGCGCCCGACCACAGCAGCCTTAGCTCCATCCAGCTCAACGCCATAATGATCCAGCAAAGCAAGCACGGCTTCGGCTGTGCAGGGGGCAAAACCCTCACCGCGCCCCGAAAGCGTGGTGAGCAGCGAAGCCGGCGTCATGGAGTCAACGTCCTTGGCGGGATCGAGCGCTGCGGCGACGGCGTTCTCGTCAAGGCCGGCGGGCAGCGGGCGAAACATCAGACAGCCATGAACAGCCGAGTCGGCATTGATGTCCTCGATGGCCGTCAACAGCTCGTCTTGCGAAACACCGGCAGGAAGCAACACGCGACGCGCCTCGATGCCAACCTTTTCGCAGCGTTTAAGGGCGCCGCGCTCGTAGGATAGGTCGTCCTCGCGTTCACCCACACGCACGATAGCAAGCGTCGGAACAACACCGCGTTCGCGCAGCGCAGCGCAGCGGGCAGCGAGCTCCTCAGTCAAAGCGCGGGCGACGGGAGCACCCTTCAGTAGCTCAGCCATGGCTATCCTCTCTTCCTTGCAGCGTCGGAGGCGCGGCGCGCCAGCGCATCGGCGCGCGGCAACCATATGTCGAGCAACTCATCACACGCCGCCTCGAGCTCCTCAGCACGAGCGCGGTCCTTCATAGACGTGGTGTTCGCAAAGAGCGTCAAGCTGGCGCCTTGCATGGCGGCACGGCAGAACACGGCGCCGCACGCCACATCGGACAGCAGCTGACGCGAACCCTTGTCGGCCATGTCCTCGAGCAGCGCCAGTGCGCGCCCGCAGGCATCCATAATGCGATACGGCGGCATAGCGGCCACATGCAGCGCATCCTGAATCGCGGTCGCTCGAGCCGGATCGTCACGCGGAATACCGTACGCCGCGGACACCTGCCTGTAGGCACGAACGTCCTCGGCAACCAACTCGACAAGCTCCTGGGCCAGCTCATCAGCCTGGGCAAACGCGCGCGTCAGGTCATCCGCACGATCAGCAAGCGCGGGATTGGTCGCACCGTAGCGGGCAACCATTCCGCACAGCGAGGCGCCCAGCGCGCCCACAAAGGCGCTCGCGCTGCCACCGCCGGGAACCGGCTCGCGCGCGGCAAGCGCCTCGGCAAACCCGCGGCAGGTCTTGTCCATCATCTCTTGGCTCATACGCATGCACCTTCAAGTCATATACATCGGTCGGGTGGAAACCGCCGACCGACCGCATCGATCACATAATGGTGCTAAGTCTAGCCCATAAGTACATAAGCGTCAGCGCACCTGGCCATCGCGGATTTCTATGACGAACGATAGGCGTCGGCACCGCAAACATGGGACACATGGCCCACCTTTCGAGACTTCCGGGCAGCGGCAACTGGGGCATACATATAGGTAAGGAGCCCTATGTTGGGGCAAGCTCATCACGGCACCGGACGACGAATGGAAGAATAACCGCACAGTAAACAAAGACATCATGCGCATGCGTAACCGCCGCCCCAGCGATCCGCGGCACACGATGTCCCTGGCAGACAAGGAGGACGCCACCATGAAGAAAAAGACCCTATCGATCCTTTCCCTTTGCATCGCCCTCTTTGCCGCGCTCGCCCTTGTGGGCTGCGGCGGGAGCGCATCGGGCGGCGGCAGCGCCCCCAAGAGCGAGAGCAAGGAAAAGGCCCCCGTCGCCAAGAAGACCGACTACATCTGGTTTAAGGTCGAGATGCCCGAGGGCGTCGGCGTAAGCGACTCTGCCGGCAAGAATGCCGACAGGGTCCAGCTCACCTTCCCCGAGAACGAGAACACCACGGTTGACCGCTTCATACCTGTTTGGGAAGAGAAGATGACGGCAGAAGAGGCTCTTGCCGATGAAGGTCGAAAGAGCAGCATGTTCCAGTGGGAAGTTGGCGACCCCGTCGAGTACAACGGCAGGACATGGCTCACCGGAACGTGCAAGGACAACCGCGGCACCCATACCTATCTCTTTACCGACGTTGAGCCGGGAAGCGTCTGCGTTCTCATCGCGAACTTCGACCTGCACAAGAAAGAAGCCGAGGCGCTTCTCAACTCCATCGAGTTCCCCGACGACATGAAGAAAGCAGTTGACGAGGCACGTGAAGTCGAGATTTCGAGCATCGAGATCAAGTAACGGGGCACCCGTACGCGCCTACGCGAACCCGCGTAGGCACGCCCCATTAAAACAACGGGCGCCCAACCCGGGGAGGGCCGACAGCATCGGCCCTCCCCTCTTTTGCGCCCTCGCATATTGCCACTTGTCGGCGCAAATCCTGCCCCCAGAATGGGACACATGGCCCACCCGAATGAGCTGCTCACGCGTACAGTAAAGACAGGTAATCCATGGGCGGTTACAGATCGAGGAGGACACGACCATGAAAAAGAAGGCCTTTGCGATTCTCACCCTCTGCATGAGTCTTTTTGCCGCGGTTGCCCTGGTGGGTTGCGGCGGAAGCGGCGGCGCTACCGGCAGTGGCGGTGGCGGCGGCGCAGAAAAGCCAGCCGTGGATATGAGGACCGACTTCATTTGGTTTAAGGTCGAGGTCCCCGAGGGCGTCGAGATCACCGACGTCGCAGGCGACACTGCCGACAGGGCCCAGTTTAAGTTCACCGAGAGCGAGCACGCCAGCGATCGCTTCATCCCCGTCTTCGATCCTGACAAGAACGCCGACGAGCTGTTCGACTACGAGGCAAAGTGGAATGCCAGCTTTGAGTGGACCGAGAAT
>DBFZQW010000187.1:0-2646 GCA_048521445.1 Collinsella sp. | reverse complement strand
GTGCTTGGCGACCGGGAAGGCAATTGCCAGGCCGACGCCGCCGCCAATGACGGCGCAGGGGCCCTCGGCCATCTCGGTAGGAACGCCCAGCGGGCCCACGACGTCGCGCAGCGACTCGCCGGCCTCGTAGGTGGAAAGCATTTCGGTGGTCTTGCCGATCACCATGAAGATGAACTCGACCCAGCCCTCGTCACCGTTCCAGCCGGCCAGGGTAAACGGGACGCGCTCGCCCGTCTCGTTGGCGCGAACCATGAGGAACTGTCCAGCGTGCGCATGCTTGGCGATTGCGGGCGCCTCGATGCGGAACTTGAACACCTTCTCCGAGAACTGCGTCTTCTCCAGGATCTTATACATAGAACCCCTCTCTTGTTAGGGCCGCCGAACCGTGCCTCCACGGAAATGGACGGTAGCCCGAATAAAACCGTACGCGCACAGGCGTTGTGCAGACATACGATGCAAATTATACCCTCATGGACATGCTGTTTACGTGTATCTTTGGCAGGCGGGAGCAGGGTTTATCCACTTTGGCCTGCCAAATAGGGACAGGTTTATTTTGGCAGGTTTTATCAGGCAAAACAGCAAAGGGGGCCGGCCTCGCACATCGGTGAGACCGGCCCCCTTTGGAGCGCTGCATATGTATGGCGGCACAGGGTTTATTGCGGTGCGGCCGCTGCGGTGTTTCCACATATAGAACCTGCCAAAATAAACCTGTCCCTAAATAGTAGGTTCTAGTGCTTGCCGTTGGCGGAGGCGGCACCGTTGACGTGGTCGCGGGCATAGATCACGCCGTGGACGATTGCCAGGCCGGCGGCGTCGGCGGCGCGAGCGCAGGTGTCCTGGAAGTCCTCGGCCTCGCGGGCGCGCAGCTGCTTTAGCACATAGTCGGCGACGGCCATCTTGCCGGGAGGGTTGCCGATGCCGGTGCGGATACGGCTAAAGTCGCGGCTGCCCATCTTGTCGATGATGGAGCGCAGGCCATTGTGACCGGCGTGGCCGCCGCCTACCTTAACACGTACGTCGCCGGCGGGAATGTCGAGCTCATCGTGGATCACGAGCAGCTCCTCGGCCTTGATTTTGTACTCGCGGCAAAGCTTGGAGATGGGACCGCCCGAGGTGTTCATGTACGACTGCGGCTTGACCAGCACAATCTGGCGCTTGCCGCCCTCTTCCTCGGGATCGTTGATGTTGATGAGCGCGACCTCGGCGCCCGCCTGGTTTTTCCAGTACGTGACACCGGCCTGACGGGCCAGCTCGTCGATCGCCTTAAAGCCGGCGTTGTGGCGGGTCTCGGCATATTCCTCGCCCGGGTTGCCAAGCCCGGCAACCATGCGAATCTTAAGCGGCTGTGCAGCTGCCATATTTGTCCCTTCGTTACATAAATAGTTCAATCAACGACAAAGGCTACCACGCCCGCCGAATGCGAGGAAAGGTTGCAGCAAAGTCATTTCAGAAAACAGCTGCCCCGAGACAGCAGGAAGCCCCGGACGCGCCGGGAGGGGTTATCAAAGCGAACATCCCGCAGCCGCAAAGCGGCGAGGACGTTCGCGTGATAACCCCGCAGGCGCGTCCGGGGCTTCCGGAGGGATGCGAGGGTCGAGCGACTACAGCGCGAAGTCGCCGCCGACGAGCGTGGAGACGGGCTCCTCGTGGTAAACGGCGGAGATGGCCTGAGCGAACTCCTCGGCGACCGAGATGGTCTTGATCTTGCCGCCGACCTCGACGGGAATGGCGTCGGTGACGAGGCACTCGACGATCGGGGCGTCGTTCAGACGCTCGATGGCCGGACCGGAGAAGATGCCGTGGGTGGCGCAGACGTAGATGTCGCCAGCGCCCATAGCCTTGAGCTCCTTGACGTTGGCGCACAGGGTGCCAGCGGTGTCGATCATGTCGTCGTTGATGATGCAGGTCTTGCCCTTGATGTCACCGATGATGCCCATGACCTCGGCGGCGTTGTGGCGCGGACGGCCCTTGTGGGCGATGGCCAGGTCGCAGCCGAGCATGTCGGACAGCTTCTTGGCGGCCTTGGCACGACCCACGTCGGGGGAGACGACAACCAGGTTGTCGGTGTCGAAGTGCATGTCGTTGTAGTACTGGCCAAACAGCGGCAGCGCGGACAGGTGGTTAACCGGGATATCGAAGAAGCCCTGGATCTGGCCCTGGTGCAGGTCGAGGGTGATGATGCGGTTGACGCCGGCGCGCTCGAGCAGGTTGGCGACGAGGCGGGCGGTGATGGGCTCGCGCGGGCCGGCCTTGCGGTCCTGGCGGGCATAGCCGTAGTGGGTGATAACGGCGGTGATGGAGCGGGCGGATGCGCGCTTGGCAGCGTCGGTGGCGATGAGCAGCTCCATGAGCATGTCGTTGACGTTGCCGCCGGCCACGGACTGAATCAGGAAGACGTCGGCGCCGCGGACGGTCTCGTCGTAGCGGGCGTAAATCTCACCATTGGCGAACTGCTTTAGCGTAAGGCCCGAAAGCTCGACCCCAAGGAACTCAGCGATCTTCTGAGCGAGGGGACGGTTGGAGGAACCGGAATACACGCGGATGGACTTGCGCATATTCTCCGACTTCTCGGGATCATTAATCGGCATTACCCTTCTCCTTTATATCGAATGCCATATAGATGCCTTGTTGCATTGTAACCGCGCG
>DBFZQW010000186.1:0-3085 GCA_048521445.1 Collinsella sp. | reverse complement strand
GACGCCACTCAGACCATGTGCTCTGACCTCGGCAACGGCCAGACCCTCGTTCAGGTCACCTCTTGGTACGACAACGAGAACTCCTACACCTCTCAGATGGTCCGCACCATCAAGTACTTCGAGAAGTTCGTTGCTTAATTTGGCTTTTAGCGAATAGCTCGTTGAGCGTCTAAAGAAGGGCGCGGCCTTTAAGGGCTTATGCTCTGGGGTCGCGTCCTTTTTTATTGGAAACCGTGCGCACATACGTGCACACATGTACGAAAGGTAGAAGCAAACATGGCCTTTACCAAGAAGACCGTCCGCGACATCGATGTCGACGGCAAGCGCGTTCTCGTCCGCGTTGACTTCAACGTGCCTATCAAGGACGGCGTCGTGGGCGATACCACCCGCATCAAGGCTGCCCTTCCCACCATCAAGTATCTCGTCGAGCACAACGCTCGCGTCATCCTCATGAGCCACCTTGGCCGTCCTGCCGGCACTGGTTTCGAGCCCGAGCTTTCGCTCAAGCCGGTTGCCGCCAAGCTCGCCGAGCTTTCCGGTCTCGACGTCAGCTTCGTCCAGGACACCTACGGCGAGGAGGCCGCCAAGGCCGTCGAGGCTGTCGAGCCGGGCAAGGTCCTCGTTCTCGAGAACGTCCGTTTCGATAAGCGCGAGAAGAAGAACGATCCCGAGATCGCCAAGAAGCTCGCTTCCTACGGCGACATCTTCGTTCTCGACGCCTTCGGCACCGCTCACCGCGCACAGGGTTCCGTCGTGGGCCCGGCCGCCTATCTCCCCGCTGTCGCAGGCTTCCTGCTTGAGAAGGAGGTCGACACGCTGACCAGCATCTTCGCTGATCCTGAGCGTCCTTTCGTCGCCATCGTCGGCGGTTCCAAGGTTTCCTCCAAGATCGGTGTCCTCGATCATCTGATCGATTCCGCCGACACCCTGATCATCGGTGGCGGCATGGCCTACACCTTCTTCCTGGCCAAGGGCTATAAGACCGTCGGTACCTCCCTCAAAGAGGAGGACTGGGTCGAGCGCGCTGCAGAGATGCTCAAGAAGGCTGAGGACAAGGGCGTCAAGATCCTGCTCCCGATCGATAACCTCGTTGCCGACCACTTCGGCGAGGACGCTACGGGCGAGGTCGTCGCTTCCGACGCCATCCCCGAGGATCGCATGGGCATGGACATCGGCCCCAAGACCGAGGCCCTTTACGCCGAGGCCATCAAGGGCGCCAAGACCGTCTTCTGGAACGGCCCCATGGGCGTTTTCGAGTTCGATAACTTCGCGCACGGCACCAAGGCCGTTGCCGAGGCTGTTGCCGAGCTCAAGGCCAACGGCGGCACCTCCATCATCGGCGGTGGCGACTCCGTCGCAGCCGTCAACAAGTTCGATCTTGCCGACAAGATGAGCTGGATTTCCACCGGTGGCGGCGCTTCCATGGAACTCGTCGAGGGCAAGGCCCTCCCCGGAGTGGAGGCGCTTCTCGATGCCTAATCGCACTAAACTCATCGCCGGCAACTGGAAAATGAACAACGACGTTGCCGCTGCCGCTAAGCTCGCTGACGAGCTCGCCGAGGCTCTGCCCGAAGTTCCCGAGGGCGTTGAGGTCCTCGTCTGCCCGCCGACCATCGACATCACCACCGTTCACGCCCGCATGCAGGCTGCCCCCATCGCTCTCGGTGCACAGAACGTGTACTGGGAGGCAAAGGGTGCCTACACCGGCGAGTCCTCCTGCGACATGCTCAAGTCCGCTGGCTGCACTTACTGCATCATCGGTCACTCCGAGCGTCGTGGATATTTCCACGAGACCGACGAGGACCAGAACAAGAAGGCCAAGGCCCTCGTTGCCGCCGGTCTTGTTCCCGTCTTCTGCTGCGGCGAGTCCCTCGAGGTCCGCGAGGCCGGCACCTATGTCGAGCACGTCGTGAACCAGGTCAAGGCAGGTCTCGAGGGTCTCGAGATCACTTGCCCCAAGCAGGTCGTCGTCGCCTACGAGCCCATCTGGGCTATCGGCACCGGCAAGACCGCTACCGCCGAGGACGCTCAGGAGGTCTGCGGCGCTATCCGTGAGACCCTCAAGGAGATGTTCGGCGAGGAGCTCGCTAACGGCATCCGCGTTCTCTATGGTGGCTCTGCCAAGCCCGGCAACATCGCCGAGCTCGTCGCCAAGCCCGACGTCGACGGCGCCCTCGTGGGCGGCGCTTCGCTCAAGGCTGCCGACTTCGCCTCTATGGTCGTCAAGGCAGGCGAGTAGGACATATGGCACAACGTCATCTTCCTGCACTCCTGATCATCATGGACGGCTGTGGCCTGGCTCCGGCCGATGGCGAGAACGCCGTCGCCGCTGCTAAGACGCCCTTCCTTGATAGCCTGTACGAGAAGTATCCTCACACCACGCTCGGTGCTTCGGGCGAGGACGTGGGCCTTCCCGACGGTCAGATGGGCAACTCCGAGGTGGGTCACCTCAACATCGGTGCCGGTCGCATCGTGTTCCAGGAGCTTTCGCGTATCAACAATGCCATCAAGGACGGCTCCATCGCCAAGAACGAGGTTTTCGTCAAGGCTATGGACGACGTCAAGGCTGACGGCAAGACTCTCCACCTCATGGGCCTTATGAGCCCTGGCGGTGTTCATTCTCATATGAGCCACGTCGAGGCTCTGGTCAAGATGGCTGCCGAGCACGGTGTCAAGACCGTTCGCGTTCACGCCTTTATGGACGGCCGCGACGTCGACCCGCAGTCCGGTGCCGGTTACATGAGTGAGTTCTGCGCCTTCCTGGCCAAGATCTCCGAGGAGACCGGTTGCGACGCTCGCGTTGCCACCGTCTCGGGCCGTTATTGGGCCATGGACCGCGACAACCGTTGGGAGCGCATCCAGCGCGCCTACGACGTCATGGTCAACGCGTCCGATGCCGATGTCGACCCCGTTGCTGGCATCAAGGCCTACTACGAGAAGGATTCGCGCGGCGACGAGTTCGTCGAGCCCTTCGCTGCCCACAACGAGGGCATCCACGAGGGCGACGCGGCCATCTTCTTCAACTTCCGTCCCGACCGCGCTCGTCAGATGACCCGCGTGTTCACGGACAAGGAGTTCGACGGCT
>DBFZQW010000185.1:0-12874 GCA_048521445.1 Collinsella sp. | reverse complement strand
ACGCCGACGACGACGAGGGGCAAAAGCACGGGGTAGAAGCCAAAGAGCGTCTTGATGAGGCGCGACATGGTGCCACCCTTGCGGTTGAGCGCGCGCTCGGCGGTCGTTGCCTTACTCATGTGCCTCGCCTCCTTCCTGGGTCTGAGCTTGTGTTGCGGATACCTCGGTGTCGGCTTCGACGGCCTCTTCGCCCTCGGCAGACATCTTGTTCTGCGAGGTAAAGGTCTCGCGGTAGATCTCGCTCGTCTTGAGCAGCTCATCGTGGTTGCCGATCTGCGCGATGCGGCCGCCCTCCATGACGATGATGCGGTCTGCATCCTGCACGGAGCTAATGCGCTGGGCGATGATGAGCTTGGTCGTGTTGGGCAGATAGCTTGCCAGCCCTGCGCGGATCTTGGCGTCGGTCTTGGTGTCGACGGCGCTGGTGGAGTCGTCCAGGATCAAGATCTTGGGGCGACGCAGCAGGGCACGTGCAATGCACAGGCGCTGCTTCTGGCCGCCGGAAACATTGGAGCCGCCCTGTTCGATCCAGGTGTCATAGCCCTTGGGGAAGCCGTCGACAAACTCGTCGGCGCAGGCCAGATGTGCCGCCTCGCGGACCTCTTCGTCGGTGGCGTTCGGGTCGCCCCAACGCAGGTTCTCGGCAATCGTGCCGCTAAACAGCACGTTTTTCTGCAATACCATGGCCACTTGGTGGCGCAGGGCGTCCAAGTCGTAGTCGCGCACATCCACGCCGCCCACGCGCACGGTGCCTTCGGTGGCGTCGTACAGGCGGGCGATGAGGTTTACAAGCGTGGACTTGGCCGAGCCGGTGCCGCCGATGATGCCGATGGTCTCGCCGCTCTTAATGTGCAGGTCGATATCGTCGAGCGCCTGGCGCTTCGCATGCGCGGAGTACTTAAAGCTCACGTGGTCAAAGTCGATGGAGCCGTCGGCAACCTCGAGCACGGGCTCGGCGGGATCGGCGATCGTGGGCTCGGCGGCCAACACCTCGGTAATGCGGTGTGCCGATTCGTCGGCCATGGTCACCATGACAAAGATCATCGACAACTGCATCAGACTCATCAGAATCTGGAAGCCATAGGTAAAGATCGAGGAGAGCTGGCCCACGTCGAACAGCGTTCCCTGGCTCGTGATGATGAGCTTGGAGCCCAGGTAGATGATGACGACAAACGCGCCGTTGACGCAGATGTTCATCATGGGGTTGTTAAAGGCGAGCAGCTTCTCGGCGCGGGTGAAGTCCATCTGGACGTCGCGTGCGGCGGTCGCGAACTTCTCCTTCTCAAAGTCTTCGCGCACATAGCTCTTAACTACGCGCATGCCGGTGACGTTTTCCTCGACGGACTCGTTAAGGGCGTCGTACTTGTGGAACACGCGCGAGAAGATGGGGCGCACCTTAAAGATGATAAAGAACAGCCCAAAGCCCAGCAGTGGAATGATGACCAGGTAGACCATGGCGACGCTGCCGCCCATGATAAATGCCATGGTAAAGGCGAAGATCAATACCAGCGGCGCGCGCACGGCGATGCGGATGATCATCATAAAGGCCTGCTGCACGTTGTTGATATCGGTGGTCAGGCGCGTGACGAGCGAGGAGCTCGAGAACTCATCGATGTTGGCAAAGCTGAACGTTTGGATCTTGTAGAACAGGTCGTGACGCAGGTTCTTAGCGAAGCCGCAACTCGCATGGCTGCAGGTGACGCCGGCAGCGGCGCCAAAAGCAAGCGACGTCAGCGCGATGAGCACCAAAAAGCCCGCGGTGGGAAGCATCTCGGCTACGGTGGCGCCGTCTTTGATGGCATCGATCAGGTTGGCGGTGATAAATGGAATCAGCATCTCGCAGAGCACCTCGCCAAGCACGAGCAATGGCGTGGCAACAGTGACTTTCATATAGTCGCGGACGCTGCCCATGAGGGTTTTAATCATCCAGTTCCTCCCAGGTTACGCGGATTTTATCGAGCATTTCGGCGAGGTCCTCGCGCTCGTCGTGGGTGAGCGCGCTAAAGGCCTGCTCTCTAAAGCGAATGCGGGCCGCTTGGTCGATGCGGGCATTTTCCCGGCCGGTTTCGGTCAGGCGAATGGTGAGTTGCCGTCGATCCTTGGGGTTACGGCTGCGCTCGATGAGGCCGTTGAGCTCGAGTTTGGACAGGATCTCGGAAAGCGACCCCGGCTTGAGGTCAAAGTGCATGCCGAGTTCCTGCTGCGACATCTCGCCGCCGGGCTGTTTGGCCAGCAGGCAGATAATGGGCGCCTTGCCGGATACGCCACCACCATGAAAGTGCATGTAATGGCCGCAAAAGCCCAGGTTATTGAGGATGCGCTTGGCAAGCTTGTCTTCCGAGCCAACCGCTTCGGGTACATCAGCCGGCTGTGACGGGTCGCCGCCGGGTTCGTGCGGATAGACGAGTGGTTCAACACACATATCTAAGCTTCGCTCCTTTCTTTAGTTAGGTAGTGGAATTGTTTTGTGCCTAACCAATTTAGGAGCGTGAGAAATCAATGTCAAGGTACCAAACTAGTGGTTACGCGGTTTTACCAAACCGCGTAACGGCTCGACGCTGCAAACGCTCCCTGCGCTACACTTAGTCGCACTGTGGCGCTGCTGCGCCGTGCCCGAACCAAGGGAGACCCTCATGAAGAACACTCAGCTGCTGCTGATCAACGATATGTGCGGCTACGGCAAGGTTGCGCTTTCCGCCATGCTGCCGGTGCTGTCGCACATGGGTTACCGTATCCACAATCTGCCGACGGCACTTGTGTCCGATACGCTCAACTATCCCAAGTTCTACATCCATGACACCACCGAGTACGTGCGCCAGAGCCTCGCCATCTGGGAGGATCTCGGCTTTGAGTTCGACGCCATCTCCACCGGCTTTATCGTGACCGAGGAAGAGACGCGCATTATTTCGGACTTCTGCCACCGTCGCGCGCAAAAGGGCACCAAGGTGTTCGTCGACCCCATCATGGGCGACAACGGCAAGCTCTACGCCGGCGTGCCCGAGTCCACGATCGGCCTCATGCGCAGCCTGCTCGAGTGCGCCGACTATGCGGTGCCAAACTACACCGAGGCGTGCCTGCTCACCGATACGCCCATTGCCGAGCAAATCACGCCCGATAAGGGCCGCGCTCTTGTGGATGCCGTGCGTGCCTTGGGCGCCAAGTCGGTGGTCATTACGAGCGCTGTGGTCGACGGTGCGAATGTCGTCATCGGTTACGACCATGTGGCGGGGGAGTACTTTACGATTCCCTTCGACCTGATCCCGGTCTACTTCCCGGGCACGGGCGACACGTTCTCGGCGGTGCTCGTCGGCCGCGTTATGGCAGGTTGGAGTCTGCAGCGCGCGACGAGCGATGCCATGCGCGTGGTAGCCGAGCTTATCGAGCGCAATGCCGACCAGGAGGATAAGTCCGCCGGCCTTCCCATCGAGGCCTGCCTGGATGTGATTGACCATGAGTAACGCCGACGAGAGCAGTACCGAGGCGGCGGGCGAGAACAAGCCGCTCGGCGCGCCGCGTGGCAAGCGTCCGCGTATTCGCATTAGCTGCGTGGACCAGCTGGGCACATGCCGCTGCCATCACGGGCACAAGCCGGGTGACGTCTTCGACTTCGACCGCGACCGCGGCAAGATGTGCGCCATGGCCTGCCATGTAGGCTTTCCCTATATCGATATCCTGCGCTATGGCGGAACCGTGCCCGGCAACGAACCCGGTACGGCAAAGTTCTGTTGCCCCGAGGTCGACACCCTCAACGTCTGGCTTGCCGAGATCGTCGACGAGTAGTCGAGCGAATCAATCGAGCGAGGTTTTCCACCTTAAAGATAACGAGCGAGGATTTTCTCCCGTTTAGAGCGCGCTTGAACGCTCAAAGTGGGAGATTATCCACGCTCGTTTTATGCCGATGGCGTGGCACGTGCGTCCGCGTGCTCGCTTGCCTATAACTGCTCGAGCATGGCCGTGCAGCCGGCGAGCACATCGCGGTAGGTGGCATCGAAGTTGCCGGTGTACCAGGGATCGGCCACGTCGCCGGGATGATCGGTCCAATCGAGCAGGCGTGAGGTCTTGCCATCGGGATCGCTGCCAAAAATGCGACGCAGACCGCGCGCGTTCTCGGCATCCATATAGACAATGTGGTCCCAGTCACCATACTCTGCGCGTCGCACCTGACGCGCGCGGTGATCAACCACGGGAATCCCGACCTCGCGCAGCTTGGCAACGGTTCCATGGTGTGGCGGGTTGCCAATCTCCTCGGTCGAGGTTGCGGCAGAATCAATAGTGAACTTCGCCTCGCGCCCAGCACGGCGCACCAGCTCGGTAAACACCGACTCAGCCATCGTCGAGCGACAGATATTCCCGTGGCAGATAAAAAGAATGCGTTGCATGAGCGGTTTCCTTTTCAATCGGTATCGATGGGCTCGATTATCGCGCCTATACTTGCGCCCTCGCCCGCTTGCGCTCCCAACGTGCCAGCTTAATCGTCACCAGCGTGAGCGCCCAGGCCACAAGCGAGAATACGGCACCGACCGCGCCAACGTAGGCAATGCCAGCTCCGCTTACCACGGCGCCGCCCACCGCGGTGCCAAACGAAATGCCGACATTAAACGCCATGGGTTCTACCGAGCTCGCGAGCACCATCGATTTGGGATGGCGGCTGCGAGCCACGTCCATAAAGTGCGTGATGCACGACACCGAGAACAGGTACATGAGCATCGCCAGGCTAAAGACAAAGACAAGTGCGAGCGGCATGGCAGCGCCTACGGCAAACAGCCCAAACAATGCCGCTGCCTGCAGCATAAACGTCACAAGCAGCGCCTTCATGCCAAAGCGCGCATCGATCCATCCGCCCAGGATGTTCGAGATCAGGCAGAACACGCCGTAGGCCATAAGCGTGGTACTGGCTTCGACCGTGCCCATGCCCAGCACCTGCTCAAGATAAGGCGTCACGTAGCCGTAGAACACATAGACCGAGCCCACGCCAAACAAAAAGATAAGCATGCCGGTGATGATACTCGGCTCGCGCAGCAGACTCGCCTGCTCGCGAAAGGTGGCGGGCTCGTCGGTTTGCCCAGCGCGCGGCATAAACGCCACGAGCGCTCCGCAGATCAAAACGGCAAAGGTCAGCGCGCCGTACATGGCCACGTGCCAGTCGAGCGTGTCGGCCACAAATTTGCCAATCGAGGTCACAAAGACCATTGCCACGGAAAACGCACCATATACCACCGAGATGGCAAGCGAAGTTTGCTGCGGGGACAGCAGCTCGGGGATGTACGTCACGCCCACGGCGAGCAGTGCGCCCGAGACGGAGCCCAGGACAATGCGCGAGATAAACAGCACCTGGAAGTTGGGTGCCAGCGCCATAACCAAATTGCCGAGCACAAAGATAATGCTGTAGCACACGAGCAGCTGGTAGCGGCGGAACCGCCCCGTGCTGAGCGCAAGCACCGGCGTAGCGATGGCGTAGACGAGTGCGAACACGCTGATGAGCTGGCCCGCAGTGGCAAGTGATACGCCGAGTTCCGTCGCCAGGTCGCTTTCGATGCCGATGACCACGAACTCGGAGCAGCCGAGCGAGAATCCCAACAGCACGAGCAGCGCCAGGCAGAGCTTGATGCGCGCAGAGGAGAGCGCGGCGGCGGTTGACTTACTTTTAGGCGTGGTTGCGGCGGTCAAGGTTGTCACTCCAATGTCGCATGAATAAGCGGGATTCAATCCCTGCAACTCTAGCAGAATGTGACAAAGGGGCAGTCCCTTTGTCACATTGCGCTGCCGGCCAGTCGCCCAAACCATCACAACATTCGATGAAAATCTCGAAATCGAGGAAAAGCGTCGAATGTTGTGACGGTTTTCGTGTCCGGCGCGGGTGAGCTTCCGCGCCATCTGAGGGTATAAGGCTAGCGAGTGTTTATTTGCGAGGCCTAAGGGGCGCCCCGTATGGATATCGATAACTTTGAATGGTGGTATAGCGAGGGTGAGGCTCCGGACGAGGAGTGGGACGAGCCCACGCCGCGTGACGTGTCGAGCGACGAGGACGAGACCGGCAACGACGTCGCCGCCGACTCGGACGCTGCCTCCGACCCCGTCGAGCCCCTGACCTTCGAACAAGCCTGGGCCCAGGCCGAGGCAGACGAGGCCAAGGCCGACGCTACGGCCACGCTCGGCGAGCCAGCCGACATGTCGATCTCGCCGGCAAAGACCCCGCAGCCGCGCCACACTATCGACCCCGACAGCACGGCATCCTTCAGCATTCTCGACGTGCCCTCGCAGGGCGCTCAGGCGCCCGCACCCACACGTCGCCCCAATCTGTCTCGCGAGGAAGATGCAGGACGTCGCTCGCCGCTCGGCCCCATCCTTATTGCCTTTATGGCCGGCGTTATCGCATGCTCGGTAATTGGAAACGTCTGGAGCCATGTCGAACAACAGCGAAAAGACGCCGCCAAGGTCGAGATGTCTGTCGAGCAATCGCTCGGTCGTACGCGCTCGGTACATGTGTCGGTCGAGGTCAAGGACGGCGCGACGTGGGACACCGCGCGCGGCGACAGCCAAATGCTCATCCGCATCGTGGGGCGCACGCTCAAAGGGCAGACGATTGACGAGTATCAATACGTCAATTCCGCTGGTGACGGCATCGAGCTCAAGCCTGGCGACTACGAGCTCACGGTCGATGAACCGCCCGTCGCCACCGACGGCACGCGCTTCCGCGCCTCAAAGCGCATGGTCCCCGTGAGCTTTAACTCACAGGCGCCCGACATGGTCGACACCACACCGCAGGGCGGGTTCGACCTTTACGTGGATACCCAGTAGGCGCTCCCGCTCATTCCGCTATGGCTACTCAATAATCGCCTGCCGTCCCGTCCCGTCGCCAAGAGTGGGACAATAGCCCTCGACACTATTGTTTACCTTTGGAGGAAGTAGCATGTCTACCGTCACTACTATCAAGCGCGGCGGCCTCACCGCGGCCATCGATTCCATGGGCGCCCAGCTCACGAGCCTTGCCCTCAACGGCAACGAGTATCTGTGGCAGGGCGACCCCGCCTTTTGGGGCAAGCACGCGCCCATCCTGTTCCCCATTGTGGGCTCGCTGCGCAACAACACGGCAACGTCTGCGGCCGGCACCTGCGAGATGCCGCGCCACGGACTCGCGCGCATCGTCGAGCACAAGCTGGTCGAGGTTTCGGAGGACGGCTCCTCGGTAACGTACGAGATTACCGATACGCCCGAGTCGCTCAAGGCGTTCCCGTTCCACTTTAAGCTCAACATGACCTATGCCTTGACCGGCGACGCCACCCTCACGCAGACCTTTGCCGTCACCAACACCGGCGACGTGGACCTGCCGTTCTCGGTGGGCGGCCACCCCGCATTTAACGTGCCCGCCCCCGGTGCCGAGGACGAGGCGTTCGAGGATTACGAGTTGGCGTTTACCGAGGCTTGGACCAACGAGGCTCCCATCATCACGCCCGACGGTCTTATGACGTTCGAGGGTAGCTACAAGGCTCCCGATAACTCGGACGTGCTGCCCATCACGCACCGTAGCTTCGATAACGATGCCATCATGTTCACCGATACCCCGGGCTCCACGCTCACGCTGCGCGGCCGCAAGTCGGGTCACGGCGTCAAGATCGACTTTGAGGGCTTTAAGTACATTGGCGTGTGGTCTGCCGCCAACGACGCTCCGTTTGTGGCACTCGAGCCCTGGACCGGTCACACCACCATGGACACCGAGGACGATGTCTTTGAGCACAAGGTCAACACCATCACCCTGGCCCCGGGCGAGACGGACAAGCGCAGTTTTAGCGTTACCTTGCTCTAGAGGTTCCGCCGCTCGGTCGATGCTGCGCGTCGTCCAGAGCGACAAGTTGTCATTCAAAAGGCAAGGCATAGACCTTCTGGTCATGCCTTGCCTTTTTCATGCCACTTGTTCGCTCTGGACGTCGCTCGCCGGCATTGCCAAAACATCGGCGTCCCCAATGACTACCGCGTGTCTATTAATTTTTCGAGCTTGTGCTGCGCTGCTAGTTGCTGGCGTATATCCTGTTAAGTCGTCAGCATACGATTCAACAGGGAAGGCAGATTATGCATTCTCCCCATCAACGCGACGCGCATCCACAGCCGGTATGCAGCCGTCGCATCTTTTTGGGTAGCGCTCTCGCTGCGAGCGCTTCCGTCGTCGCCGGCGCGCTTGCCGGCTGTCAGCGCCCGTCAACGCTCAAGGTGGTTCGGCCCACGACGGGCGGCGGTCGCGACGACCTGTCCGATTCCGTGATCGGCAAGGACAAGATCCGCATTGGCATGGAGGCGGCCTACGCCCCGTACAACTGGCAGGTCTCCGAAGCCAGCGAGTACACCATCCCCATCGACAACGTGCAGGGCGCCTATGCCGATGGTTACGACGTGCAGATCGCCAAGATCGTCTGCAAGGCCCTCGGCGGCGAGCCCGTTGCCGTCAAACAGAGCTTCTCGGGTCTTATCGATTCGCTCAACAACGGCCAGATCGACCTCATCATTGCCGGCATGAGCGCCACGCCCGAGCGCGAGGAGTCCGTCGGCTTTTCCGATCCGTACTTCATTGGCTACTTTGGCCTGTTCGTAAAAGAGGGTTCCCCCTACCAAAACGCGACCAAGCTCAGCGACTTTAGCGGCGCTACGGTGCTCGGGCAAAAGGACACCATGCTCGATACCGTCATCGACGAGATCCCGGGCGTTGTCCACAAAAACCCGGTCGACTCGGTCCCCACGGTGTTTTCGAATCTGCTGCAGGGCACCTGCGACGCCGTGACTTACAACACCGAGAATGAGAAGGGCTATATGGCCCAAAATCCCGGTATCGTCCCCATCCAGTTTGCCGAGGGCGAGGGCTTTAAGCAGGAGGTCACGGCAAATGTCGGTTGCCGCAAGGGCTCGGACAAGCTGCTTAAGCTCATCGACAAGACACTCAAGGGCATTAGCCAAGAGGAGCGCGACCAAATGTGGGACGCGTGCCTCGACCGTCAGCCGGCATAGGGAGGCAGCATGAAAACCATTAATCGCCTGGCCTCCTTTATCAAGGCCGACCACCGTTATGTATACCTGGGCACGAGTGTTATCGCGGCGCTCGGCCTGGCGTTTAGCCAACGCAACCCCACGCCGCTGAGCTTCTTGGCCCCCACCGGTATCTTCCAAGACTGCCTCTGGGCAATCCTTTGGGCCTGGCTCGTCGTGTCGGCGGCGGCGCTGGTCACCAAGCTCATGCACTGGAACGACTATCGCGAAAAGTCGCCGTTCGCATCCGAGCGCTGCCGTCGTGGCGCACGCCTGGGCAGCTACGTCGTGGTCGCCATCGCGGCAGTTTTCTTTATCGACCGCTGCGTCATGTCGTTTATCGACCTGGTGCAGGTGAGCATTGTCTCGGATTCCAACCCCAGCGACTTTTTGTCGAGCCTGGTCTACATGACCTACAAGAGCGGCGACTTCTTCATCCGCGGCATCGAGATCACCATCGCGCTTGCCACCTTCGGCACCGTCATCGCATTCTTCCTGGCGCTGCTCTTCGTGTTCCTACGCATTCAGACGTTCGACCGCGTGGATAACGACCTGGTGCGCTTCGTTAAGAGTATCGGCCGCGGCTTTGCGACCGTCTACTCCACCATCGTGCGCGGCACGCCCATGATGGTCCAGGGCCTGCTCATCTATTACGCGGGCTTCACCGTTTTGCGCGGCATGGGCTTCGAGACCGCCCAGGCCAACCAGATCTGGAGCACCTTCACCGCCGGCCTCGTCACCATCTCGCTCAACTCCACCGCCTACATGATGGAGGTCCTGCGCGGCGGCATCGAGTCCATCGATTCCGGCCAAGCCGAGGCGGCGCGATCGCTGGGCCTGTCGCAGTGGCAGGCCATGCGCAAAGTCGTGTTCCCCCAGGGCATTAAAAATGCGATTCCGGCGCTCACCAACGAGCTCATCATCAACATCAAGGATTCGTCGGTGCTCTCGGTCATCGGCGTGTTCGACCTTATGTACGCTACTACCACGGTCGCCGGCGTGTACTACCGCCAGATGGAGGTCTACTGCGTGGCGCTCGTGGTCTACCTGATCCTGACGCTCGTGGCGAGCCGCCTGCTCGAAGCCTTTGGCAAAAAGCTCGGTGCCGAGGCTCCGGCCACGCTGCCCAGCTCTAACTAGGCTTAAGACGAGGAGAATCATCATGGCAGATACCGCCACTACCGGCGTTGCGGCCGCCGCACAGACCAATGAGCCGCTCATCCGCGTCGAGGGCCTGCGCAAGAGCTTCGGCTCGCTCGAGGTACTCAAGGGCATCGACCTGTCCGTTAACCCCGGCGAGGTCGTCACCATTATCGGCGCCTCGGGCTCGGGCAAGTCGACCTTCCTGCGCTGCCTCAATCTGCTCGAGACCCCGGACGCGGGCCACATCTGGTTCCACGGCCAGGACCTCACGGCCGAGCGCTGCAACATTAACAAGCTGCGTGAGGACATCGGCATGGTGTTCCAGGGCTTTAACCTGTTCAACAACATGGATGTGCTCGACAACTGCACGCTTGCGCCCGTCACGCTCAAAAAAATGAGCAAGGCCGAGGCCGAGAAGGTCGCGATGGAGCATTTGACGAGTGTGGGGCTCGAGAAGTTCGCGCACGCCGCCGTGGGTCGCCTGTCCGGCGGTCAAAAGCAGCGCGTGGCCATCGCTCGTGCCCTATGCATGAATCCGCAGATCATGCTGTTCGACGAGCCGACCTCCGCACTCGACCCCGAGATCGTGGGCGAGGTGCTCGAGGTCATGCGCAAGCTCGCTGCCGACGGCATGACCATGGTCGTCGTCACGCACGAGATGGCCTTTGCCCGCACGGTGTCCGACCGCGTGGTCTTTATGGACAAGGGCGTGGTGCTCGAGGATGCCGCGCCGGCCGAGCTCTTCGGCAACCCCAAACATCAGCGCACGCGCGAGTTCCTCTCGCGTTATCTCGAGGACAAATAACCGACCGCAAACGTTTATGTGGCAGGGCCGCTCCGGTGGGGCGGCCCTTGTCGTCACAATCGAAAGGATGTCATGGCCGAGGTTTGGCGCTTTTTTGCGCATGAGGATGATTTTGCCGATCTGGACGAGGCTGGTGCGTGCGAGCGCCTGGGCCGCGTGCTGTCGTTTCCGACCATCTCGAGTATGGATGCCGAGGCGGTGAACTGGCAGCCGTTCGACGACCTGCGCGCGTATATGCAGCAGGCTTGGCCGCACGTATTTACGGCGGGTAAGGTCGAGCTTATCGACCATTCGCTATTGGTGACGCTTAGCGGTTCCGACCCTGCCCTCAAACCCGTCATGCTCATGGGCCACATGGACGTGGTTCCCGTGGTACCCGGCACCGAGGCTGACTGGACGCATGTCCCCTTTAGCGGACATGTGGACGACACCTACATTTGGGGTCGCGGCGCCATCGATATGAAAGACCAGGTCGCAGGCATTCTCGAGGCGGTTGAGTATGCGCTCGCACACGGCTGGGAGCACGAGCGCACCCTGCTGCTGGCTTTTGGCCAGGACGAGGAAACCACGCAGTTCGGTGCGGGTGCCATCGGCCGCGTGCTCGAAGAGCGCGGCATTGAGCTTGAGTACCTGATCGACGAGGGCGACTACCGCATCGTTCCGGCTGCCGAGTACGGCGCGGGCGAGGGCTGGCTTATGCATGCCGATCTCGCGGAGAAGGGCTACGCCGATATCGTGTTGAGGACGCGTAGCGAGGGCGGGCATTCCTCCAACCCCTACGGGGGCACTTCACTCGAGGTGCTCAGCCGTGCCATCACCGCAATCTGCGATATCGAGTGGCCGACGCGCGTGACCGACTTGCTTGCCGCCCAACTCGTCGAGTTGGGGCTCTACACGGCCGATGAAATTGCCGCCAACGGGGATGCCATTGTCCGCGATTGCCTCGCCAGCAAAAAGCTCTATCCGCTGGTGACGACCACCTGCGCGCCCACGCAGATCGAGGGTGGCAGCACCGGCGCCAACGTAATGCCGCAGGATATGTGGGCCAACATTAACTTCCGCATGCTCGAGGGCACGAGCGTGGCCGACGTTGTGGCGCGCTGCCGTGAGGCGGTTGCCGGGGCGGACCTTGCCGGTCGTGTCAAAGTGGAGCTGGGCCCCGGCAGCTCCGAACCCTCGCCGTCCCCGCGCATCGGTGGTCCCGGTCTCGAGGCGGTTCGCTCCATCGCCGTCCGCTATTTCCGTGATCCAAAGGGGATGGAGGAAAACGGATCATTCGAGCCAGTGGCAATTGTGCCCTCGACCGTGATCGGTGCGACCGACGCTGCCAACTACCAGCACATTTGCCCTGAGTGCATTCGCTTCTCGGCCTTTGTGGTCGATGATGACGAGTGCGACCGAGGCGTCCACGGCACCAACGAGCGCATCACCCGCCGCGCCTACCTCCAGGGTGTTCGCTTCCTCATCGCCCTACTCCATACGCTTTAGAATCCGACAAAGGGACTGTCCCTTTGTCGGATTCCGTGCGGGTTATATGCAGGTTTGCCTGCGCACGCTATCATATATGGGTTAGACCGCAACTATGTACCCCATACGCGAAGGGATGCGCATGTATCTGAAGATCGACATGCTCTAGCTGGACTTACCCCCGCAGCGGCGCCCCGCGCCCCATCAATTCTGCCGATTTTCGCCTTCACGCATATAAAGGAGTCCGTCATGCGCGACAAGCTCGAAAAGATCATCAAGGCCTACGAGGAGCTCGAGAAGAAGCTTTCCGACCCGGCCGTCGCCTCCGATATCAAGGAGTTCACGCGTCTCAACAAGGAGTACGCGCACCAGTCCGACCTCATTGCCGCCTCGCGCGAGTACATCGGCGCGCTCGATGACATCGAGGCTGCCAAGGAAATGCTGCAC
>DBFZQW010000184.1:0-11477 GCA_048521445.1 Collinsella sp. | reverse complement strand
CCCCGTTGTCCGCTCCATTTGGGCGTTTAGCTCAGGGGGAGAGCGCTTCCCTGACACGGAAGAGGTCAGAAGTTCAAATCTTCTAACGCCCACCAAATGTTCGCAGCTCAGAGGCTATGTCTCTGGGCTGTTTTGTTTTATACCGCCAAGCATGCCGGCAAATAAACCACCAAATATTGATCCAAGGTCTGTACACAATGGTCTTCGCATCCCGTAGGGGTGCCGGTAGATTGCATACGTCCTGGCCGATCGTGACCGCAACATGTTGGTCAAGCATAATCTTTTGGATTCTTTTGGCGTGAGAGACTTGGTTTTGGTAGGATTTGTCAGCGGCTTGACTAAGGGGGTTTTATAACTGCCATGCAGGTAGCCGTGTTGGTAACGTTTTACCGACTTGTCAAATGCCCCTCATTTTTAATGCGTCTGCAAAATAACTAATTGCTTTGACCTGCTGAAACACTATATGTTGTGTTTGACCTAAAAAAAGAATACAGGATATAGATGCCTCTTTGTCGTATGATAGATGGCGGACAGAGAACGAAGACCTTATTCGCCCCATTTGGACACGCCTTTGAGCCGCTTGATCGGCCGCGAGGATTGTCCGCATGAGGGCCTATGGTTTATCGAGAACACAGATTGCGCGACGGCGCCGCAAGACAGGGGCAAGCTCTGCCGGGCATCGTTTGGCTCTGAAGCGCAATGAGACTACGAGGCGAAAGAGGCAAGAGGATGAAGATCATCAAGCGCAGCGGCACCGAGGTTGTCTTTGACATCGATAAGATCGTCAATGCCATCCGCGCCGCAAACTTGGAGGTCGAGGAGAGCTCTCGTCTAACCGACCGTCAGGTGGTTTATGCGGCACAAAACGTTGCCGAGGCATGTGAGAATGCCGGACACACCGTTTCGGTCGAGGAGATCCAGGATTTGGTCGAGGACGAGATTATGCGTCTCGACTGCTACGAGGTTGCCCGCCACTACATCATCTATCGTTATGTTCAGAGCCTGAAGCGCCAGAAGAACACGACCGATGACAAGATCCTGTCGTTGATTGAGTGCAATAACGAAGAGGTCAAGCAGGAGAACTCCAACAAGAACCCGACCGTCAACTCCGTTCAGCGTGACTACATGGCCGGCGAGATCTCCAAGGACCTGACTCAGCGTGTGCTGCTGCCCCAGGAGATTGTGGATGCTCACAATGAGGGTCTGATTCACTTCCATGATTCGGACTACTTTGCCCAGCACATGCATAACTGCGACCTGGTGAACCTGGAGGATATGCTCCAGAACGGTACTGTTATCTCGGGTACGCTGATTGAGAAGCCGCACAGCTTCTCGACCGCCTGCAACATCGCGACGCAGATCATCGCCCAGGTTGCTTCTTCCCAGTACGGCGGCCAGTCCATCTCGCTGACCCATCTCGCCCCGTTCGTTGAGGTGAGTCGTCAAAAGATTCGCGGCGAGGTCGCTCGCGAGCTCGAGGAGCTCGGCGTTTCCGCATCTCCCGAAAAGGTCCGCGAGGTTGTTGAGGACCGCCTGCGTGACGAGATCCGTCGCGGCGTTCAGACGATTCAATATCAGGTCGTGACCCTTATGACCACCAACGGCCAGGCGCCGTTCGTGACGGTCTTTATGTATCTTAACGAGGCCCGTACGCCTCAGGAGAAGCACGACCTTGCCATGATCGTGGAGGAGACGCTTCGCCAGCGCTACGAGGGCGTTAAGAACGAGGCCGGCGTGTGGATCACTCCGGCGTTCCCCAAGCTTATCTATGTACTCGAGGACGATAACGTTCACGAGGATTCCCCGTACTTCTACCTGACCCAGCTGGCTGCCAAGTGCACTGCCAAGCGTATGGTGCCCGATTACATCTCCGAGAAAAAGATGCGCGAGCTCAAGCTGTCGAAGGGCGAGACCGCGGGTAACGGCGATTGCTATACCTGCATGGGCTGCCGCAGTTTCCTGACGCCCGACCGCTCGGGCAACGGCTTTAACAACGTTGCCAACGCGCTGAACTACGACCCGAACAAGCCCAAGTACTATGGTCGCTTTAACCAGGGCGTCGTGACCATCAACCTGCCCGATGTCGCGCTGAGCTCGCACCAGGATATGGATAAGTTCTGGAAGATCTTCGATGAGCGCCTTGAGCTGTGCCACCGGGCCCTGCTGTGCCGCCATGAGCGCCTGATGGGCACGCTTTCGGATGCCGCGCCGATCCTTTGGCAGTACGGCGCCCTGGCGCGCCTTAAGAAGGGTGAGACGATCGACAAACTGCTCGTGGGCGGCTATTCCACCATCAGCCTGGGTTACGCCGGTCTGTATGAGTGCGTCAAGTACATGACGGGTCACAGCCACACCGAGAAGGAGGGCACGCCGTTTGCCATGGCCGTCATGCAGCACATGAACGACAAGTGCGCGGAGTGGAAGGCTGCGAGCGACATCGATTTCTCGCTGTACGGCACGCCGTTGGAGTCGACGACCTACAAGTTCGCCAAGTGCCTGCAGCGTCGTTTTGGCATTATCCCGGGCGTGACGGACAAGGGCTACATCACTAACAGCTATCACGTCCACGTGTCCGAGGAGATCGATGCCTTCGACAAGCTTAAGTTTGAGGGCATGTTCCAGCAGCTTTCGCCGGGCGGTGCTATCTCTTACGTCGAGGTTCCCAACATGCAGGACAACCTCAAGGCTGTCATTCGCGTGATGCAGTACATCTATGACAACATCATGTACGCCGAGCTCAACACCAAGAGCGATTACTGCCAGGTGTGCGGCTACGACGGCGAGATCAAGATTGTCGAGGATGATGGCAAACTGGTGTGGGAGTGCCCCAACTGCGGCAACCGCGATCAGGAGAAGATGAATGTCGCCCGTCGTACGTGCGGCTACATCGGTACCCAATTCTGGAACCAGGGTCGAACCGAGGAGATCCGCGACCGCGTACTGCATCTCTAATACCGCTCCGGGGCTGAGCCGAGAGGGCCGCTTGGGCATTTGCTCGCTATTTCGGACAGTCCTGCGCAAGACGAAGGCCACATTAAGTGGCCTTCTTTGCGTGCGGAACTCATATCGAGCAAAAGCCCAAGCGGCCCTCTCGGCTCAGCCAAGTTGACGTAGCTGAGATGCAGCATGCGGCCTGCTCACCCCTCGAAGTTCTTAGCGGAAATAATTCGAGCTGCAGCTGCGATTTACTTGCGATAGCGGTTGAGCCGCAACCCAGTTTTTATTGGACCTCGAACCCTATACTCGATGTTCGCTTTGTTCATCGAGTATTGCTCGCGAGGGGTCTGGAGCATATCGTTCCGCCCGCAGTTTCGCAGGCCGAAGGCCGAGAATGTTTGAGGACGGGATGATATGCTCCAGACCCCCAGGAAGGTTACTTATGAACTACGCGAACATTAAGTATTTCGACATTGCTGATGGGGAAGGTGTTCGTACTTCTCTGTTTGTGAGCGGGTGCCGTCGTGGGTGCAAGAACTGCTTTAACTCTGTCGCGTGGGACTTTGCTGCGGGCGAGCCGTTCGATCGTGCCGTCGAGGACAAGATCATCGAGAGTCTCGACCATCCCTTTATCGATGGCCTGACGATTCTGGGCGGGGAGCCCATGGAACCCGAGAACCAGGCGGGACTCGTTGATTTTATTGAGCGTGTTCGCGCCACTTATCCTGTGGGGTCGGGGAAGACCATTTGGTGCTTTACCGGTGACGTGCTCGAGGAACTTATGCCGGGCGGTCGTCACTATACCGAGGCGACGGAGCGCATTCTCGCCTGCCTCGATATGTTGGTGGACGGTCCGTTCGTTCAGGATCTGTACGATATCTCGTTGCGCTTTAGGGGCTCGAGCAATCAGCGCGTGATTGATATGAACGCCACGCGTGCCCGTGCCGAGCGTGTGAACATTGCGCTTTGCGACGCCGTGGAGCTTTGGCGGGACGATCCGGTCTATTCGACCCATACTATGTAGGTGGCAGAGGTTGCGTGCCGGCGTGGTACCATAGCGCGAACGCTAAATCGAAAAAAGTGAGGCCCAGATGGTCGATCAGGAAAAAGTCGAGACTGCCATTAAGCTGCTGCTTGAAGGTATAGGCGAGGACCCAACTCGTGAGGGCTTGCTGGAGACTCCGGCACGCGTCGCCCGTATGTATGGCGGGATTGCCGGCGGTATGGACCAGAGTGCCGAGGAGCACCTATCCAAAACTTTTGCCGTCGCTTCGAACGATTTGGTTATCGAGCGCGACATTACGTTTTACTCGCTGTGCGAACACCATCTGCTGCCGTTTTATGGCAAGGCTGCGATCGGCTATATCCCTAACGGTCGCGTGGCGGGCCTGTCTAAGCTTGCTCGCACGGTTGAGGTCTATGCCCGTCGTCTGCAGCTGCAGGAGCAGCTGTGCGCACAGGTTGCCGATGCCCTCATGGAATATCTTGCTCCCCAAGGGGCGATTGTGCTGATGGAAGCCGAGCACATGTGCATGACCATGCGTGGCGTGCAAAAGCCCGGCACCAAGACCGTGACGCTCGCTCGCCGCGGTGTCTTTGAGACCGATTCGGCGCTCGAGGAGCGGTTCTTTAGGATGCTGGGCCGCTAACCATGAGAGTCGTCAACGACTTTACATCGAAGACCGATGAGGGGACACCGCGTCGCGGCTTTATGGCTTCGGGCCTGACTCCTTTTGGCGCCATGCCTCGCATTGATTACATTTGTGCCAACGGGCTGTTCCGGCGGCACCTGGGCAACATTGCACAGTTGGAATCGGGGCGCATCTTTTGCCGCCACGGTATTGACCATCTGCTGGATGTCGCGCGCATTATGTGGATTAAGAATCTCGAGGAACAGCTCGAATTTGACCGCGAGGTCATTTACGCCACGGCGCTTCTTCACGATATCGGCAAAGATGAACAGTATGAATCGGGTATATCCCATGATGTTGCAAGCGAGCGCGTCGCCGATGCGATTCTCGGCGGCATGCCCAATGACGTGGCGTTTGAGCCGGCCGATGCTGCAGCCATTAAGACGGCCATTCTGGGCCATCGAAAGCTGCGCGTGAACAGCCAACCGCTTGGGCGCCTGCTCTATGCAGCCGACAAAGCGTCGCGCGCCTGCTTTGCATGTCCCGCGCGCAATGCTTGCAACTGGAGCGATGATAAAAAGAACCTGTCGATTCGCGTGTAGTTAGTTTGCGCGGTCGGGGTTCTAAACGAAGGAGACGATCGCGATGAGTAACAAAAAACTGCCCGAGAATGCAACTAAGACTGAAGGTGCCGAGCTCGCTCGCCGTGGAAGGGGCGAAATATCCACCGCAACGGCGGTGCCCCACGTGAGCTATGACGATCTGCGCCATGCCGATCGCATCACCGTTGAAGGACTTGAGGTTTTTGCTAACCACGGCGTGTATCCCGAAGAGAACGCGCTGGGCCAGAAGTTCATTGTGTCCTTGGTGCTCTATGCCGACCTGCGTGCAGCGGGGGAGCACGATAGCCTGGACGCCTCGATTGACTACGGCTCGGTGTGCCACGATGTCGATGGTTATCTGCGCGAGCATACGTTTAAGCTTATCGAGGCTGCAGCCGAGGGTGTAGCCCAGATGCTGCTGCGTCGTTACCCCCTGCTGCTTGGCGTGCGTGTTAAGCTCGATAAGCCTTGGGCACCCGTCGGTCTTCCCCTGGCAAGTTGCGGTGTCGAGATCGAGCGCGTGCGCTAACCGGCCCTACAGCTCGTTGGCAGGCGGTTTTTTGAGCCGCTGCGACAGAGCCCTATTGTTGGGGCAGTACGTGTCGAGCAGGGCGTGAAACCGCTGATTGTGGCTTGGCTCGAGCAAGTGGACGAGCTCGTGGGCGACAACCATGTCGAGGCACTCGACTGGGTAGGCGGCGAGCTCGCGCGCGATGCGAATGGCGCCGGTTTTGGGCGTGCAGGAACCCCAGCGCGTCTTCATGTTGCGTACGGAAACGCGGGAAACGGCGACACCCATTGCGATTTCGTATGCATGCACCATATCGCGCAGCTCCGTGGTGACCTCGGAGGCATAGAGCTGGTCGATGTGGGCTTGGAGCTCATCGGACGTTAGGTCGTCGAGGATTGCGTGCCGCTTGGCCTGTAGGCCTTCGTCCGATTCATCGGTACCCATAAAACTTGCGAAGGTGGCCTGCTTGGGTCGCGGTGCGGGTGATGCAAAGTTGTGATCGAGTGCGTCCTGTACCGTGATGGGCTTGCCCCAAAGTGCAATGATGGACGAGGGACTGAGCGGCTCTCGCACTGTCGCCTGACGTTGCTCACGCTGGGCAAGTCGGCTGATAATCCAGGCGCTGTTGCGCTTCACAAACGCTTCGATACGCTCGCGGCTGGCGCCGAGCGGTGCGCTGGCGTGGACCTCACCGCTCGATGTGACACGTAGGTTGAAGTTCTTGACGCGCTTTTTGGTAACGACGACGGAGATGGGCGTCCCATCCGGTTGGGGTAGGAAAAGCGTAAATTGCTGCGTCAAAAGCGGTCCTTTGGATTGGGGACGGGCCGGCATGTCGACCGTTCGGCATGCCGGCCCGCTCAAGGGATGTGAAATTAATAGCGCTCAAAGAAGGCAAGCGCGTTGTCGCTGCAGAGCTTTTGCATCACGGTCTTGCCAAAGTGCTTGGAGAGCATGTTCTGGAATTCGGGCATCTTGCTGGCATCGGAGAGGAAAGCGGGCACCGTGGCACCGTCCCAGTCGCCGCCGAGCGCGATGGCGTCCTCGCCGCCCAGGTCGAGCCAGTGCTCGATATGTGCCGCCAGCTGGTCGAAGGTGACGTCTGCGGCGGTTTTGTCGGTTGCGTCGTTGGAAAGGAACTCGCTGCAGTAGTTGAGGCCGACGATGCCGCCCATGTCGCGAATGGTACGGAACTGGTCGTCGGTAAGGTTGCGCTTGACGCCGCAAACCGCACGGGAGTTGGAGTGGCTGGCGACGAAGGGGCGCGTGGCGTGGGCGACAACCTCGTCAAAGCACTCATCGTTGAGGTGGGAGACGTCGAGTACCATGCCGGCGTGCTCCATTTGCGTAAGTGCCTCGACGCCGGCGGCGGTAAGGCCGGCGTGGGTGTCGTGGCCGCTCGCGAGCGGTCCCTGCGCGTTCCAGCTGAGTGACGACATAAGCACGCCCAGGCTCTTGAGCACCTCGATCAGCGCGGGGTCCTCGGCAAAGAACGTGGCGTTTTCGATGGTGTGGATACAGGCGATCTTGCCGTCCTTGAGCGCGGGGCGAATGTCTGCGGCGCTGCGCACGTTGACCATGCGGTCGTGGTTGAGCATTGCCTGGCCGCTCATATGCGCCATGATTTGCGCCTGGAAGCGCGCGGCGTGGGCGGTGGGGATCTCGTCGGGGACAAACGTAGCGAAGCACTGTGCCCACGGCGTGTTGCCGATCTTTGCGAGCGAGATGGCGCAGGCGTTACCCTCGATGAGGTCGAAATCTTGCGGATGCGTTTCGTCGCCGGGGAAATAACCGTCGGTGCCGGCGGTAAAGCGCAGGTCGAGATCGAGCGTGGCCCAGCCGATTCGGTCGGCGGTGTCGCAGTGTAGGTCAAATACGGGATATGCCATGGTTCCTCCGGTTGCAGCGTTTCTTTGCAAACTGTCTTCAAATTGTATGACTAGGGTATAGTTAGCGCCATATGTTCATGGCGGCCCGTGTTGTGCGCCGCCCTTATCACGGAGGTTTCCATGTCCAACCAGGGCAAGAAGGTCAAGACTCATTATCGCGGCACGCTCGACGACGGCACGCAGTTCGATAGCTCCTACGATCGCGGCGAGCCGCTGGAGTTCACCTGCGGCGCCGGCCAGATGATCAAGGGCTTCGACGCCGCTGTTGTCGACATGCAGGTGGGTGAGAAGAAGACCGTGCACATTCCTGCTGCCGATGCCTACGGCGAGCACAATCCCGAGATGGTTCTGACCTTCCCGGCCGAGCAGGTTCCCAACATCGAGCAGATTGAGAAGGGCATGAAGCTCTTCCTGTCCACGCCGAGCGGTATGCCCGTCCCCGCCGTGGTCATCGATGTAACGCCCGAGGCCGTGACGCTCGACGCCAACCACGAGCTGGCCGGTAAGGACCTCAACTTTGATATCGAGCTCGTCGAGGTCGAGGGTTAGAGTATGCCTGAACGCTTGGTTTCGACGACATGCTTGGGAAATCTCAACGATCCGTCCTATGAACTCCTGCTTCGCCGGAAGTTGGGCGGCGTCTTTGAAGTTGACGAGCTACTGCTCGATTGGGACCAGGCTGATGTATACGCGTTTGTGGGCGTGACGGAGCTGGGGCGCACGGTTGATGTTCGGCTGGATACTGCCGACGGCGGTCGTCTTGCCGACGGCGACGTGCTCGCCATTGACCGTTCGGGCATGGTGCCCGTGGCGGTTGTCGTGCGCTTGCGCAGCGCCGAGGTTTATTTGGTCGAAGTTGACCGCATGGACCCGATTGCGCTCGCGCATTCGTGCTGGGAGATCGGCAACATGCATGCGCCGCTCTTCCGGGGCGACTCGGACGAGCATACTGTGCGCATGTATACGCCGGTGCAGCCTGTTTTGGGCCGCATGCTCCGGGGTGTCGAGGGTGTTCGGCTCTCGCTGGTTACCCGTGAACTCGATGCGGACCGGCGCTTTGCGTCGAGTGCGGCGGAGGTCGTCGTGAGCATGGCTCCCGACTTTACCATCGTAAAAAAGGCGCGCGGCTAAGCGCGCGTATGCGCAAGACGGGCTTTGAGGGGCGACCGATCAAGGTCCGTCTTGCTGTTGATATGAGGCTTTGGGGGAAGCATATGGGTCTTGAGGGAATCAAACTGATTGCATGCGATTTGGACGGCACGTTGCTGCATCCGGGGGAGCGCGAGCTGCGTTCCGAGGCCTTTGAGCTTATCGATGAGCTGCATCGTCGTGGTATCGTGTTTATGCCGGCGAGTGGCCGTCAATATGCGAGCTTGCGCTACCTGTTTGCCCCGGTGGCCGATGAGCTCGCCTATGTATGCGAAAACGGAACCCTGGTGATGAGCGAGGGGCGTGCCGTCGTCAAGCGTTCCATGGAGCGTAGCCTTGCTATGGTTATTGCGAATACCGTGGTTGCGTATCCCCATACCGACATGACCCTTTCGTGTGAGGGGCACATCTACACCATGAGCGGCAACGATGCGTTCGTCGACCATTTGCGCTATGTGGTCCACTGCGATGTAGCGGTGGTCGACCGTCCCGAGGACATCGACGAGGATGTCATTAAGATTGGCTTCCAGACGCCCGAGGTGGATTATCCGGCGGCCCGGGAGTATTTCGAGCGCCTCTTTGGCGACCGTGTCAATGTGATGACGTCAGGAACCGCATGGACGGACCTTATCGGTTTCGGTTCGGGCAAGGGCTCCGCGCTTGCCGATTACGGTCGTGTCCTGGGGATTTCGCCCGATGAGATGATGGCATTTGGCGACAATGAGAACGATCGCGACATGCTCAACGTCGTGGGCCATCCCTATCTGATGGAGAGCTGCAACCCCACCATGCGCGGTATCAACGATCGCGTCCGTTACGTGCACACGGTCGAAGAAGAACTGCGCCGCCTGCTCGCCGAGTAGGTTTTCGGGACATGACTAGAAATGTACTGTTTGCTGTAACGGATGGGAAAGTAGATTTGCAGGCATGCCCCAAAGGCTACCGGCAGTCGGGGCAGAGTCCCTCAAAGATGGTGTAGTGCGAGCTGACGCTCCATCCGATTTGTTCGGATGCCCTGGCGTCGAGCTGGGCATCGAAGGGGAGCGGCACGTCGATGACGCGGCTGCACGAGGTGCAGATGATATGTGCGTGCGGCTCGATGGTGCGATCGAAGCGGCTGCCGCCCGGCGTCTTAATAGAGAGAATCTCGCCGGCGTCGGCTAAGAGATTGAGGTTGCGGTAGACCGTGCCGCGGCTGATTTTGTCATCCTGTTCGCGTACGACATTGTAGATTTCGTCGGCGGTGGGATGGTTATAGCTTTGGCGCACAGCGTCAAGAACCAGCTTTCGCTGCCTGGTATTCCTTCTTTGCACCGCCATGCGCCTCGCCTCTTTTCTGTAAACGGCATGAAGCAAATGATACCTTATTTAGAACACAATACTAATAGCGAGGGCTAAAACCATCCTCGTTGGCAAGCGGGGTGCGAGCTTGAGCGTCTACAAGGCGAAAACGTGTCCCCATGCGCTCATAGGAGGCATGAAGCGCCTCGAGCAGAGACACGATGTTTGCCGGCGTGCCCTGTAGCTCCATCTCAACCGAGCCGTCTTCCATATTGCGCACCCAGCCGGTGAGGGAGCGCGCCTGTGCGAGGTTGGTGTTGGTGAAGCGGAAACCGACGCCCTGGACTTGCCCCTCCCACCGCAGGAAATAGCGCTGCGGGGCGTCTTGAGTGGCCTCGTCGCTTGCGAGCACGGTGAGCCTGCGGCGCAGCTCGAGCTCGACGCCAGAGAGTTTTTGGGGTTCGCGGCTGCCGCCGGCGACGCTGGAGAAGAACGTATCGAAGAAGCTCATCGCTAGGCCTGCTTGTCTGCGTCGGCCGGGAAGGTAATGCCGGCCTGCTGGCGTACGGCATCCATGATGCGCAGTGAGACGAGCGTGACATCGCGGTAGTGTCCGAGCTCGTGGCGTCCCGCCGGGGTCTCCCAAATCTCTTCCTTAACGTTATCGATACCGCCGATGGCGGTGATAAAGTCTGTGAGTTCGTATTCCATGGTGTTGCTCGATTTGGGAAGGTCGAGCACGCGGCCGTTGTCGCCCTGTTCGCGCGGTACCTCGGTCGCCGAGCCGCGTACGACGTCGCCGCGATAGTCGATGCGGACGTTGCGGGGCGTGGACAGATGGTCGATCTGGATAGTGCCACGCTCGCCTTCAATCTGCGAGGGCAGCAGGTCATTCGTAATTTTGGAGTGCGCAAGCTCGACGGAGATACGGCCACCGCCGTAGCTGGCGAGGATGGAACCGCAACCGTCGATGGGGCCGTGCGTGAGCTGTCGCGTGGCGGGGTCGAGCAGAGTAGCCATGCTCGTAAGGCCGGAGGGCATGCCGAAAATCTCGACCATGGGCTCGACGGTGTAGACGCCGATGTCCATGAGGGAACCCGATGCCATATTGCAGTCAAAGATATTGGTGGCGCGCCCCGCGAGAACCTCGTTGTAGCGCGAAGAATACTTGCCAAAGCGCAACGATGCACGACGAATGGGCGCAATCTCGCCCAGGGCGTCCTCGACGGCGTGGAAAGCGGGGTCATGGAGCGGGCGCATGGCCTCGAGGGCTACGACGCCCGCCGCCTCGGCTGCGCGAAAGACCTCGAGCGCCTGCGCCTCGGTGGCACAAAAGGGCTTTTCGACGATAACGTGCTTGCCGCCGGCGATACAGGCGAGCGCCTGCTCGTAGTGGAGCGCATTGGGGCTGCCGATGTAGACGGCGTCGACGTCGGCAGCGGACGCAAGCTCGTCAAGCGCGGTGAAGTAACGCTCG
>DBFZQW010000183.1:0-5239 GCA_048521445.1 Collinsella sp. | reverse complement strand
AGGTGGCATGCTTTTGGCGGTGGCGGATAGATTTTTAACTGTGCAAGGCGCCTTAAGAACAAAAACGGTCCGGCGGCACGGCTGGCATCACATAGGAGGAACCATGAATGTAGAAACTGCGCAGCGGCTCGCCGACCTTCGCCGTCGCAAGGGCTTTAGCCAAGAAGGGCTGGCGCGAAAGCTGGGGCTGTCGCGCCAGGCGGTCAGTAAATGGGAGCGTGCGGAGAGCTCGCCCGATACCGAGAACCTGATCTCGCTCGCTAAGCTCTACGGTGTGAGCTTGGACGAGCTGCTCAATCCGAGCGATGAGATCGAGGACGATATCGAGTTTGAGAACGAGGACCGCGCTCGTCAGCGCGAGGCCGAGGCGGCAGAGCGCGCACGCACCCATGAGGCGGCGGCACGAGCTACCGAGGCGGCAACACAGGCGAGTGACGCGGCAGCCAAGGCAGCGCAAGCGGCAAGCTGGAGTGCGCAGGCTGCCAATGCGGCGACGGCTCAGGCGACGAGTGGCGGCGCAGTTGGCTCGACTCCGGTGAAGGGCCCGTTCCAGTCGTTCCCGTATTGGGCCGTGTGTTGGCTGCTGTTCTTTTTGCTGATGTTCCTGTTTGGCGCCGGCCCCTTTGCCGCGCTGATCTTCTTTACGATTCCCATCTATCACTGGGTTGCGCGTGCGCTCGATGGTGATTGGGCGCGCGGGGATATTCAGGTTGGTCCGGCACCGGTGACAGCTGGGACTAAGGGGGAGGACGTTTCCACAGCGGTTGACGCTGACATGGCTGCCGCGACCACCGCTGAGTCGAGTGCCAAAGAAGGTGATGAATGATGAAGCTTTCGCATGAATCCAAGGTACGCTTGGGCGTTGGCATCGGAGCGTTTGTTCTCATCATCGGGCTTGTCTTTGGCACTTCGCGGACTTTGATTCATTTTGATGGCCCGTGGGACCTCGACGATGTTGTATCCGGCTTGTCTGGTATGGACGATGCGGTTGACGACGACGATTTTATGAACGATGGCGGTAACTATTCCGCTCGGCCTCAGCAGCTTTCGAGCACGACTTTTGACGAAGACGCGTTCCAATCGCTCGACTTGGATGTGACGTCGGGGACGGTCGAGATTAAACGTGTCTCTGGCGGACCGGTGCGTGTCATCGAAAGCGGGCGCGTTGCAAAGGGGGCGTCTGCTTCCGATGCCGCCACTCAGAATCTGGTTAAGATCGAGGGCTCTACACTCAAGATTAGCCAGTTCGACTGCGATGACGAGCGCGCCCATGACCGTAAGGTCACCATTGAACTGCCGCGTGAGCTTGCCGATAACATGATGGGCATTACGGCAAACGTGGGGTTGGGAGACCTGACGGTCGCGGACATTGCGTGCCACGACTTTGATTTGACGTTGGGCTCGGGAGACGTCGCGTTTGCGGGCACCGTGACCGACACTCTGAATGCCGAGGTCGGTTTGGGCGATGCGACGTTCGAGCTCTACCAGGCCCCCGCGAAGTCGATGGACGTGAGCGTGGACTCGGGCGATGTGGAGGTAACGGTTCCGAACTCTACGGGCTTTACGGCGAGCCTTACTCTGGGTAGCGGTGACTTCGAGAGCGATTTCCTTCCGCTTGACTACGACGGTGAGACTATTTTGAATCTTGAATTCGATAACGGCGATAAGTCTGCTACGTATCGTTTTGAGGTCGGTTCGGGCGACATGTCGTTTGATTCGGAATGATGGCTGCGGGCTGGTCCGCAAGCATAGATGCTTAGACGCGCTGTTTGATGAAGGCGCCGAAGCCGAGATCGGCTTCGGCGCCTTTGCCTTTACAATGGGGGCATGGAACAGATTATCTTGAAGATACTCGAGGCTCTGCGTCGCGGCGAGACCGTAGACGACAAAGCGCTCGTCAAATTGATACATGCCGAGGCGCGCCGCGAGGGTGCCGACAAACGAGATTTGGCCAAGCGCCGTCTGCTGCCGTTCTACCAGCGGGTTAAACGTGAGGAGCCGGCTCGTTGGGCTGGATGGAATGTCGATGCGGAGCTGGAGCGTCAACTGCTGCAGGTGCTACGCATGAAGCCTCGTCGCACGGCTTCGGGCGTGGCGACCATTACCGTCATCACCAAGCCCTGGCCGTGCTCGGGCGATTGCCTGTTTTGCCCCAACGACCTGCGCATGCCTAAAAGCTATCTGCACGCCGAGCCGGCATGCGCCCGTGCGGAGCAAAACTGCTTCGACCCGTATCTGCAGGTGAGCGCTCGCCTGACCGCGCTTTCGCAGATGGGGCATGCAACCGACAAGATCGAGCTTATCGTTCTTGGCGGTACCTGGAGCGACTATCCGCAAGGGTATCAGGCATGGTTTATGTCGGAGCTCTTCCGTGCACTCAATGATGATGCGGTGGCGGGCGTGGCGGCAAATCCCATGTTGGCGCGTCCGGGCATCAGTCGTGCCGAGGCGGGGCGCCTGCTCGACGATGCGCCCGCCGACGCCCTGCCGCCGGTGGTGGCGGGGCGTCGCGAGCGCTACCGGGCTGCCGGCATTGCGACAGACGAGGCCGAGCTCGCGAGCGGTGTTGCAGGAGAGCAGGAGCGCGTGGATGTTGCTGTGGGCGGCTACAACCGTGCGGTGCGTCGTCTGTACGGCCCTGGCACGCCGTGGGGCGAGGTTGCCGAGTGGCAGGCGGCAACGATGGAGGAACTTGAGCATCAGCAGCGCATCAACGAGACGGCGAAGCATCGCGTGGTGGGGCTCGTTATCGAGACACGCCCCGATGCCGTAACGCCGCAGGCCCTCACACTTATCCGCCGCTTGGGCTGCACCAAGATTCAGATGGGTATTCAGAGTCTTGACCAGCATCTACTCGATATCAACGAGCGCCGCATTTCGGTGGCGCAGATCGAGCGGGCGTTTTCGCTCGCGCGCCTGTTTGGCTTTAAGATCCACGCGCATTTTATGCTCAACTTGCTGGGCGCCACGCCCGAGGCAGACAAGCGCGACTACGAGCGCTTTATGACCGAGGGGGCCTTTATGCCCGACGAGGTCAAGGTCTACCCGTGTGCGCTCATCGAGGGCTCGCGTCTGGTGGGCTGCTACGAGCGCGGCGAGTGGCGTCCCTATACCGAGGAAGAGCTGCTCGATGTGTTGGCCGACGACATCGTGGTGACGCCGGCGTTCTGCCGTATCAGCCGCATGATCCGCGACTTTAGCTCCGACGACATCATGGTGGGCAACAAGAAACCCAACCTGCGCCAGCTCGTTGAGAACCGCCTGGCTGCTCGGGGTTACGGTGCGACGGTGCGTGAGATTCGCTATCGCGAGATCAGCACGGCGGGCGCCGACCTGGACGAGTTGACCCTTGACGAGGAAGTGGCGTACGAGACGCCGGTGACGCACGAGCGCTTTTTGCAGTGGGTGACACCGCAGGGCAAAATCGCGGGCTTTTTGCGCCTGTCGCTGCCCGACCGCGCGTTTGTTGCCGCGCATGCGGACGAGTTGCCGACGGTGTCGGACGAGGCGATGATTCGCGAGGTTCACGTGTATGGCATGGCGGCGCGCGTGGGCGATCAAGGCCAGGCGGCGCAGCATCACGGGTTGGGGCGTTTGCTCGTAGAGCGTGCGTGCGAGATTGCCCGGGATGCGGGTTATGCGCGTATCAACGTGATTAGCGCGATTGGCACACGTGAGTACTATCGTCATCTTGGATTTTATGACCATGGCCTTTATCTGCAAAAGGAGCTCTAGATGAACAAGCCGAGTGTTTCTGCCGGCGTCGTTGCCGGCGTTGCTCTGGGGGCCGCGGCGCTTGGCGCGGCCGCTGTCGCTGTCCGTGCTGCCTGTCTGCAGGTTGCGCGAACCCGCAATGGGTTGGCGCGTGTGAAACGCGTGCACGATGAGGGCGGCGACGAAGTCCGTGTATTGGTGCAAGGCGGCGTTTACCAAAGCGCAAGCTACGTTGGCGAGCGTTGGGCGGAGCCCGTCTTTGCGTACTATCGCGCGTTTGACGACGTGTTTGAGGCTGAGGACGCAATGCGTGATGCTTACGGGCATGGTATCGACCGTATGCTCATGCTGGGCGGCGGCGGGTTTGCCTATCCCAAGTTTGCACTGATGTCGCACGAGAGCTTGCGCATGGACGTCGTTGAGTACGATGCCGAGATTACGCGCCTGGCGCGCCGTTGGTTCTACCTGGACGAGCTGGAGCGCACGGTGGGCGATCGCCTGCGAGTGATTACCGCCGAGGCTCGCTCGTATCTGGGCGTGACGAGCGTGGGTCATCGTCGCTACGACGTGGTCGTGAGCGATTGCTTTGGCGGTGCCGAGCCCGTACGCGAGCTGGCGACGGTTGAGGCATTGCGTTTGGTGCGAGGCAGCCTGAACCCCGGGGGCATCTATGTTGCCAATATCGTGAGTGCGAACAGGGGGAGCGACGTGACGTTCCTGCGCGATTGCGTTGCCGCGGCACTCGAGGTATTCGCCCACGCCTGGGTGGTCCCATGCGGCGATGCGGAGTTCGGCGGCGAGGAGAACTACCTGCTCATCGCCAGCGACGGCGACTATGTCTTTGCCGAAGCTGTGCCCTTCGACACCGACTTCCTCGGCACCGTCCTTCACGACAAGTAAGTCTCCCCGTCCCAAAAAAGACGGGTCTTAGGCGTGGTCGCTCCAGCTGCGGACACGCTGCTTCATGCCCTCTATGTCGAGCACGCCTTCGGCAAAGCCCTTGCGCACGAGCTCTTCGGGAACAAACTCGTCGTAGCGGTCAAAATAAGGCACCTCGCCGGGATAGACGAGCTCGATGGGATCGAAGTCCTTCTCGGCCTCGGCGGCGAGCACCTCAAAGAACGTCTCCTCGTCGGCCTTCATCTTAAACTGCATAAAGTACGGGCGCGATGGGTCGAGTCCGCGAAGGCCCAGCTCCGCGGCACATTTAATCTTAAGCATGCGCTCGAGCGCCAAAAAGGCGTAGCTGCCCAGCCAAGGGAAGAGCACCCAGGTATCGCCGCCCAGGTTGATAAGCGGTTTAGTTCCCGCGCCCGAAATCTCGGCGGTATGACGAGCCTGCGCCAAGCGGGCCCGTGCGTTACCCATAAGGTACGGATACGCGGCGTGCTCGTTGAGCGCCTTGCGCATGCGCTCGAGTACGTGTGTATTGATGTCGCCGGGGCAGTCGCCAAAGTAGGCCGGCACCCGGCCCTTGACCTGCGTGGCAAAGACGGTGTGGCGCTTCCAGTCCACTTCCTCGACA
>DBFZQW010000182.1:0-4957 GCA_048521445.1 Collinsella sp. | reverse complement strand
GTAATTCACCCTTCATAGAGCACATATGTGGGAGGCACTTGAGTTTTAGGATTCAAGGGTCTCCCTCTTTTTGTAGGAGGCGATTCTGTTGTCACAGTTCACCGATATCAGCCGCATTAACGTGTGCGGCGGCGACGGCGGAGCCGGATGCATGTCGTTTAGGCGTGAGGCATTTGTCCCCAAGGGCGGCCCCGATGGCGGCGACGGCGGTCGTGGCGGCAATGTCGTCATCCAGGCCGATGCTCAGCTGTCTTCGTTGATCGATTACCGCTTTAAGCATCACTTCCGCGCCGAACGCGGCACGCACGGGCAGGGTGCCCGTCGTAACGGTAAGAGCGGCGAGGACCTGATCCTGAAGGTTCCCATGGGCACCGTGGTGCGCGAGCTCGACCCCGAGACGCAGACCCCGATGTTCGATATTGCCGACCTGGTGCACGATGGCGAGCGCGTTGTCGTGGCGCCCGGCGGTGCCGGTGGCCTGGGCAACACGCACTTTGTGACGTCGGTGCGCCGCGCGCCCGCGTTCGCTCAGCTGGGCGAACCGGCCGAGGAGCACTGGATTGAGCTCGAGATGAAGCTTATGGCCGATGCTGCGCTCGTGGGCTTCCCCTCGGTGGGCAAGTCCTCGCTCATCGCGCGCATGAGCGCCGCCCGTCCCAAGATCGCCGACTATCCGTTTACAACGCTCGTGCCGAACCTCGGCATGGTGCGTGCCGGTGAGTATTCTTACGTCGTTGCCGACGTTCCTGGTTTGATCGAGGGCGCGAGCGAGGGCAAGGGCCTGGGCCACCAGTTCCTGCGCCACATCGAGCGTACGGCGCTCATCATGCATGTCGTCGACATGACGGGCGGTTTTGAGGATCGCGACCCGGTTGAGGATTACCGCATCATCAACCGTGAGCTCGAGCAGTATGGCGCCGAGCTTTCGGAGCGTCCGCAGATCGTCGTCGCCAACAAGTGCGACGCGCCGGGCACGGCCGACAAGATTGCCGATCTCAAGCGCGCCGCGCTCGACGACGGACATATGTTCTTTGCCGTGTCCGCCGTGACGGGCGCCGGCCTCAACACGCTGATGCTTGCCGTGGGCGAGCAGGTGGCTAAGCTGCGCGCCGAGTTGGCGGTTTCCGATGAGCCGGTCGATCTGCGCGACGATGAGTGGGAGCGCCGCCGTCTGCAGCGTGAGAAGCGTTTCCGCATTGTTCAAGAAGAGCCCCATGCCTTCCGCGTGGTCGGTCGTGCCATCGAGCGCATGGTCATTCAGACCGACTGGGAAAACGAGGAAGCCGTCATTTACCTGCAGCATAAGTTTGCGCGTATGGGTGTTGATGACGCGCTCGAGAAGGCCGGTTGCCGTGCGGGCGACGAAGTCCGCATTTGCCAGCGCGCCTTTGACTTTGAGGGCGCTGAGGACTTCTCGGAGTACGAGGAGCTCGAGGACGCTGGCGAGGACGTTGCCGTTGAGGCCATTGACGTGGCCGACGCTGCGGATGAGGGCGTCGAGGTTGTCGATGCGGCGGATGCCGCGGACGATGCCGAGACCTCGGAGGGCGAGTAAGCCATGTCGCTGCGCGGTGGAATCGGTTTGCCCGAGCTGCCCATAAAAGAGGGCAAAGAGTTTCGGCTTGGCATTATGGGCGGCACATTCGACCCGATTCATTACGGGCACCTGGTGACTGCCGAGCAGGCGCGCGAGTCGCTCGACTTGGACGCTGTGCTCTTTATGCCGGCGGGCTCTCCTGCCTTTAAACTCGACAAACCGGTGACGCCTGCTGAGGACCGTTATGCCATGACGGTCCTCGCCACCGCCGCGAATCCGGCTTTTTTGGCGAGCCGTTTCGAGATCGACCGTCCGGGCGTGACCTATACGGCCGATACGCTTCATGCCCTTCGCGACTTTTACCCGCCGCAGGTAAAGCTCTACTTTATTACGGGCGCCGACGCGATTATCGATATTGTGACCTGGCATGATGCCGAGCGAATCGCTGAGCTTGCTACCTTTATTGCGGCGACGCGACCGGGTTTTGATATCGATACGGCGCGTGCCCGAATCAAAGAGTCGGGGCTGCCGTTCGATGTGCGCTATATTCAGATTCCGGCGCTGGCGATCAGCTCGACGAACATTCGTAAGCGAGTTGCCCGCGGCATGAGCGTGCGCTATCTTACGAGCGAGTCTGTGCTCGGCTACATTCGCAAGCGCAGTTTGTATGTCGATCTGGGTCAAGAAGATTTTGAGTGATGGGGGCTACGTTGTCGGTAGAGGATCAGTTTGAGGGCGATGAGCGCGCGCTGCTCAAGCGCATTCAAGAGCTGCTCGATGTTCGCATGAAAGATAAGCGCAGGCGCTATGTGCATTCGCTGGGTGTTGCCGAGACCGCGCTTCACTTGGCCGAGGTCTACGGCGTTGACCGCTTTGATGCCGCTGCCGCCGGCTTAATTCACGACTGGGACAAGGTTCTTTCCGATGACGAGCTCGTGGCCCGCGCGCTTCACTATGGCATCAAGGTTGCCGGCTCTCCGTCTGCCGCGACGCCGCTTTTGCATGGCCCTGTTGCCGCCTATGAGCTTCCGCAGCTTTTTCCCGAGCTGTCGCCGGCCGTTTTCCAGGCAGTCGACCGTCACACCGTGGGTGCCTGCGACATGACGCCGCTCGATATGGTGGTCTTTGTGGCCGATGCCATCGAGCCCAACCGCCACGGCGACTATGCCCATGCGCTGCGCAAGATGGTGGGGAAGTCCTCGCTCGACGAGTTGTTCTTCTCCTGTTTTGCGCAGGGTCTGGTCTATGTGATCCAGTCCGGGCGCTATCTTTATCCCACGGCTATTACGATTTACAACCATTACGCCCAGCTGCGCTAGCTCGGGTGTGTCTAGAAAGAGGTATTCCATGGCCGACGAGACCATGACTGACGAGCAGATTCTTGAAGGTGTGGAGCACAAGAGCTTCGCCGCCACGTCCGACCGCACCGCCGCCTCGCTGTCCGCGAGCGGTGTCGCCGCCGAGGATGTCGCCCGCGCCGCCGCGCAGGCCGCCTACGACAAGAAGGGCGAGGACGTGCAGGTACTCGACCTGACCGAGCTTTCCGACGTGTGCGACTACTTTGTGCTTGCCACCGGTACCAACAACCGCCAGGTCGATTCGATCGTCGACGAGATCGAGGAGAAGGTCGCCGAGGCTTGCGGCGAGCATCCGTTCTCCATCGAGGGCCGTGAGCAGAAGACCTGGATGCTCATGGACTATGGTTCGGTCGTCGTCCACGTCTTCACTCCCGAAGCCCGCGACTTCTACCGCCTAGAAAAGCTCTGGGGTGACGCCCCCCAGCTCCCCCTCAACCTCCTCTAGTAGCTCATTTGATACGGGGCTTTTTAGCTAGCCTCGCGCATTTCGCCGGGCAGTTGTGGTTTTCCGCACCTGTCCGGCTTTCTTTTTGCCCAAAGGCGGTTAATCGTTGAAGCGGGATTGGCGGCCGAAAGACAGGGCGGTGTCGCCGAACTTGTCTCGGACGGCGTCGATCGCGACGGAGAGCTCGCGGCGGTCACTGGATTGGGCTCCGCGGTCGTCGACTTCGCAGAACAAGTCGGTCTGGATGCCGCCCTGATGGTCAAAGTCGCTCATGCCGATGCCTGCTAAGCGAACATGCATGCCTTCCTGCCAGATGTTGTCGAGCAGCTCGAGCGCTACCGCCACAAAGATGTTCTCATCGTCGGTCGGATGAGGCAGCCGGCGCTGTGCCGAGCGACCGCTTCCATACGAATACTTGAGCTTGAGCGTCACCGTGGCGCCCGTCAGTCCCTGACGGCGCAGGCGGCGTCCCACTGACTCGCCCAACAGCGCAATCGCCGCTTCGATGTCCCCGCGCTCAGTCAAATCTTTCGCAAAGGTGCGCTCATTGCTTACCGACTTGACCTCACGTTCTTCATCGAGACTCGTGACTTCGGAGATTTCGAGTCCCAGCGCACGCTGGCGCATGCGTTCGCCGTTGACGCCAAAAATTGCAGCTAGCGTGGATTCCGGCGCGCGTGACAGCTCGCCGAGCGTGTAGATGCGCATGCGGCGCAGTCGCTCCTCGGCCGAGCGCCCGATGCCGCTCATGGCAGATACCGGCAGCGCGGCCAAAAAGCGCTGCTCGGTTCCGGGTCGCACGATGGTCAGCCCAAACGGCTTATCCCGCTCACTTGCGATCTTTGCGACCGTCTTGTTGCAGCCCACGCCAATGGAGCACGTTACTCCCAGCGCTGCCACACGGTCGCTTATACGCCGTGCAACCAGCAGCGGGTCCTCGGGTGCAAAGCGACCCGGTGTGATATCGATAAATGCCTCGTCGATGGATACGCGCTCCACGCGCGGCGTCTCCTCGGCAAGAATCGCCATGACCTGCGCGCTGACCTCGCGGTAGCGATCGAAATGCCCGTGCGTCCAAATGGCCTGCGGACACAGGCGCCGTGCCTCGGCTGAGGGCATGGCGGAGTGCACGCCAAAGCGACGTGCCTCATACGAACACGTGGACACGACGCCACGCGAATCGGCGTCTCCGCCCACGATGAGCGGCTTTCCGCGCCATTCGGGATGATCGAGCATCTCCACGCTCGCAAAAAACGCATCGAGGTCCATCAGGCCCACCGCCGGACCCGTCCAGGGAGGCGGCGTGACGCCCATGGCATCCTCATAACCGTATGTATGTTCGCGTCTTTCCATGTCATGAGTATACCGCGCAGCTCATGTGGGGTGCGTGTATGTGCTTGCAAATCCCGAATTCTTGTCTAAGATATGGATTTGCCCTCGACTACACCGAAGAAGTTGGTCTCACGGACTTCACCTGCCCGCGTCGATGGCGTATTATGTTCAACTGTTTGTTTGTAGTTGCAGCCTAAAGCTGCTTGGTTGGAGGAGTTTCCTTTGGCAGTCAAGATTCGCCTTGCTCGTCACGGCGCTAAGAAGCGTCCGTACTACCGTGTCGTC
>DBFZQW010000181.1:0-3375 GCA_048521445.1 Collinsella sp. | reverse complement strand
GGGCGCTTGGAGCTCCGAGCCGCTCGGCGATTATGTTGCCGGCCCCAACCACACGCTGCCGACCGGCGGCACGGCCATGTTCTCCAACCCGCTTTCGGTCGAAGAGTTCGTTAAGCGCTCGAGTGTCATTTGCTATACGCCTGAGGGCCTGCTCTCCGACGCTCCCGCTACGCAGCGCCTGGCCGAGGCCGAGGGCCTGTGGGCACACGCGCTTTCGGCCGCACTGCGTCGCCGCGTGTTGGAGCAGGGCGAGGATGCCGTGAGCGCCGAGTCGCTCGCCGCGGCCGACCTGACCAAGGTTGCCTGGCCGGGCGACGCTGTGGAGACGGTTGCCGAGGGCGTGAACCTGGCGGCTGCAAGCGCAGAAGGCGCTGGCACAACCGGCAAGGAGGTCTAATATGGCCGAACTCACGCCGCGCATGAAGGAGCTCGTCCAGCCCTATCTGGCCGGCATTGAGCCCTACGATCCCAACTTCACGCCCACGCGCATCAACCTTTCGGCCAACGAGAACACTTATCCCGTGCCTGCCGGCGTGCGCGAGGCGGTCGATGCGGCGCTTGCCGCCACCCCGCTCAATCGCTATCCCGATCCCATGTCCAACGACCTGCGCGACGAGCTGGCCACTTGGCATGGCGTGGCGCGCGAGAACATCTGCGTGGGCAATGGCGGCGACGAGCTGCTCTATAACTACCTGCTGGCGTTTGGCGGCGCGGGACGGACCCTGCTCAACTGCCCGCCGTGCTTTAGCGAGTACGCGTTCTTTGCGTCGCTCTGTCAGACCGAGGTGCGCGATGTGTGGCGCGACCCGGCGACCTTTAGGCTCGACCAAGCGGCTGTGCTCGCAGCGGCGCCCGAGTGCAACCTAGCGATCGTGACCTCGCCCAACAATCCTACGGGTGACGTGGCACCGCTCGACTTTGTCGCGGCCCTGTGCGATGCGTGCCCCGGCATGGTGATGGTCGACGAGGCCTACGTTGAGTTTGCCGACGATTCGTTTGGCGCGGCCATCACGGCGCAGGGGCTTATTGCCGAGCATCCCAACCTGGTGATTCTGCATACGTTGTCCAAGGCGTTTGGCGCTGCCGGTACGCGTCTGGGTTACGTGATCGCGGCGCCGGAAGTCATCGACGTGTTCGCGGCGATTCGCCAGATCTATTCAGTTAACGTGCTGAGCCAGGCGGCAGCACTTGCCTGCGTGCGTGCGCGCGATGCGTATGCACCTGTGGTGGCGCAGGTCGCATCCGAGCGCGAGCGCGAGCTGTGCGCCCTGCGCGCGATGGCTGCCGAGGGCCTGCCCGTGGAGGCATGGCCGAGCGCGGCGAACTTTGTGCTCGTACGCACGCTGCATGCTACGCGCGTACGCGAGCGTCTACGCGACGAGTATTCGATTTTGGTGCGCGACTTTAGCTATGCGCCGGGGCTCGCGGACTGTCTGCGCATTACCGTGGGCACGCCGCAGGAAAACGACGAGGTGCTGGCTGCGTTTGCCGCGCTGGTGAAGGAGGAAATGTAGATGGGCCGTTATGCCGAGGTGACCCGCAAGACGGGGGAGACCGACATTATCGTCAAACTCGACCTGGATGGAACCGGTATGTGCGATATCTCGACCGGCGTGCCGTTTTTCGACCACATGCTCAACGCCTTTGGTCGCCATGGCCTGTTCGATTTGACGGTACATGCGGTAGGCGACGTTGAGGTCGACGCGCATCACACCGTCGAGGACACGGGCATTGTGTTGGGCGAGGCGTTTTGCCAAGCGCTGGGCGACAAGGCGGGTATTACGCGCTTTGCCGACGCGGCGATCGCCATGGACGAGACGCTCGTGATGGCCGCCGTGGACATTTCGGGTCGCGGCCAGGCCTACTGCGAGCTGCCCGTGCCGACCGAGCGCGTGGGCAGCTTCGATACCGAGCTGGCCGTTGAGTTCTTCTATGCCTTCGCACGCGATGCCAAGCTCACGCTGCACGTGCGCGAACTGGCGGGTGGCAACTCGCATCACATTATCGAGGCCGCCTTTAAGGCCGTGGGCCGCACGATGCGCCATGCCTGCGAGCTCGATCCCCGCGTGCAGGGCATCCCCAGCACCAAGGGCTCGCTGTAACCGTCACAAGGGTAAAACCACCACAAAGGGGACAGGCACCTTTGTGGTGGTTTTGGATGATGAGAAGTGGAGGGGTCGCGTGGGCGAACCGAAGGTCGTGGTGGTCGACTACCACAAGGGCAACTTGTCGAGCGTCGTGCGCGGGCTTGCGCGCGCCGGTGCCGTCGCCTGCACGTCGGACGATCCGGAGCAGATCCGCAATGCCGACGGCCTGGTCATCCCGGGCGTGGGCGCGTTCTATGACGCGATCGCCTTTATGCGCCAGAGCGGCGAGGCGGACGCGGCGCTCGATGCCGTCGCCGCCGGAACTCCGCTGCTCGGTATCTGCCTGGGCCTTCAGCTATTTTTTGAGCGCGGCAACGAGGGCGTGCCTGCGGACGAGGGCGCGGTTGCCGATGGCAACACCCCCGAGCAGGCTGGCGGTCCCTGGGTCGATGGCCTGGGTATTATGCGTGGCTCGTGCACGCGCTTGAAATCGAGTCGCCTGAAGGTGCCACACGTGGGCTGGGACCAGGTGCACATGACGCCCGCCGGTGCGGCCGATCCGCTGCTTACTGGTTTTGCCGAGGGTGCCAACATGTACTTCACCCACAGCTACGCGGTGGCCGACGATGCCGATGCCGCCGATGTGCTGGCGCGCACGCACTATACGCGGAGCTTCCCGTGCGTCGTGCGTCACGGCAACGTGTGGGGTTGCCAGTTCCATCCCGAGAAGTCCTCGGCGCTGGGGCAGCGCATCCTCAAGAACTTCGTCAACATCGTCGAGGAGGCCGGCCGATGATCCTGTTTCCCGCAATTGATCTGATTGGCGGCAAGGTTGTGCGCCTGGAGCGCGGCGACCGCAGCCGCTGCAAGGTATATTCCGACGATCCCGTGGCAGTCGCCCGCTCGTTTGCCGAGCAGGGCGCGAGCTGGGTGCACGTCGTAGACCTGTCCGCTGCCTTCGGCGAGGACGAGGACGCATGTGCCGCCAACTCGGCGGCGATCAAGGCTATCTGCGGCGTCGATGGCCTGTCTGTGGACGTGGGCGGCGGCGTCCGCTCGCTCGCGCGCATCGACGAGTTGGCAGGCTATGGTGCTCGCCGCATTGCGCTGGGCACCGTGCTGGTGACCGAGCCGGGTTTTGCCGAGGTGGCGGCCAAAGGCTTTGGCGAGCTGTTGGTGGCTGACATTGCCGCCCGTGACGGTCAGGTCAAGGTGAACGGCTGGCGTGATGGCGCGGGCGTGTCACTCGACGATGCCGTGGCACAGCTTACCGAGCTGGGCTTTAAGC
>DBFZQW010000180.1:0-2966 GCA_048521445.1 Collinsella sp. | reverse complement strand
TGCGGTAGTCCTTACCGTCCTTGTTCCAGAAGCACGTGGTAGCAGCGGAGGTAATGGTTACGCCGCGCTCCTGCTCCTGAACCATCCAGTCCATGGTGGCAGCGCCCTCATGGACCTCACCGATCTTGTGGGTCTTACCGGGGTAGTAAAGAATACGCTCGGTCGTGGTGGTCTTACCTGCATCGATGTGAGCCATGATGCCGATGTTACGGGTATCGGAAAGCTTGTACTTAGGCTTAGCCATGTTAGTTCCTTACCTTAACTTACCAACGATAGTGAGAGAACGCGCGGTTGGCCTCGGCCATCTTGAAGACGTCCTCACGCTTCTTGACGGAAGCGCCCAGGCCGTTGGAAGCGTCGAGAATCTCGTTGGCGAGACGCTCGGCCATGGTCTTCTCCTTGCGAGCGCGGGAGAAGTTGACGATCCAGCGGATACCCAGAGCGGTGGAACGACGGGAGTTGACCTCCATCGGGACCTGATAGGTAGCGCCACCGACACGCTTGGGCTTAACCTCGAGCGTAGGCTTGACGTTGTCCATAGCCTTCTTGAAGGTAGCGAGAGCGTCGCCACCCTCGGACTTCTCGGCAACGATCTCGAAAGCGGTGTAAACGATGCGCTCAGCGGTGGCCTTCTTGCCGTCAAGAAGGACCTTGTTGATGAGCTGAGTCACCAGGCGGTTGTTGTAAACGGCGTCAGGCTGAACCTCACGACGATTAGCTGCTGCACGACGCGGCATGTGAAATCTCCTTAAGTGTCTACCGTGCGGCGCTTAGGCGGCACACGGCGAAAGTATCAAAACGTTATCTGGCTTATTTAGCCTTGGGGCGCTTAGCACCGTACTTGGAACGGGCCTGCATACGGTTCTGGACCGAAGCAGCGTCGTAGGCGCCACGGATGACGTGATAACGGACACCAGGGAGGTCACGGACACGACCGCCGCGGACGAGCACGATGGAGTGCTCCTGCAGGTTGTGGCCCTCACCCGGGATGTAAGCAGTAACTTCGATGCCGTTGACGAGGCGAACACGGGCAACCTTACGAAGAGCCGAGTTCGGCTTCTTGGGGCTCGTGGTGAAGACGCGGGTGCACACGCCGCGCTTCTGGGAGTTGTGCTGCAGAGCAGCGTTCTTGGACTTCTTGGGCACGGAACGACGGCCCTGGCGAACCAGCTGGTTAATAGTAGGCAAAGCGTACTCCTTCTCGAATGATTCCAGCTTTCTGTAAAGTGCAACGGCTTGAATCGAGGGGTCAGCATCCCCCTACGAAACACGCAGTTCGATAGGATACGTGGCGTTAGCTGTGCCGTCAACAGACCACGCCGCCGGGCGTATCCCAAAATGAGTATATTTCCGCAAAGCCTACACAAAAGGAATCCCCTTCGGTGCGCGGGGGCGGATTCCCGGTCCGGGCGGCCCGCTGTTTAAGTTTGCTGCTCTACAGTCCTGGCTCGCACGGAGGCCACATTAAGTGGCCTCCGGCTCGTGCGGAACTCGCGACAAACTTAACCCCTGTGCCGCCCGGCCCGGGAATCCGACGCGCTCGTCAGGGCAACGTTCCCTGCCAAAAAGGGACAGGTTTATTTTGGTCGGTTTTATCTGGGAAAACACCACTCTTCACGGTGATCCGCATCCATTTGCCACGTTCTTCCGAGAATCAGACGAATAACGTCCAATCCACTCGTCCATATAACGCTAAAAAGGCCGCTTCCCCCCTTGGGAAGCGGCCCAGACTTTACGAATAAACGATGGTAAAGGGTACTTCTGTTTCGGTCTCTCCTGTTGACGTGCACCTCGTGCCCTCAAGCGTTACTGAGACCACTTGGTCGACATCGATCAACTTCGTTGGCAGCCAGATGTTCTCTCCGCTATTGCGCGCATAAGAAAAATATAAGTTGAACACCCCTGCGTCGTCATCTTCGACAATCTGCTCCGATCCATCCTTGTAGCTGACGGTCAGCTTATTATCAACTGCATCAATGCCCAGATCATCGATGTGTGTCTGGATAGAAAACGGGCTGATCTCGAGAGGCGAGTCATCGGAGCGGAGTTCCTTTGTATCGACGTAAGCTCCAACGCTAAACTCGGGCGTCGATGCCTCGAACGGCTTCGCATCCTCGCCTTCGCCCTCGGTCCACGAGATATTCCAGGTGACCGCATGTTGAAAACCTCGCTCGCGATCCATAGAGGCAAAGTACATCGTGCCATTAATGACCGTGTCGCTTGATGTGTCCTTATCAATGGTGCAGCGTGTGTCAGCCCATTCCTCGCCGAAGTTCATGCTGGGCGTGCCGATGCCTTGTTCTTCTTCACCATAGAGAACAAGTTCGCCCGTCTCTGCTGCCGGCTTGTAGTAGTTAACGCCATTTGGATTGGACAGCGTAAACGTCACGGCACCGCAACCGTTTTTATCGATAGCCATCTCATGGATATCAAGCGTATAGCCGTTACCCTCGACGGACAGATTAACCTTCTGGACTGCACCCTCCAGGCTTTGGGGCGCAATGCCGTCACCAAACTCTCTGGTGTAGGTGTATTTAGCCCCCGATGAGCCGCCGTTGGTCCAGGTAATGGAATCCCCATTGCCGTGGTTTCCCCAGGCTGAGGCAAAATAGCTGGAATTGATAACGGCGTAGGCGACCCCTCCGGTCGCCAACACTCCGGCGAGACATCCGATTACGGCAACATAGAGAGACTTCGCGTGGCCCTTTCGATGAAGCGGCTCACCCGCAGCGGTATTAAGGACGCGATCTGCAAGATTGCTATCGGCTTGGATGGACTCGAAGGCCTGCTTGATTTGGTTGGATTTCACGGTCGCCCTCCTCTAGGATGAATTTGAGCTTCGATCGACCACGAGCTAAACGCGTTCGAACGGTCGCGGCTGGTACATGCAACAACTCGGCAATCTCTGAGGTCGAAAAGCCCAGATAGTAATAGAGCACGATGGGGATACGGAATCGTTCCGGAAG